>CALKHF010000133.1 GCA_938092255.1 uncultured Flavobacteriales bacterium | reverse complement strand
GTGGGAGGTTTGTCTCAATTTGATTATAAACCAAATGATTATTGGAATATTGCGGGTGGTTTGGATTACCGTTATTATAAGGGTGAGCATTACACCGAAGTCATTGACCTTCTTGGAGGTGATTACTTTATCAACGAATCAGATCTAAATGCATCGACAACCATGAAAGTTGTAGGTGACAAAATCGCAAGAGAAGATCGGCCATACCAAAACCATAGAGATGGATTAGTTCAATGGGCTGGAGCCTTTGGGCAAGCCGAATATTCGAAAGACAAATGGACCGCTTTTGTTAATGTCTCAACCGTCATGAATTTCTATAGAGGTATCGACTACTTTAGAAAAAAACAACTTACCGTTGGAGATACAGTTATTGAAATAGGTCACCACGATACCGTAATTTACAACGGCCTTTCATTCACAAGTAACTCAGAAGGGTTGGACTTTAATAAGACAGATTGGATCTCGAGAAATGGAGTGACCTTTAAAACGGGGGCAAATTATAACATCACAGAAACTTCAAATGTTTTCTTGAATCTAGGTTATCTAAATAGAACACCACAATACAGCAATGTAGTTGACAACAATACCAATACATTTTTCGACAATCTGGTAAATGAAAAAATCCTTGCCCTCGAAGTGGGTTATGGATACAGATCTAAACGTTTTAGCTTAAATTCAAATGGTTATGTTACCCGATGGGAGAACCGACCCCTACCCTACGGATTATCTGTTCCCGACCCATTAGATCCCTCAGAATTTATTCGAGTGAATGTTCCGGGTATGGATGCAATGCACATCGGTATTGAAACGGATTTTGCGGTGATTTTACATAAAAAGCTAAGCTTTGAGGGCATGGTAAGTATAGGAGATTGGAGATGGGCCTCGAAAGAAGACATAGTCATTTATTCCGATACCATTTCTTTTGATGCAAGAGGTGTTCATGTCGGTGATGCCGCACAATCTACTTATGCGGCAAGTTTAAGATATGCGTTTGCAAAAAATGGCTACCTAAAGCTCAAATACACCTTCTTTGATAGATATTATAGTGATTTTAATCCAAATTCGCTATCCGGCGAAACGAGTGGAAAAGACTCTTGGCGCATTCCCTCATATGGGCTCCTTAGCATCCATGCTGGATACACCGTTCGCTTTGAAAAAAGTCAGCTGAGATTCAAAGCCAATATATTTAATGCCCTGAATACGCTCTACATATCAGATGCCAGAAACAATTACCATTTAGACGGTACTGCTGATTTTGACGCAAATTCTGCCACCGTATTCATCGGTCAAGGTCTTCGATTTAATTTTTCACTAGGATTTCAATTTTAATATTTATGAACAAACTATTTACAACAATAAGCATCATTTTCTTCTCTAATTCATTGATGAGTCAAACGATTGCAGATGCAAGAAACGAAGCCATTGGGCAAACGGTTACGATTACAGGTGTAGCAACTAATGGTTCTGAGCTTGGAAATATTCGATACATTCAAGATGGTACTGCTGCACTTCCCGCATATGGAAGTAATTTGTCTGGTGTTCAAAGAGGAGATTCGATTTCCGCAACGGGCGTTTTATTCGAATTTAGTGGCTTGTTGGAACTTTCTCCAACGACGAGCTACACAAGTTTTGGGCAAGGAACTTTACCGCAACCTCTTTTGATTCCAATTACAAGTGCAACAGAAGCATTAGAGGCGCAATTGGTTCGAATTGACAACGTGACTTTTGTTCAAAGCGGCGTTTTTGCAGGAGGAAGTAGTACTGTCCAAATTACCGATGGTGCCAATACACTTGATGTCCGTATCAATGGGTCTACAGATATTGATGGAACGACGGTTCCTTCCGGCCCAGTATCGATTGTTGCTCTGTTGGGACAATTTAATGCCAACTATCAATTGATACCCAGGGACTTGAATGACATTTTTCCATATGTTGCACCAGCAAGAGAAATCAATATTAAAATTGGAGGAATGGATGTTCTAAATAATGAAACATTTATGATTGGTAATTCTGCATCAACATCACTTACTGTTGAAAATACAGGCTCACAAACTCTAACCATCTCTAGCGTTTCATTTTCTGGTATAAATGCCGGAGATTTTTCTACGAATTTAGCTCCAACAACAATCGGTCCTTTATCGTCACAAAACTTTAATTTGGACTATGCCGCCTCAACGACAGGTTCGGTTTCTGCAATACTATCAATTGGCAATGACGATGACGATGAAAACCCATACGTAATAAATATAAATGCCGTTGGAACCGACAATGTCGCAACAGAACCAAGTTCCAATCCTAGTTCATTAAGTTTCCCAAATGTAAAACCATATACACTTTCTGGTGAATACCAAGATGGAACAAATGCAGAGCAATATATTGTTTTATGGAAGAATGGTTCTCCTATCACAGAGGCACCATCTGATGCGAACACATACAGAAGAGGAGATTATATTGGAGATGCAAAAGTAGCATACGTTGGCAGTGGTACTAGTTTTACGCCTAGAGGAATCATTGCAAATCAAAATTATTATTTCAAGGTTTTTGCTTTTAATGGATCTAATGGTTTTGAGAACTATTTGCAAGACAATCCTGCAGATGGTCAGGTTACCTCTTTGGGTTCACAAGTAGGAAATTATTACAACGGGATATCAAGTTCCAACACGGATTTAGTTTCTGATTTGACCGCTTTAATCAATCCGCACAATTACATTACCTATTTCTTATATAAAACGACTTTAATGAGTCAATTTGAAGTAAAAGACACCCTAAATGGTCAGTCATACGTTACATGCTGCTATTCCGGAGAGAACAAAGTTTTTAACGACCCTTTTGATTGGTCGGATAACGATTTCTCAAGAGAACATACATATGCACATTCTTGGATGCCTACATTTCCTTGCAGTGATCCAGAGCAGGAGGAGTATTCCGATCAACACAATTTGTATCCAGCCAATTTACCTAATGCAAACTCTCCAAGAAGCAATTTACCATTGGCTGACATTACAGGCGATACCGTTTTTAGCTATTTAGAGGGGAGTGTTGGGTATAACGACGATGGTCAACTCGTATATGAGCCTCGCGCTTCGCACAAAGGAAATGCCGCAAGAGCTCTTATGTATATGTCAACCTGCTACAACGGAACAGGCGGATTAAATTGGGGCATACCATCCAACCAAAATCAAGAATCATTGAGAAACTGGCATTTTAATGACGTGCCGGATAATTACGAAATTGCCAGACATGAATACATCTACAACCTGCAAGGAAATAGAAACCCATTTATTGATTCTATTGACTTTGCCTGCTTCATTGATTTTTATCAAATGACATACGATACCGATTTGTGTGGTAATATCGGTCTTATAGAACAAATGGAAAGTAATTTTTCTGTTTTTCCAATCCCTGCAAAAAATGAAATTTATGCTCAAATCAATGGTTTAAATATAAAATCATATAAATTGACAAACTCAACTGGTCAAACTTTGATTAACGCAACAAATACAGATACGCCAGTCGTTATGATCAATACCTCCGCCCTATCCCCAGGAACATATATATTAACAGTTATAACGGATAAAGGCTCTCTTGATAAGAAAGTTAGCATTGAATAAAACCAATGTTTTCATATCATTATTTTTAATCGGTGCAGGCCTTTCGGCTTGCACTAGTCATTTATATATAGAAACAGCCCCACAGATTAAGGTAGAAAAATCTACCCAAGAATCTGATGTGATGAATGACATCATTCAGCCTTATCGAGAGGAATTGGATGAGAAAATGAATGTTGAGATTGCCAACTCCAATGCAAATTTCATTGTAAAAAGACCCTCATCGAATCTCATGAATTGGATGGCAGATGTTGTTTTTACAAATCAAACAAAAAATGTAAAAATGTCTAAACCCGTATTCTGTCTGCTAAATACCGGGGGAATAAGATCGAGTATTGGTATTGGTCCTGTCTATTTGGGGGATTTGTACAAATTAATGCCCTTTGACAATACAATTATATGGGCCAGATTGCCGATAAAAGAATTAGCATCCATTGAATTATACCTTTCGGAAACGGGTGGAGAGCCCATTTCTAACATAACTATGACTAATGGGGTCATTCAATTTAATGGTTTTGACAAAACAGAGACCGAAGATTTTTGGGTAATCACCTCCGATTATCTGTACAATGGAGGAGATCATATGGATTTTTTTCAAAAAAGCATCGAAATGGTTGAAACAAACAAATTGATTAGGGATGTCGTAATTGAGGAGGCGAAAATACAAGTTCAATTAATTAATGATGAAAATATTCGGATTAAATGAAAAGAAGATCATTTTTCCAACAATTCATATTGAGCTCAGGAGGCCTACTTTTAGCTCCTAAAATCATAGCTCAAACTCACAAAAAAAAGAGAAAAAAAATAACCATTCTACATACGAACGACACCCATTCTAACATAGACCCTTTCCCAGAAAATCACTCAAAATACCCAGGAATGGGAGGTGTCGCAAAAAGATTTGAAATCATTCAAAAAATTCGAAGTGAAGAAGAAAATGTAATTCTTCTAGATGCTGGAGACATCTTTCAGGGCACTCCTTATTTTAATACATTCAATGGAAATCTTGAAATGAAACTCATGAGTAAAATGGGTTATGACGCAAGTACCATGGGTAATCATGATTTTGACATTGGACTTGAAGGCTTTAAGCTTGCAAAAAAACATGCCAATTTCCCGTTTCTGTGCTCCAATTACGATTTCTCTAATACCCTATTGAAAAATGAAACAAAGCCATACCAAGTATTTGATAGAGATGGAATTAAAATTGGCGTATTTGGTATAGGCGTTGAATTGGATGGATTGGTTTCGAAAGGCAATTATGGTGATACCGTTTACCAAGACCCCATTAATATTGCAAACCGAACTGCTGAAACATTAAAACAAGAAGGATGTGATTTAATCATCTGTTTATCCCACCTTGGGTTTTCATACGACAGTAAAGAAAAAGTTTCAGACTTGGTGTTGGCGAGTCAAACAAAAAACATACATGTAATTATTGGAGGACATACACATACTTTTCTTGAAAAACCGATCATAGAAAAAAACATCATCGGGGAACTCGTATTGGTCAATCAAGTGGGATGGGCAGGCATTCAGCTGGGAAGAATTGACATCGATATCAGTTCCAAAATAAAAAGAAAAAGCAATATTGAAATTATTTAAGCTCTTCTAAATATTCATTACCTTTCATTAAACATTTATGAAATTTTTATTGCCCCTTTTATTCCTTTGTTTGATTACGATTTTCTCTTGCTCTAAGGAGGTTGAAATTGATATCCCTGGATATGTAGCAGAAATAGTAGTTGATGGAACTATTGAGACCAATCAACATCCCTTGGTACTTTTAAGTAGCTCTGCAGACATTTATTCTGCTACAGACTTAACGTCATATCTTACTGGTTTTGTCTATGATGCTGAGGTGGAAATTATTTGTGATAATGATACATTCGACCTTGAGCTCTATAATGTCGTCGATTTACCACTCCAATCTCAATATAAATTGGCTGAGATGTTACGTCTAAAAAAACACAGTGAGATTTTACAGATTCCTATTATGGTCTATTCAAATACAGCTCTTATTGGAGAAATTAATAAGGATTATACTCTCCGAATTCGCCATGACAATAAGAGTTACCTTGGGACAACGCAAATTGTACCTCCTACCCCATTGGATTCAATCTATTGGAAATTAGAACCTGAAACCATTGAATATGGTTATTCCTGGGCCATGTTATCCGATACACCAAACCAATTCGACGGCTACAAGTGGGAAGTCAAAAGGACCAATCTAAAAGCAAATGGGTTGCCAAAGGATGACATCTTTAAAAGAGGACGAGGAGGATACTTTGATGACCAATATTTTGATGGCATCTCATTTGAGTTCTTTTACGAAAACCCCATGAACCGTAAAGATTCCACTCACTTAAAGGAGTATAAAAGATATTATCGATTGGGTGATACTGTGGTTGTAAAGTTTTCAAAAATGGATGAATACGTATTTACATATTACGATGCCAAACTAAATCAAATTGTAAATTCTGGCAATCCTTTTTCTACTCCAATTAATGCTCCCAGCAATATGAGCGATGGTGCATTAGGGGTTTGGGCAGGATACAGCCCATATTACGATACTTTATATTGTTATCCTTAAGTAAAATATAGGATTTAACTATCTTTGCCTCCAAATTCAAATTATGTCATTAAACGAAGTTCGTGTTCGCTTTGCTCCATCACCCACTGGACCATTACATATGGGAGGGGTAAGAACAGCCTTATATAATTATCTTTTTGCGAAAAAACATAAAGGAACATTTATTATACGTATTGAAGATACTGATCAAACAAGATTTGTTCAAGGTGCTCAGGATTACATTCTTGAGTCCCTAAACTGGTGTGGAATTAGCCCAGATGAAGGACCTGGGATCGGTGGAGAATACGGGCCATACATTCAATCAGAAAGAAAATCGAGCTATCGCAGTTTCGCTGAAAGACTGATTGAAAATGACAATGCATATTATGCATTCGATACCTCTGAAGAACTCGATCGAATGAGATCAGAGGCAAAAAAAATGGGGATGCCCAATTGGCAATATAACGGAGTTAGTAGAATGAATTTGAGAAATTCGCTTACACTTCCAAAATCAGAGGTGGACCGATTGTTAGAGGAAGGAGTTCCATATGTCATAAGAATGAAAATGCCCAGAAACGAAGAGGTTCGATTCGAAGATAACATAAGAGGATGGGTTGTAGTTAATACAAACAACTTAGATGATAAGGTTCTATTTAAAAGTGACGGAATGCCAACTTACCATTTGGCGAATATTGTCGATGACCATGCGATGAAAATTAGTCACGTTATTCGAGGGGAGGAGTGGTTGCCTTCTGCTCCCCTTCATGTGCTTCTTTATGATGCCTTTGGATGGCAAAGACCTGAATTTGCACATCTCCCACTACTCCTTAAGCCCGATGGGAATGGCAAACTTTCTAAAAGAGATGGAGATCGTTTAGGTTTCCCTGTTTTTCCAATTGATTGGACTACTACTGAAGGTGAATTGTACTCTGGATATCGTGAAAAAGGGTATTTTCCAGATGCATTTATAAACATGCTGGCATTTCTAGGATGGAATCCTGGAACAGCTCAAGAAATCTTCTCTCTTGAAGAATTTGTTGAAGCTTTTTCACTTGATAGGGTCTCTAAAGCTGGTGCCAAATTTGACCCTGAAAAAACAAAATGGTTCCAACAACAATATTTAAGAAATAAAGACGACCTTTCTTTGGCCAAGATCATTTCCAATTCAACGGATTCAAACTTATCTGAAGAAAGTCTTCAAACCATTTGCGGCCTAATGAAAGAAAGAGCAACTTTTCCATTAGATATTTTAAAAGACGGAAGCTATCTTTTAGAATCGCCTAAAAACTATGATGAAAAAATGATTTCAAAAAAATGGAAATCCAATACTACTGAAATCATGGAAAAATGGAAGCTTATTCTAACGAAGCTAAATACGTTCGATGCCGATACGATTGAGTCCTCTTTTAAAGATTTCTTAAACTCAAACGAACTTGGTTTTGGAGCAGTATTATTACCCTTCCGAATTCTCGTAACTGGTGTAGGATCTGGCCCTGGAATGTTTGACATATCATCATATTTAGGAAAAGAAGAAGTGTTAGCAAGGATCGAAAAGGGACTGCAACATGTATACAAAATAAAGGATGAAGCATAATATCTCAG
The DNA here is from genome assembly GCA_938092255.1 of uncultured Flavobacteriales bacterium. Lineage (GTDB taxonomy): Bacteria > Bacteroidota > Bacteroidia > Flavobacteriales_D > Crocinitomicaceae > UBA952. The sequence continues at coordinate 22,375 of CALKHF010000133.1, read as the reverse complement.
TTGAAGGAATTAAGATTTATGCCTTTCATGGTTGTCTTGACGAAGAAGAAAAAATCGGCGGACACTATATTGTTGATGTATTTATTGAAACCGATTTCACAAAGGGTGCACTTGAAGACAATCTTGAGCATACCATTGACTATGTTTGGGTAAATAATATCGTCAAAAATGAGATGTCTATTCGCTCTAAACTCATTGAAACAGTTGGTCAACGTATTATGGCACGACTGAAAAGCAAAGGGCTTAACGCGAAATATAAGGTAATCATTCGCAAGCTTACTCCCCCTATTAATGGAGACGTAGACTCCGTTTCAATTTCTATTGGGGAGTTTTAGAAAATCTTTTTTCACTTTGAAGCGAATGAATGTAATTCAATCCTGATTCAAGCCCCGTCCTATAATCCAATTCAATGTTTTTAACTGAATTTGTAAATATATTCGAATTCAAAACGAAATCAGGAGCAATTTGATCGATCTGAATGTTTGAAGGAAGTGTGTCAATATAGTCGATAGATTCTTTTATTTTAATTTGAAAATTCTCGACATCTGCCTTAATCTTTTCATTGGCCCTGATAAATTTTGAGGCGAAATATTCGGGTCTAAGCATACTTGGTTTAAAGTTGTGATGTGTGGTCCGGACCAATACGATATCGGTAGCCCCATTTTCTACAGCCCATTTAACAGGGATTGGATCAGAAATTCCCCCATCTGAATAATGAACATCACCAACCAAATGCTTACCCTTTGTTAACATAGGAACTGTACTTGCTGCAATAGTCAAATCAACCCAATTTTCTCTAGTCGGCTTATGATACTCTGTTGAACCATCACTGCTATTTGTAAGGACGATATAATAATCCTTCCCCTCTAGCTCCTTCAGCGCTTGATCAAAATCAAACGGGAATTCCTTGTAGGCGATATCATAAAAGAAATCAAGATTCATAAGCCCTTCGGAAAACGCTTTTGTATATTTCACAAAACGATCGTCTTGACAAAGCGTTCGCATACACTGATAGAAAAAACCATACTTTTTACTCAGAAAATAGGAAAGTGCGATACAACCACCAGAAACACCAACATATGAATCAAAAGGATTGTGAGACTGCATTTGAAAAGCATCCATAACACCTGCTGAAAAAGATGTTTTAAAACCTCCTCCTTCAAGAATCAATACTTTTTTATTTTCAAACATTACAGCTCTATTTATCGTTAAATTTAATGTAAAAAAAATACAATTTGAAATTTAACCTTGTCTTAAAAATATTCTCAGTTTTTCGAATGCTCTAGCCCGATGACTAAACGTATTCTTTTCTTCGGTAGACATTTGAGCAAAAGTTTTTTTAGATCCTTTTGGAATAAATATCGGATCATAGCCAAATCCACACACCCCTATTTTTTCGTTAATAATGCTGCCCTCTACTGCACCTTCAAATTGATGGGTTTCGTCTTGAATTCGGTAGGTAATCACTGTTCTAAATCTTGCGTTTCGATTTGAATTACCTTGTAGGTTTTTGAGTAACAGATCCATGTTTTTATCTGCATTTTTATCTTCTCCGCCGTATCGCGCAGAATAGACTCCAGGTTCTCCCCCTAATACATCTACTTCTAAGCCAGTGTCATCAGCAAAACAAGGCATTTGAAATCGCTCGAAAACCGTTTCGGCTTTTATTATTGAATTTCCTTCCAAAGTTGCGGCGGTTTCGGGGATTTCATCATAAAAACAAAGTTCCTTCAAGGATATCAAATGAAATCCTTCACCTAACATATTTTGAATTTCAGCTACCTTATTCTCGTTATGGCTTGCAAAGATCAGTTTCATGAAGCGTCTATAACGGAATTAATAACTTCCAAATAAACAGGTTCATTGGCTTTTACAGAATAAAAAGATTCTACCCTTTCTCTTGCTTTTACCCCATGCTCCTTTCGTAAATCTGGATTTAAAATATATTCTTCTAAAGCCCTCTTCCACTCCTCATTACTATCTACTAACTTTCCTGAAACCGCATCCTCAATTACCCTATGATTCGCTCCAATAGCGCTTGCGATTGTTGGAATTCCTAAGGCCATATATTGAAGTGCTTTGAGTCCACTTTTTCCCAATACCCACTCTTCATTTGGCAAAGGATAAATTCCAATATCTATTCGCTGAAGGTCTTTAACTTCTGTTTTTTCAATCCAGTTAATAGATTCACAATCCAATCCTTCAATATGAAATGTCGGATCTCCAATGACCAACAATTTAAATTTGTGCTTTTTTGAAAGTTCAAGTAGTACATCTTGTAATAAATAAACGTATTTCGAGGTAGAATGACTCCCACTCCACCCAATCGTTAATACATTATCATTTGAATACTTATTAACCGGAATATAATTATCTGTATTTATAGTTGAAGAAATATCAGTAGTATTGATATTGAATTTTCGAACAAATGAGTCTAAATGTGGAGTGCATGTAATGACATGATTCGAACGTTTCATTAAATAAATCGGTTTTTTACGTCCTTTCAAAATTGCCAAAAAAGAATTTGCATCACTCTTGTGGTCTTTATGATATACCAAGTCATCAATATCATAAATCACCTTTTTTGAAAAAAAACAATACATCCTTTCAAAAAATGTAGTACCAAATGGCGTGACCCAAAGAAAAATATATGAAAGATCGTATTTCCTTAACATAAAAAGTAATTTCACCCTTCTGAGATATCCATAGATGGTCCAAAATACTTTTTCAAAATAATGTCCTTTTTTATAAACAATACTCCAGAACCGATCAGTCATAAATGGTTTTACATCAACAAAAAATCCATTTTTTTTCCAATTATCAATATACTGTTCGTACTTCAATCTTTGTCCAGGAGCAACATCTTTGGGATGGGGGCAAATAATCACTACTCTTTTCATAAGATTTTTATTTTTGGCCTATTACATGCCAATACGGCTGGTTATCAGAAAATTTAATGTCGTGTAAGCCTGCTTCATGCATCATTTTCTCTATTTGTTTTTTTGAGAACCTCTGCTCTAATGGAGTTCCAAATCGATCTAATGAGTCGTTTCGAATTACATTAAATGATTTGTTTGAGTAATAAGAAAGTGGAATTTTATCCCCCCATTTTTCTCCCAAAATAAACTTCACCAATTTCGAAAGAAATATAAAAGGTAGATAAACAAAAATTGCAATAAAATCACATATTATTTTCTTTAGAAAAGAGGGCGATTTTGAAATGAAAAAACGAAAGAAACTAGAAGAATAAAATATCATCTTATAAAAAAAGGATCTATTGTCCAATGCGTAATATAAGTATATCAAACACTGTCCTCCCTTATTAACTTTCTTCGCAACAGAATTCAGTGCTTTTTGTGTATCAGGTATATGATGTAAAACTCCCAAACTAATTACCAAATCAAATGTGTCATCTTCGAATGGAATATTCTCTGCTGATGCCTTAATCAGGTGAATACCAGGAATATCTTTTGTTAAGTTTGCTGCAGCATAAATCGCTTTGCTCGGATCCATTGCATAAACATTAGAAAATTTAGATGACAAGTAAACAGACCAACGCCCCGTACCACACCCCACATCTAAGGCCGTTGAATGCTCATCGAATTTCGAAAAGTCAACAATATCAAAATACTCATTACCAATATTATTAATTTCCTCTTCGTCAAAATAATTAAACTTGGACCATTCTTCTCCAAATGATTCAACAGTAACTTGATCAAGGTTATCATCTTCAGAATTAAAAACATGAACATCTTTCTTATTATCTACCTTAACGACTTTATCTGTTTTGATATTAAATTTTAGCATATCTTTTCGTATATCATATGGTATGATTCTACTCCCTTGATGAGAGAGAAATAGTCATTTGCTCCCTTTCTCAAAGTTTGTTTATCAAATTTTTTATTCAACAATTCATCTAAATTAAGCTGATTGATATTAAGTACTACAATTCCTGATTGATACTTTTCGACAATTGAATCAACATCACCAACTCCACTATTACAGATTACAGGTATTCCCATTCCCATAAGTTCGCCCTGTTTGGTGGGAGAAGATGACAGTTTGCTAAAACATGGAAGAATGAAAAAAACTGAAAAATTCCAATTTCTAGTTTTGAATGGAATGTCTTTCCGATCACTTTCTTCAACAATTATATCTTCAGGTTGAATTCCTAGTTCTTTAATTTCACTGTAAATAATTTTCGGGTCGTCTTTCGTTAAAAAATGAAACTTTGCATTAGGGATGGTCTCCTTTACCTTCTTAAATACCATGAGCATTTCAGTAAGCATATACCAAGTCCCTAGTGAGCCTAAATACCCCAAAAGGAATTCCTCGGAATCTCTCGAAACAGGTTTAAATAGATTTAAGTCTGCACAACAAGGAATCACCTTTATCCTCTCGTTCAAGTCTTTAATCCCTTTCCATGTAAGCATTTCATTCTTTCCTGCTGTGGTTAATGAAATGGTGTAATCTGCCTCATTGAGAAATAACAACTCTTGACGTTTAAAAAAATGGTAAACCCACTTATAAATAGGATTCTTTAGATTCCACAAATTACCATCGACTCTTTCGTCTGCCCAAAATCCACGCATGTCAAATAGAAATGCTGTTTTGAACCTTCTTTTCATTGAAATCCCTATTAAGGCAGATAAATAGCTTCGGCAATGTACAATGGAAAATGAATGTTCCTTATTCAAGGAAAATGCCTTTCTTTTCATTCTCCAGACATCCCAAACAGTAGATAGTAATGGTGGACGCTTTGTGTAGAGCATCGGGACCCAAACAATACCGTTATCTTCACATATCTTAAGAATGTCTTTCTTGTGATCAAGGAACCGATCTGGCTTCTCGAAACTAATGAGATGAAAATGAAATCCTTTTTTCGTAAGCCCAATGATATAAGGTAAAACTTGAGATTGACCTAAAGGGTCAGTCATTCCATCATAAGAAAGGTAAAGTACATTTTTCACCATTAACGCAAATATAAATCAATCCTAAAAATAAGTAGTATATCCGAAGTGTATTTTACTAGACCTGAAGTCTATTGGGTTGGAAAACTTTTTTCCTAAAGCGTAGGTAATATTAAAAACACCTATTTTGGAACCAAAAGATATTCCTCCACCAAATCCAAAAGGATGGTCTTGAACATAATCTAAAGCACTATTTTCATACATGCATTGATCAAAAAAGACAAACACATTACTGCTCTTATCCAGTAAAAATCTATACTCAATTGTCGCCTGAGCTTTTACTGAAGCAAAAAGTTCCTCTTCATTAAAACCCCTTAAAGTATTTAATCCTCCGAATCTAAACAGTTCGTTTTGATATATGACAGGACTTGAATACAAATCAAAGACTCCTGCAAATACGACAACATGTCTCTTAAAAAGAGGTATGTACTCTTGGTAATTTAGATGACCAGAAAAAGTAGTGTTTGAAAAAGAAGTAGTAGAATCTCCAATACGTTTTCTTTGACCCAAATACACCTTTGCTTCAAATATTCTTCCGCGTGAAGGATTCATGATGTTGTCAATTTCTTTTTTCTCTATTGAAAGACCGTAGGAGTTGGTTCGGTATGAACTGAGAGACTCAAATTCTATACTATTGGAGGCTCCACTCAATAAATTTGAATTTACGTATCGATAATGCGCCCTAAACAGAATACCATTATCAAGTCTGTAAGAGATGTTAAATTCTGCATTTAAATCTAAAAAAGTGGAATCGCGTTTGTATAAAAGAAAATTGGAAGCTATTCCAAATGGACTTTGAAAAAGAAAAGGATAATTGAAATTGATATTTAATCGTTGCGTTTGTGGCTTAATACTTCGCCAATTGAGCTTGAACAATTCACCTTTTTTCAAAGTGTTTTCGAGCTTCAAATTCACCTCCCCTGTTAAAGCCATTTTTTGACTAACGGGATTTGGTTGTAGTCCAATAGCCCCTCGCAAAAAACTCACACGATCAGATTTAACATATAAAAAGATCTCATGCCCCTCATCTGTATAAAGAATTTCAGAAGGCTTAATGGTATTGATAAAGTTATTTTGACTTATTTTATCATCAATTTGACCAATTTTTGATTCATTATAAGCCTCCCCAATCGTAGTCCCAATGATACTTTGAATTGTGTTCTGAGAAACGCTTGAATCTCCTTTTATGTGGATTTTCCTTAAAACACTATAATTCCCCTTAACAATCTCTAAAGTAGCGGATATCTGACCATCTTTAATAGAACTATTTATGAGACGAACATTCACAAAAGGATAACCCGAATTCAAATACTTTCGGGCCTTATTCTTTAAATATTGAGCGAATCGCCTTGGGGTTAAGTGCTGAGTGTATATTGCTTTATTAAAAATCCCATTTTCAATATCCACTGAATCCGTTAAAATAATATTGTTGAACTTATTCCCAAGATTAACCAAACACACTTTACTTGTATCGATTAGAGTAACCTCATTTAAAAAATAACCAGATTCTATTAAATTGAAATTTAACCTTCTCATTTCGACCTGGATATTGTTTTTCTTTTTAAGAGTATCGGATTTAAGATATTTGGGCCACCTCTTTTCAGATTGTCCATTCTCATATTGAATTGTATAACTTTCTTGTGAGAAACCAAAATTCATGAGTACCTGAAGAATTAGAAAAAAAAAGACGGGTATGTGTAATTTCACTTAGATCATTATAAGAAATTCCATATAAAATTCTATTATTTAATTCCCAATTCCAATATTTTTTTAATTTTAATTGTAACTTTAAATGCGCTAGGTCCGTTAGACTAATACGAACAACAAAAATTTACACTATGAAATCGAGAGCAACATTAGTATTTTTACTTGCATTTTTAACCACCATATTAATTTCATGCGGAGCTGGAAGAACAGCTAGCTGTGATGCCTATGGAAGTATTGATAATGTAGAGATAGAAAATCAAGACTTAGTTTCTAAATAAGAAAATCCTTCTTATTAAAACATTTAAAAGCGTTTTAAATACACCGCCATTTGGGATTGTATTTTTAACGCTTCTTTTTTTGCCCCATTCGCAAAGTTTTCACTTTTATCGGCATAAATAATTCCTCGCGATGAATTGACAAGTAGTCCACATTCGTTTGTCATTCCGTACTTGACCACTTCCTCCAAAGAACCTCCCTGAGCCCCTACCCCTGGAACTAAAAAAAAATGATTAGGTGCTAGTTTTCGTATTTTTGAAATGTCTGAGGAACGCGTTGCACCGACCACAAACATTGTATTTTCTTCATTTCCCCACTCCAGACATTTCGAAACAACTGATTCGTATATAGGAATATTATTGACCTCTAGAAATTGAAAATCTCTAGCCCCTTTATTTGAGGTCATAGCCAATACAACCGTCCATTTATTTTCATAGCTTAAAAAAGGCTGTATACTATCTGAACCCATATAAGGAGCAATTGTAATTGCATTACATGGATAAGTTTCGAAGAAGGTCTTTGCATAATATAAAGAGGTGTTTCCTATATCCCCACGCTTCGCATCAGCAATGATAAAGCAATCATTGGGAATATAACTGATCGTTTTTTGAAAAGAGTTCCATCCATCAATTCCAAGACATTCGTAAAATGCCAAATTTGGTTTATAGGCTACACAATAATCTTTGGTCGCATCGATAATGGACTTATTAAATTCAAATATAGGGTCTTCGGTATCTAATAAATGTTCTGGAATCTTCTCAAGGTCCGGATCTAAACCAACACATAAAAAGGACTTTTTCTTAAAAATCTGCTCAACCAATTGTTTTCTAGTCATTCTTGCTCACCTTTTAATTTCTCTGCATTCTCTGCCATTTTTAATGCGTCTATCATGTCCTGTACATTTCCATTCATAAATGAGCTCAGATTATACATGGTTTTGTTTATTCGGTGATCTGTTATTCTTCCTTGAGGATAATTATAGGTCCTAATCTTAGCAGACCGGTCACCTGAAGCCACTAAGGTCTTTCGTTGCTCTGCCCTTTCATTTTCTATCCGGTCCAGCTCGGCTTGGTACAATCTAGATCTTAAAACAGAAGTCGCTTTCTCTAAATTTTTATGTTGGCTTCGCCCATCCTGACATTCCACAACAACACCCGTTGGAATATGGGTTAATCTAATTGCAGACTCAGTTTTATTAACATGTTGTCCTCCCGCTCCTGAAGCTCTATATGTATCACGCCTAACATCAGTCATGTCCAGCTCAAAATCAACATCCTCTGCTTCGGGTAATACGGCTACTGTTATGGCTGAAGTATGAACCCTTCCCTGAGATTCTGTTTCAGGTACGCGTTGAACCCTATGGACTCCTGATTCAAATTTCAACATTCCATAAATCCCTTCACCCTCAACACTCATTGATATTTCCTTATACCCTTTCACTGTACCTTCGGAAGAGTTTATAATTTCATGTTTCCATGACCTCTCTTTGAAATACATTGAATACATTCTGAATATATCCTCTACAAAAATACATGCCTCATCACCACCTGTCCCTGCTCTTAATTCAATAATTGCATTTTTATCATCTTCAGGATCTTTAGGAATAAGCATGAGCTTAATTGCTTCTTCCATCTCTGGGCGTTGTGACTCCAACTCTTCAATTTCCATTTTAGCCATCTCCCTCATTTCAGGATCTGATTCTTCTTCAAGAAGGGCTTTTGAACTTTTAAGGTTAGACATCAAATTATCGTATTTCTGGTACGTTTGGTCTAAAACCTCAAGCTCTTTGTATTCTTTATTTAGTTTGACATACCTTGACATATCGGCAATAATGTCCGGATCTGTAATTAAATTACCAACCTCAATAAATCGAAAATGAATAGCCTCTAATTTTTGGAGTAAGTCGGACATACAATGTAAAATGTTTTGAGTGCTAAAATAATTATAATAAAACGAAAGGAATATTGATAGACAAAATAAATGCCATACAAAAGCATGGCATTCTCAAATTGAATCAGTTAGGAGTTTAAGTATCTATAGATCCCTGTACTCTTTTCATAAAAGCATTGATTGCGGTTTTTTTTTCAGTTCCATTTTTGATGTCTTCATAAACCTCAATCGCTCCCGATAAATTGGATAATAATTCTCCAATCACATCAATCTCTTCATCTTTCAAAGATTCAAGATCAATAAGATCTTCTAACGTTTCTATGGTCTCAACGACAAAATCCTCATCATTTTTTTCAATAAAGGAGACGATATGCTTAATTACCGGTAATCGCATCTAATACCTGTTCTATGGTTTCTATTTTATTTCCTTGCGCTTCTTTAACAAGCACTCCATCTTTAAAACTCGCGAAGGTTGGCAAATTACTAACGTTAGCCAACTTTCTTGAATCCGGAAATTTTTCAGCATCCACATAAATAAATAAAATGTTTTCAAACTCCCTCGAGAATCTTTTAAACTTTGGCTTCGTAATCTTGCAATTCCCACACCAAGTCGCACCATATTGAACCATCACTTTTTCGTGTTGCTCAACTTTCAACGTTAAATCATCCGAAGTTGCTTCAACAAACATGTTAGTGCTTACTTAGATAATCGGCAACTCCATCTCTCGTAGCATCCATAGCATCTTTACCTTCTTCCCAATTCGCAGGACAGACCTCTCCATGCTTTTGATTGTGTGCATATGCATCAATCAACCGAAGAACTTCTTGTACATTTCGACCAACAGGAAAAAAGTTAACAGCTTCATGAAATACAAATCCTTCCTCATCTAACAGATATGTAGCTCTGTATGGTACGTTGTCACCATCTCCTGGTTCTTCATCAAACAAATTGAAATCAAGAATTTCCAGCTCCATCGCAAGAACTCGAGTTGAATCCGCAATTAAAGGAAACTGAACACCTTCAATACCACCATTCTCCTTAGACGTACTTAACCAAGCAAAATGAACTTCTGCTGTATCACACGATGCTCCGATTAATATAGTATTTCGTTTTTCGAATTCTTCAGCAGCCTCCTGAAATGCGTGGATTTCAGTTGGACAGACAAATGTAAAATCTTTGGGATACCAAAAAAGGCATACCTTCTTTTTGTTATCTAATGCTTGTTTAAGCACATTGATTTGAAATGCATCTCCCATCTCATCAATCGCCTTTACAGACATATCCGGGAACGTTTTACCAACTAGGGCCATAATTATTATTTTAAATTATTAATTGTTTTATAATTGTGTACAAAATTAAAATATAAAACGTTTATTCACACTGTTAGCCCTTTAAATTAGAGCTCCTAATTTGAACAAATGATCAAATAATTTTGTTCTTCCAATTCATCTTAAAGCAGAGAGTATTACTTCTTTGAAGCCTTTTTAACAAAGTCATCGTAGCTCAAATGTTTTTCTTTCATTGGAACATTGTTCTGAAAATATTCTGAAAGCTTCTTTTCAGTCAATCGGTCATAAATACCATTAACCTGCTCTTTATCTTTCAAAAGTCGCATCGCTGTTTCCGTAAGCTCCTTATCTTCTGGTGCAGGCATTCCGTATTGCGCATAATTCGAGACCAAGAGAGATTTAGTAAAATCCATTACCTCTTCATTGGAAATCTGAATATCATTCTCCTTAAATATTTTCCCCTGAATCAATTGCCACTTCATTGATTTTAAATAACCATCAAATTCTTTGTCCAAAGTTTCGTCGTCTATTGGCTTTTCATTGGATAGCTTAATCCATCTTTTCAAGAAGGCCTCTGGCATAGAAATCTTTGTTTTATCCATTAAAAACTCATAAATCGTTTGGGTAAATAAACGATTAGAATCTTCTTTGAACATATTTGTTAAATCAGATTCAACTTTTTTGTTTAAATCATCAGTGGTTTTAACCTCTCCTTCTGGAAAAAGCTTTGAAAACAATTCTTCATTGAGCTCTGCCATTTCCATCTTTTTGATGTCATTAATGGTGAATTTGAATTGTTTTGACAACCCGTCCAATTCATCTTCTTTTATCCCAAGCATTGATGCAAGGTCTTTAGCGTCTTTTGAAACCGTACGAGGATCTATAACTATATAATCATCTACTTTCTTGCCTTTAAGTGCTTTTATAGCTTTCTTATCCGTTAAGAATTCCATTGATATCGTAGAATTATTTTCTACCCCACCTTCTTTTGGTTCATTCTTAGAATTTAACTCTCTAAACAATCCCATGACCATGTCTGTTTCACCAACTTCGTCAGTAGATTCTAATTTCCCATAACGCTTGCGTAAATCTTCTATTTGTTTTGATATGAGCTTCTCATCAACTTTAACCAAAAAATAATCCATACTCTTCTTGGCAGTCAAAGGAATATCAAATTTTGGAGTGAATCCTATTTCGTATGAAAATTCAAAATCAGCTGGATTATCTAAGTCGCCTTTAAATGTATCATCTTTCAAAGGAATAGGGTTTCCTAAAATCTCTATGCTCTCATCTTGTAAATACTTGTATAAACCGTCATTGGAAATTTTATTAAGCTCCTCAGCCAAAACACTTTTTCCATATTGTTTTTTAATCATTCCTAAAGGCACATGACCGGGCCTAAATCCAGGGACTTTTGCTTTTTTACGATAATCCTCGAGGGTAGACTTCACCTTGGATTGGTAATCATCAGCTTGGATTTGGACTTTTAAAATAGCGTTTAGTTTATCAACTTTTTCTTGTACTACGTTCATTATGTAAATATTAATTCAATAAAAAAGGTCTCGTTCAGTAGAACGAGACCCATAATGGTGCGGATGGAGGGACTCGAACCCACACACCTCTCGGCACTAGATCCTAAGTCTAGCGTGTCTACCAATTTCACCACATCCGCAATTATTTCAATTCGAAAGAAAACTTTCAGGCCTTAAACTCTTTTAAAGCGGATGCAAAGATAATTTTTTTTAAGACAAATAAAAAGAAAATTTAGGTCCTTGTGTTTCGAATATTCTGACGAATTTCTTTCATGAATTCAGAGGCATAAACAAAATCAGTAATTTCAGGGTTTTCGGTGGTTATAATTGACTTTTTATCACCCTGCCACCATTTTTTTCCTTCATAAATGAAAATAACATTTTCACCAATTTCGATAACAGAATTCATATCATGCGTAATTACCACAGTAGTCATATTGTATTCTTTCGTAATATCCTGAATTAATCCATCAATCAGTATAGCCGTTTTAGGATCTAAACCAGAATTAGGTTCATCACAAAATAAATACTTAGGATTCATTGAAATGGCGCGAGCTATACCGATTCTTTTTTGCATACCTCCGCTACATTCTGAAGGCAACAATTTATTTTTACCAGTAAGATTAACCCTTTCCAAACAGAAGTCTACCCTTTTTTTTATCTCTGCACTTGATTTATTGGTAAACATCGTAAGAGGAAACCCAACATTCTCCTCTACATTCATTGAATCAAAAAGAGCTGACCCTTGAAAAAGCATACCAATTTGCTGTCTAATTAAGCTTCTCTCATTACGATTCATTGAAGTAAAATCTTTGCCATCGTAAATTACATGACCTGTATCCACCTCATGTAAACCGACCATGCATTTTGCCAAAACAGACTTACCCTGACCTGATTGCCCTATTATTAGGTTCACTTTCCCTTTTTCAAAAACTGTGGAGATATCGTGGAGAATCTGAAGATCAGCAAAAGACTTATCGATATTTTGAACCTCAATCATTAAAAAAGCAATAATTTGGTAAGTATAAAATTTGACATTAATATGACAACACTACTCGTAACGATAGCCTGAGTAGAAGCTTTACCAACGTCTAATGAACCTCCACGCACATAATATCCATAATAAGAAGACACTGAAACAATTAAAAATGCAAAGCAAACAGCCTTAATGAGTGCATAAGTAATGTGAAATGGATCGAAAAAAGAACGTATTCCCATTACATATACTTCTGTATTGATCAATCCCGAAACTTGCAATGCCAACCATCCTCCAATAAGACTCAAGGCCATTGAGCAAATAATCAAAATAGGGAAAAATAACATTGCTGCAATTATTTTAGGGAGAACCAAATAGTTTAGAGAATTGACGCCCATGATTTCTAATGCGTCAATTTGCTCGGTAACTCTCATTGTACCAATTTCGGAAGCAATATTAGAACCCACTTTCCCTGCGAGAATTAATGACATCACTGTAGGCGAAAATTCTAAAAATGTACTTTGCTGGGTAATGTAACCTACCGTGTAGTCTGGCAATAATGGAGTTGTCAATTGATAAGCGGTATTTAAAGCGATGACTCCTCCCATAAATAGGGACATAAGACCCACTATAAATAACGAACTTACACCAATAATTTCGAGCTCAGAAATTACTCTTCTCCACAAAATATTCCATTTAGATGGAACTGAAAAGAGGGTTTTTAACATTAAAAAATACCTCCCAAAATGATACAACAACTTCACGATACTAAAATAAACATAATTTTAAAGTATAAACTTTGAATGTAAATCTAATGCTATTTTATTTTGATTCATTAATTTTCTAATCTAAATGGACCAATCCATCACATTTCAAAATATCCTAAAAAAATATCTCCCAAAAGAATTTGTGGTTTATGTTTCCGATCTCATCGTGCATTCAAATGTTAAGTTTAAGATTGTTGCACCAAGAAGTACGAAACTAGGTGACTTTAGGCCATCATCAAAAAAAAATGGCACGTCTCAAATCACCGTTAACGGAGATTTAAATCCATACGCCTTTCTTATTACAACTTTACATGAACTCGCTCATTTAAATACATTTCAGAGTCATGGAGCCTATGTAAATCCTCACGGTAATGAATGGAAAAAAGAATATATCTCATTGCTAGAACCCATTTTGACTGTTTCATCACTTCCTGTTGATATAAAAAATACATTAACTAAATCTATCCGAAATCCTAAAGCATCGTCTTGTTCAGACATTCATCTCTCAAGAGTGTTAAAAAAATATGATGAAGCTAAAAACACCCAAACCTTGGAAGAATTAGATGAACATGCCATCTTTAGTATCAATAAAAAAGTCTTTTCAAAGGGAAAATTGCGAAGAACCCGGTATCTTTGCAAAGAAATGGATTCAGGTAAATCATATTTAATACATGCTTTAGCTGAAGTAAAGAAAAAAAAATGAACAATTCTTCAACCTATTGTTTGATTATGGCTGGTGGAGTCGGAAGCCGCTTCTGGCCTTTGTCAACTGAAGAAAATCCCAAACAATTTTTAGATATTTTAGGGACCGGGAAAAGTCTTCTTCAATTGACTTTTGATCGTTTTAATAAAATGGTTCCTGAAGAAAATATTTACGTTCTAACCAATTTAAATTACCAAAACAAAGTTGTCGAACAATTGGGAATAAATAGTGAGCAGGTATTGTGCGAGCCCCAGAGAAAGAATACGGCTCCTTGTATTGCTTATGCAACAGCCAAAATTCACAAAAAGGACTCTAATGCTGTTTTACTCGTGTCTCCGTCTGACCACCTAATTATTAATGAAACACAATTTTTTAAAGATCTAAATACAGGAATCGAAAAAGCCAAAAACTCAAAAGACCTAATAACCTTTGGAATTAAACCAAATAGACCCGATACTGGCTACGGATATATCGAATTTGATGCTTCAGAAGGTTCAATAAATAACATCGCTAAAGTGAAACAATTTAGAGAAAAACCTGACTTGAATCTTGCAAAAAGATTTATTCAACAAGGTAATTTCTATTGGAACTCCGGGATGTTCGTTTGGAAATCAATGACTATAATCAACAGCTTCAAAAATCATTCAAAAGAGCTTTATAACCTATTTTTTGAGGACCTAAAGTCATATAATACTGAAATGGAGGATGACTTTTTAAATGAGGCCTTTACAAAATGTGAGGACATCTCAATTGATTATGCCATTTTAGAAAAAGACAAAAATACTTCTGTAGTTCTTTCAACTTTTGATTGGAGCGATCTAGGTACTTGGGGGAGCTTAAAAGACTTATTAGAAAAAGATGAAAATAAAAACTCACAAAACAATAAAGAAATATACTTTTTTAATAGTAAAGATTGTCTCGTAAAAACGAATTCAAATAAAACGACGATAATCGATGGTTTAGATAATTACATTATTATCGAAACTGACGATAAATTGATGATTCTCAGTGGTGAAAATGAACAACAACTTAAATCGTATTTGAAAATAATTAATCAGAGATAAGATTGTTATGGTTAAAATCCGAAATATAGAACTAGGGGATTTTCCTTTATTACTTGCTCCAATGGAAGATGTTAGTGATCCTCCATTTAGGGAATTATGCAAGCGTTATGGCGCAGATTTAATGTACACTGAATTTATTTCTTCCGAAGGACTCATAAGAGATGCTGTAAAAAGCAGGCAAAAGCTAGATATCTATGAAAATGAAAGGCCAATAGGTATTCAAATTTTTGGTTCTGATATTGAAAGCATGAAAAAAGCAACAGAAATTACAGAACAGTCAAAACCAGACATTATTGATATTAATTATGGTTGTCCAGTTAAAAAAGTAGCTTGTAAAGGTGCGGGTGCGGGTATCCTTCAAGACATCCCAAAAATGGTCAAGATGACCGCAGAAATTGTAAAATCGACTAAACTACCCGTCACCGTAAAAACAAGATTAGGATGGGATGAAAACACAAAATATATTGTTGAAGTAGCCGAACGACTTCAAGATGTTGGTATTGAGGCCATTTCAATTCATGGTAGAACCAGAAAACAAATGTATAAGGGGAATGCTGACTGGTCTTTGATCGCTGAAGTAAAAAATAATCCTAGATTACATATCCCTGTTTTTGGAAATGGTGATATCGATTCGCCAGAAAAAGCTATAGAATACAAAAACAAATATGGAGTTGACGGTGTCATGATTGGTAGAGCCAGTATTGGAAACCCTTGGATTTTTAGAGAAATAAAGCATTTTATTGAGCACAATTCCCATCACCAACGCCCGTCGTTTAAAGAAAAGGTCGAAGCTGTTCAAGAGCATTTAACATCAAGTATTAAATGGAAAGGGACAAAATTGGGAGTCGCAGAAATGAAACGCCATTATGGAAATTATTTTAAGGGCATATCGAATTTTAAGGATATTAAAACACAGCTTGTTACTTCAAATGATATTGAAGAGTTGAATGAAATTCTTAACGATTTATATCAAAATGCAGAAAATTTCGAATTTGCCCTAAGTTAATGAACTTTTTCGTGAGTTTATTGTTTCTGAATCATGGAGTTATGGAAACAAATCGTAGGGTTTTCAGATTATGAAATTTCTAGTCTTGGAAATATTAGGTCTTTAGAAAGAACAAAGAAGTATAAAAATGGCCGTATTGTTCATTTTTCATCCAAAGAAAAAACCCAAAGAATTCATCCGGGAAATGGTTTTCTAATGACGGATTTAATAGCCAATTCCGGGAAAAAAAAGACAATGTACCCTCATAAACTTGTGGCTTCAATGTTCATCAAAAATGAAAGACCAAGAAAAAACAAAGTAGTCATTCACCTCGACGGAAATTTGCAGAATAATAAAGTTGAAAATCTCAAGTGGTCAAGCTACAGTGAATCGATTAAAATTGGTTTTCTCACAGGAAAAAGGGACAACAGTGATTTGTGGACTAAGAGAAGGTTAAAATATGGACCCAAAGGGGGGAACTCTGCGATGGGAAGACCAGATCCTCTTACTGAAAACGATAAAAATCAAATCTTTAAACTTCGCTCAGAGGAAAACAAAAGTTTGAAAGAACTCTCATTGAAATTTAATTGCAGTGTTTCTCATATTCACAAGACATTAAACAAAATATTCAAAACAGCCTAGTTAAAGCGAAGAGCCTAACAATAAATCTTTAGCCGGTATCCTAATTCCTCCATACAACGTATTGTTAACAGAGCTATCGATGTCAAAATTCAACAATAAACCTTTATAGTTCCAACGTAATTTATTTTTTTCAGAGGCTACAATTCTTGGTGTTTTTTCGCTCGTGTAAAACATACAAAAGTTTTTATAGATCTTCATTTTGAACAAAGGAGAAAAAAGAAATCTATATCGATCCTCTTCCTTTGTTAGAATTCCTTTTGCCAATAGTTTATTCACAAATGAGGTAGCTGGCTCCAAGGTCGAAACCATTAATTTATAGCGGGGAATAAGTATTTCTCTTGTTTTTTCAATTTCCTGTGTTTCAAAATTTTCATCAAGTTCCGTCTCAATATAAGTTTCAAATTCCTTATAGTATCCTCCTTCCTCAAAACATAAATCTCCTGCCCATATGGCCATAAAATCTTTTATTGGAAAATTAATTTTTTTAGAAATGTTTTTGAGTTTAGAAGCTATTAAATCTTTGGTATTAAGATTTAGGTTTTGAAAGTTTAAATGTAAATCAATCAAACGACTCGAACGATTAGAATAATTAATTGCCTTTCCTTTTTTGTTGATTAAGAATGGAATAGAATCATTCATAACAATTCTACTTTTTAAATAGAATTCTGTAGAATCACTATCATGAGCTAAAAAAACATGACCAATACCTAGGTCATTTAATTTATCATTTTTAGCATACATTACAAGGTGCTCATTTTTGAAATAAGGATTTGTCAATAAGGTTTTCCATGGCTTCCTTACTACACGGGACTTATTTGTTAATTGTTTATGAATTTGTGAAAAATAATTTCCTTTGTAGATTACAGCATATTTTTTCCTTTTAAAAAAAAAGAGTTCCTCATTTTCAATCTTATATACTCGGTCTTTACCAATCAATGTATCCGTAACTTCAAAGTCCATCTCAACACGTTCGAAAACATTCTCTAGTTTACTTGATTTCAATAAGGGTATTACAAAACCGAAATCCCCCCTATCATTCGCAAATAAATAGATGTTACTTTGAAGATCTATTCCATATTTTTTCGCCATCGAAAGTATAAACTCATAAGTAAGAAACTGACGAGACTTGATATCATTGAAAGCTAAAAGATCTGACGTTTCTTTTAATAAGTCAAGAACCTGAATGGTGCCAACAACGTCTGCTTCAGGCAGAATTAGCTCAATTTTAAACTTTGCTTTCTCTGGCTTACTGAACGGCTTAATGTATAGGATTAGTATGAGAAGAAGTGCTAAAAGAACAATAATAGATATCTTCCTGTACACCTCTGCCGTTATTTGGAAAATATGTATAAAGAGTTAATCATATCTAAAAACTGTTTTCCTGAATCACCTCCTTGTTCGAAGGAGTAACTCATTTTATATTGAGTGTGTTCCATACCGGAATTTCCTGATGTAAGCTCAATCCTTCCAGAATTTCCTTTCATTCTATCAATGACTCGTTTTTGTCTTTCATCCAAAAAATCAATTGGGAATTTTTGAAGCGTTTCATCTAAATCAATACTGGCATATAATACTCCTGAGTTTTTTAAACGTTTTATTTTTTTTCTAGACAAGGACTTTGAACCATATCCATCTAAATTTGACTCAACCAACTTTCGGTTATTAGAAATTATAAATGTGTTTTTATTACAAATTAAATAAGCAGGTGTAGCATCTAATATTGCATCTTCTACAATCCAATAACCATCCTTTTTTTGGATGCGAGAGCTTAACCTTGATAAATCTTCCAATATCATTTCGAAAAGATCAGGACGTTGTGAGGCAAAACCAATTGTGAAAACAGGTATTTCTTCATCTGATTCAATTTCAATCTCTGAATAATCAAAGTTTTCTTCATCATAAACATATTCAACCTGTTTAACCTTCACTTTTTCTACCCCATTAAATGAGGCAAACATACCCCCTTTGTAAACACCAAAAAATGACTTTTTATCAACCAATTGATCTAAAAGTTGAATAGCCAAAATATTCATAATCATTTCAACATTTTTTTGATTTTTTAGAATAGGCAAAACAATATCGTAAGCTCTCTCATATGCCTTTTTTAAGTCTATATTGTAAACGACGTAAGCGGGACTATTATCAGGAATAAACTTTAAGAACTTCTTATTGATTTTATTATTATTCATTTCAGAATAAATTGAACCCAGTTCTTCTCCATAATTCGCATTCACAGTGAAATTTATTTCATTAGAATCGATACTTAGATCTCCTAGCATGACATTTTCCTGATACAGCTCCTTTAAATCATCATTCATAATAGGGTACATGGTTTGAAAATACCATAATCCTTGTTCGTTTGTTATATTCCTTGAATTATCAAGATAAAAAACCCCTTCAGAGCTTCGGGATACTTGTTTTGCAAACCTAGAATCTTGATTGTACAGGCTGTTTTTATTTTGAAAAAGATCCGATAAAACATCATCCAAATATTTGACTTGTAAATCGTATAAAATACTATCGCGAATTTCCCAATAATTTTTCTCCATGTCAAAAACACCGCTATACAACTTGTGCATGTCCTCATCGTAAAATTCCTCGGGCTCATCCATTAAATCATGTTCTAATTCAACTCCAAATGGATTTTCATTACCCCTTGAATACCAAATGGAATCGGTTATGTCAGTAACTAATTGATCACGAGGTTCCACACGAATCAATAGCGCTGCATTATTTTCTATTATTAGAGTATTGAAAAAAGACGAATATTTTTCCGCAGAAGAAGAAATAAGACCCTCTGCCTCAAAATCATCAAAAACATCAAATAAAGCAAGTTTATTACTCACGCCAAATGAAAATCCAGAAACTTCTAATTGATCATTTTTACCGTAAAAAACATTGAGCCTTTGGTCGAAATCCATTCCGGCATCTTTTAATGTTTTACCTGCTGTTGATCCATCAAATAATTCTTGATGAATCTCTTCCATGAAGTCATACTTCACCAAATCATTAAGTGAAATCTTTTTTAGAAGATTGATGTTATTAATACTGAAAACTGTCGAAGCTTCCTTTGGAATGATATTTTCACTTTGCTGAGCATAACCATTAAAACAAAATGAGAGAATAAAAATTACAATGAAACTTTTTGACTGAAACATACGAACATATTATTCATCGAAATTACAAATAAATCATCAGTTTGTAGTACTATCAACATGGATTATATTATCCATAACATTATGATCATTAAACACCTCAAAAGCACTTTTCCTCAACATAACAGCCTTTTCATTTTTAGATAATTTCGCTGCTGGATTTTCAAAATAATTTACTCGATTTTCAAAACGAGTTATTGAAGTATAATGTCCCTTTTTCAATAATTCAGAATCCTCTGATTTGATTGAAGGCAAAGACCATTTGTCCAAATCTGGCACCTTTCTTACCATTACTGACCCATCCCAAGTAATCCAGTCATAGGCTATATCCTCATTTTCTAATTGTGTCAATGTTTCTTTAAGGGCAAATTCTATACCTCGTTGCAAATTAATTACGTTAGAAAAATCACATTGTATCTTAAAAATAAACTGTCGATAATTGGTATCAACATATACATTTGAGATTCCATCCTGGGAGGATAATAATTTAGCAAAACCCTCTATTTTTTCTTGAATTTCACTTGTACTTGGAACCTTTTTTCCATCGATGCTATCCAAAGCCAATATTGAATTAAGTTTTACGTGACTTGAACTCAAATTGACGGTATACTTGAACGTTCCTGAGCCATCAATATTGAAAGTTATATCATCCAATATTTCCAAACACGAAGTTGTAATTAAACACAAGAGTATAATTGAAAGGTGTTTTTTCATTTTCAGAAATAAGCCAAATTTTATACCAAACTAATGAAAAAATAAAAAAGCCATCATGCGATGGCTTTAAGAATTTAATATATTTTGTAAAACAGATTACATCATTCCAGGCATACCTCCTCCCATTGGTGGCATAGCAGCTGGAGCTGATTCCTCTGGCTGATCAGCAATTACACATTCTGTTGTCAATAACATTGCTGCTATCGAGGCTGCATTTTCGACAGCAATTCTTGTAACTTTCGTCGGATCGATTACACCGGCCTTGAAAAGATTTTCAAATTTCTCCGTTCTGGCATTGTATCCGAAATCTTTTTTTCCAGCCTTCACTTCTTGTACAATGACTGCACCTTCTTCACCAGCATTTGCTATAATTTGTCTTAAAGGCTCTTCTGCTGCCCTTTTTACAATTGCTATACCTGTTACTTCATCATCATTTAATCCATTGATTTTATCCAATGATTCAATTGCTCTTAATAATGCAACTCCACCACCAGCAACAATGCCTTCTTCAACTGCCGCACGAGTTGCTGCCAATGCATCCTCTACTCTATCTTTTTTCTCTTTCATTTCAACTTCCGTTGGAGCACCAACGTATAAGACAGCTACACCTCCTGAAAGTTTAGCCAATCTCTCTTGAAGTTTTTCTTTATCATAATCGGATGTCGTTGTTTCAATTTGAGCACGAATTTGAGCAATTCTTGCCTTAATATCAGCCTTTTTTCCTTTTCCGTTAACTATAGTAGTATTGTCTTTATCTATTTCAATTTTCTCGGCAGTCCCAAGCATATCAATAGTTGTATTTTCTAGTGTCATCCCTCTTTCTTCTGAAATTACTTGACCACCAGTCAAAATAGCAATATCTTCTAGCATTGCTTTTCTTCGATCTCCAAACCCAGGAGCTTTAACAGCTGCAACCTTAAGAGAACCTCTTATTCGATTTACTACCAATGTCCCCAATGCCTCACCATCCACATCTTCAGCAATAATTAACAAGCCTTTACTTGATTGTGCTACTGGCTCTAGAATGGGCATTAATTCCTTCATTGATGAAATTTTCTTTTCACAGATTAAAATCATAGGATCTTCCATTTCCGTAATCATCTTCTCAGTATTTGTAACAAAGTAAGGTGATAAATATCCTCTATCGAATTGCATACCTTCAACTGTTTTGACTTCAGTTTCAATTCCTTTTGCTTCTTCAACGGTGATGACTCCGTCATTACCTACATCTTTCATCGACTTTGCGATAAGTGCTCCAATAGCCTCATCATTATTGGCTGAGATTGTGGCAATTTGCTCAATCTTACTATTATCAGAACCTACCTCTTTTGAAAGTTTTTTAAGGTTAGCTACAACTTCATGTACCGCCTTGTCAATACCTCTCTTAAGATCCATTGGGTTTGCTCCAGCAGCAACATTCTTTAATCCTGCTCCAATAATTGCCTGTGCAAGAACGGTCGCTGTGGTTGTGCCATCTCCAGCAATATCTGCTGTTTTTGATGCTACCTCTTTAACCATTTGAGCACCCATATTCTCGACTTCATCTTCAAGTTCAATTTCTTTTGCTACCGTCACACCATCTTTTGTAATGTGTGGAGCGCCAAATTTCTTACCGATTACAACATTCCTGCCTTTAGGGCCTAATGTTACTTTAACTGCATCTGCAAGAGCATCAACTCCTTTTTTTAGTTTTTCTCTCGCTTC
>CALKHF010000132.1 GCA_938092255.1 uncultured Flavobacteriales bacterium | reverse complement strand
CGAGTTTTTTGATGATCAGGTATTGTGCGTAATTGGTATCTTGATACTCATCTACAAGGATGTACTTGAATTTGTGTTGATAATAGTGGAGAACTTCAGGAAAATCTCGTAATAAAACATTGGTGTAGTATAGTAAGTCGTCAAAATCCATTGCTCCGGATTTTTGACATCTATTCATGTAACTCGTGTAAATCCTTCCCATTTCAGGTCGTCTCGATTGTTTGTCTTCAAGTATGATTTCAGGATTTTGACAATAGGCTTCAGGTGAAATAAGGTTGTTTTTCGCTGTAGATATTCTGCCAAAAACATTACTTGGTTTGTACGTTTTATCATCAAGCTTAAAGCCTTTTATAATGTCTTTGATTACGCTTTTTGAATCTTGTGTGTCGTAAATGGTAAAATTGTTTGGGAATCCTATGCGATCCGCATTAAATCGCAGGATCTTAGAGAAAACCGAATGAAAGGTTCCCATGGTAATGTTTTTAGCTTCTTGCCCGCCAATAATAGAACCAATTCTTTCTGTCATTTCACGAGCGGCTTTGTTTGTAAACGTTAATGCCAATACGTTGAAAGGATCAATTTCCTTTTCAATCATGTATGCAATGCGATAAGTAAGAACCCTGGTCTTACCAGAACCTGCTCCTGCAATAACCATTGAAGCACCAAATAGATGTTTGGCAGCTTTTCTTTGACTCTCATTTAATTCATCCAAAAAATGCATGGAAATGTTTTTAACAAAACTAGTCATTCATCAAATCAATTAAAAGCTGAAATTATATCAAATAAAATAATTTTTAAACAATTATAATGACTTGTAATAAATCAGAACCATTACTTTTGTGGCAATGAAAAAAATAAAAATATTTCACAATAATCGTTGTTCAAAAAGTAGGCAAGCATTGTCAATGATTAATGGCTTATCTATTGAAGTGGAAGTTGTTGATTATATGAATAAAATTTTGGCCAAGAGCGAATTTGTTCAGCTTATAAAGGAGCTAGAAATGAGTCCATTTGAACTATTAAGAAAAGGCGAAAGTGATTACAAAGAGCACATTAAAGGCAAAGATTTGACTGATGATCAAATTATTGATCTAATGCTGTTGTATCCCAAATTGATAGAGCGCCCTATTGTTGTTAAGGATGGTAAAGCAATAGTAGCTAGACCTCCGGAATTGATTAATGAATTTTTAGGAAAATAACACATATACATATCTTTAATCCATTTTATTCGAGATGAAAACCATTTGAATTATAAAAAATATGAGCTTATTCATTTTTTTTGGTCATTCACTCATTATTTAAATTATCTTTGATTTAATCCACTCATGAAATTAGACAATATATATCTTAAGGCGGGTACGCCATTTTCAAAGTCAATCAATAGTTGGTCTGAGGAAAACGCGAATAAAGTGAATCAAGTCACCGAGCGTTATGATTTACACATTGAGTTGTTTGATAGTCTTTTAATTGTAAGTGAAAATCAGTCAATATCTAAAGAAAACTGGAATTTGAAATCTCTTTTTGACAAAAATCAAAAACCTTGTTATCGAATTGATATTAATGGAACCTTGAATGTGGCCATTGCCAATATAGAGTTGTGGCTTGAGTCCAATAAATCCAAAAACCTTCTTATTGTAGGTAAAGATGAAATTGTGAAAAATAAGAACTTAGACCGATTTCTCGAAAAGCTTACGATTGTTAAGCTCTAAGCTCAGCACCTAATTCCTTTTTCAATCTAATCCTTATTTTTTCCATAATAGGATCGATTTGTGCATCTTGAAGTGTTTCTAAGGGATGCTGAAAAACAAATGAAACAGCGTAAGACTTTTTGTTTTCGGGAAGATTTTTTCCTTCGTAGACATCGAATAAATTTATTCTTTTTAAAAGATTTTTTTCTGAATCTAAAGCTATTTTTTGAATGGAATCATAATTCACCGTTTTATCTAAAATGAGGGAGAAATCTCGCTTTACAAAAAAAGTTTTGGGCAATTCTTTAAAGATTGTTGTACTACGTTTAATATTTTTCATGGCAATATCCACATTGAGAATACCTGCAAAAACTTTTCCTTTAAAACCAATTTGTTTTTTAACTTCATTTGAGATTTCACCGTACTCAATAAAAGCTTGTTTTTTTATGTTTAACTGTTGATTGGTGTCAAAATAAATCGAAGGCTCTCCTTTCTTTTCTTTAAACTTTAATCCAAGTTTTTCTACTAGGGTTTGGCAAATAGATTTTATCTCAAAAAAATCAACGGCTTTTTTGTCATTTTTCCAGGATTCAGAATTCTGATTACCGGTAACGGCAAAGGCCAATTGTCTTGTTTCATGGAATCCTTTTTCAGATTTCTCATAGACCTTTCCGAATTCAAAAAACTTCAAATTGGAATGCTGTCTATTTTGATTATACTTTATGTTTTCAAGAAGTCCAAACAACATACTTCTTCTCATGGAAGCAAGTTCCGAACTCAATGGGTTGAGGACTGAAACCTTTGTTCGGCCTGATTTTTCATCAAGCTGATCTCCGAATAGGTCCTTACTTAAGGAATTGTTGATGACCTCATTAAAACCGTTAGAGACAAGCCAGTCCGCCAAAGTCCTGTGAATCTCGTTTGTATTGTCAAATTCCTTATTCTGAAATGAGATGTGCCATTTTTTTGGAATAGGCACTTGGTTAAAACCATAAATCCTCAAAACCTCCTCCATTAGATCTTCGCTTCGATATACATCTCTGCGATAGGAGGGGACAGTTACTTGTAGGTTTTCGTCGTTTGATTTTTCACATTTAAAATCTAAATTTTCAAGAATATTTATGATTTCTTCTTTTTCAATAGATATTCCAAGCTTGCTATTTAGATCGCGTATGTTTAAATTAATCATAACCTCTTCAGTGCTTCTTGAAACAATTGTTTTTGGCGACAGCGTTAGTTCGCCTCCGGCATGTTCCAGAATCAAGCTGATGGCTCTATTCATTGCGGTTTGTGTCAACGTTGGGTCAACACCTCTCTCAAATCTGAAACTGGCATCTGTTTGTAAACCGTGTACTTTTGATGTTTTCCGAACTGAAGTTGAATCAAATACGGCAGATTCTATGAATACAGCCTTGCTTTCGTTGGAAATACCGGAAGAAAGACCACCATAAACTCCTGCAATACAAAGGTTTTCCTTCCCATTTGTAATCATAAGTTCCTCCCCGTTTAGTTCTCTTTCGGTTCCATCCAGCGTTGTGAAAAGTTCTCCTTTGTCACTTTTTTTAATGATGACTTTATCACCCATTTTATGAAGATCAAAAGCGTGGAGTGGAGTGCCAAACTCAAACATTACATAATTGGTAATATCAACGACATTATTTATGGGCTCTATATCTAAAGATAATAATGCGGTTTGAAGCCACTCCGGGGAAGGTTTTATCTCAATGTTTTCTATAATTCCTCCTATATATGTTGGGCACAAGGTAGGCTCAGCTACTTCTATTGAGAAATCTCTGTTATCCTTTACATTTGGAATATCCATTTTTGGAAGCTGCAATTGCTTATTGTTTTTTTTGTGATAATTCAAGTAAGCTTTAATGTCTCTTGCTACTCCGAAATGTCCCATCGCATCACATCGATTTGGTGTTAATCCAATTTCGAGCTGATAATCACAACTAAGGTTGAAATAAGCAGAAGCTTTTGTTCCGATTTCAGCATTGTCATCTAGGATC
Organism: uncultured Flavobacteriales bacterium; assembly: GCA_938092255.1. Taxonomy (GTDB): domain Bacteria; phylum Bacteroidota; class Bacteroidia; order Flavobacteriales_D; family Crocinitomicaceae; genus UBA952. The sequence goes on along the minus strand of CALKHF010000132.1, from coordinate 11,572 downwards.
ATAATTCCGTCATGTGAATCACCTAAACCGATTTCGTCTTCTGCGCAAATCATTCCAAATGAAGACTTTCCTCTAATTTTCGCTTTTTTAATTTGGAATGGTTTGTCAGGTTCTGGATATAAAATGCTACCAACTGTAGCAACAACAACTTTTTGTCCTGTGTTTACATTATCCGCGCCACATACGATTTGCAAAACTTCAGATCCGATATCTACTTGTGTTACTTTTAAACGATCTGCATCTTCATGTTTAATGCAATCCGTTACTTTTCCTATAATTAGACCTTCTAATCCTCCTTGAATCTTGTCAATTCTTTTGACTCCTTCAACCTCCAAACCGGTATCTGTCAACACTTTAGCAAGTTCAGTTACAGATAAATCAAAATCTATGTAGTTTTTAAGCCAGTTGTAAGATACCTTCATGTAAATTTAATTTCTCTGCGAATTTATTAATAATGAAGCAATCTAATACCTTATGATTATAGAATATTCACCTCTCGCTCTAAAGTAATATTGAATTTTGACTTTACATCGTCAATAATCAATGTGGAAAGTTCTAAAATCTCATCGCCTTTGCTCTGGTTGTAATTTACAAGAACGAGTGCTTGCAGTTTATGAACACCATACCTGTTTTCATAGGTTCGTCCTTTCCATCCAGCCTTTTCTATAAGCCAACCCGCTGCTAATTTTACTTGGTTATGAGATGCAGGATAATTTGGAATATCGGCATATTTGCTTTGAATTTTATTTAGAAGCTCAGTAGAAACGATGGGATTTTTAAAAAAACTTCCTGCATTTCCAATTTTTTTGGGATCTGGAAGCTTAGCCTGTCTTATATTAATTACCGCATTACTTACGTCTTTGATGCTCGGATTCGATTTTTTCATGTCATGAAGCTCATTTTCAATGGCCCCATAGCTTGTTTTTAAAGTATGTGTTTTTGTCAATCTAAATGCAACTTTACAAATGATATATTGCCCTTTCAATTCATTTTTGAAAACACTTTCCCTGTAACCAAACTTGCAATCTTGAGCATTGAATCTACGCATCTTTTTATCCTTTATATGATAGGCATCAAGGTATTCAAAAACATCCTTAATCTCAACACCATAAGCCCCAATATTTTGCATTGGACTAGCGCCAACATTACCGGGTATTAAACTGAGGTTTTCAATTCCACCTAGGTTCTTATCAATGCATTTCAGGACAAATTCATGCCAAACTTCACCGGCCCCCGATTCGATTATTGCAAAATTCTTATTCTCCTTAATGATTTCAAAACCTTGAATTTCATTTTTAATAACCAAGCCATCAAAGTCTTCGGTAAAGAGAATATTGCTTCCGCCACCTAAAATGAATATGGGCTCATTCTCGTTTCCTTTTAAAACTGTTTTGATGTCATTTTCATCTCGAATAATAGAAAATAATTTGGCTGAAGCTTCTATGCCAAAAGTGTTCATGGTTTTTAAAGAGATATTATTGTCTATCATGATTCAAAAATAAGTTCATTCTTTAAAGTAATTATGTCAAAAAAAAAAACATACTAACATTGGTGATTTAATTATAGTTAATTGCTTGTTAAAACTTACAAAAAAACTATTGTACCTCATAAGTGTTACTATTTTTGTACGAATCGTTTTTTCTTATAAATATTTATATGACACGTTTATTATCTTTTATAACCATTAATTTTTTATTTGTTTCTTTAGCGACGGCTCAGTTTCATCCTAGTGAAGTAAGCACCTCATTTAAGTTTAAAGAAGTCATCGATAAAGTATCCCGCTACTATGTTGATGAAACGGATTCGGAAGCCTTAACAGAAACTGCAATCGTGGCCTTACTTGAGGAATTAGATCCGCATTCAACGTATATACCAGCCGATGAATTACAAGCGGCTCAAACAACAATAAATGGTAGTTTTGTTGGTGTAGGTATTCGTTTTCAAATCATGAAAGACACACTTAATGTTGTTGCAACCATTTCGGGGGGTCCAGCAGAAAAATTAGGAATTCTTCCGGGTGATAAAATAGTAAGTGTTGATGGCAATAGTATTGCTGGAATTGGCCTTAAAAACAGTGATGTGCGAGAGAAGTTGATGGGGGAATTGGGTTCAAAAGTGAAGGTAGAAGTTGAGCGCAAACGGGTTAAAAAGAAGCTGACGTTTAATATTACGAGGGACAAGATTCCCGTGTTTTCAGTTGATTCGAGATATATGATTGATGATGAAATTGGTTATATCAAATTAAATAGTTTTTCGAGAACTACGCTTTATGAAGTAAGAAATGCGATTCGAGACTTAAAAGGTAAAGGAATGAAAAGTCTTATTTTTGATTTACAAGGAAATGGTGGAGGGCTTCTTGATGCCGCACATAAATTAGCAGATGAGTTTTTATCAGAAGAAAAACTTATTGTTTATTCAGAAGGTAAAGCGCAGCCAAGGAATAACTTGAGGGGAGGCATACGAGGCAATTTTGAAAAGGGCAAGCTTATCATATTAACGGACGAATACTCTGCGAGTGCAAGTGAAATACTTTCAGGTGCTGTTCAGGATTGGGATAGAGGTTTGGTGGTAGGAAGAAGAACCTTTGGAAAAGGGTTGGTACAACGGCCTATGGGGCTAAGTGATGGATCTGAAATAAGATTGACAATAGCGAGGTATTTTACACCAACTGGCCGTTTTATCCAGAAGCCATACGATGATGTTGAGTCATACAGAAAAGACATTTCAGAACGTTATTTGAATGGAGAGTTCGTAAGTGCTGATTCAATTAAAATGCCGGATTCACTTAAATTCAAAACTTTGATAAAAAACAGAACAGTCTTCGGTGGAGGTGGAATAATGCCAGATTTCTTCGTCCCTTTAGACACCACAGGTTCTTCCGATTATTTTTCGGAATTAATACGAGGTGGTTTTTTAAACACATTTTCTTATGAATACACCAATGAGAATAGAAAAAAGTTATTGGATAAATATTCAGATTTTTCTGATTTTAATAATTCCTTCCAGTGTGATGAACCTTTTATGAATTCATTTTTTAAGTATGTAGAACAACAAGATTCAACAATTGAATTTTCGAAAGAGGATTTTAAGGTAAGCGGTGAATTTATTAAACTTAGACTTAAGGCTTTTTTAGCCCGAAATTTATGGGATACAAACGAGTTTTATCAAGTTTACAATTCAACCAACGAAATTTTAGTTCGGGCAATTGACATTTTAAAAAGCGATGAGTATAATAAAATTGATTTGGACAATTAATGGGTAGACGAGTAGTAATTACGGGACTTGGAGCTCTAACTCCAATTGGTGAGGATGTTCCATCATTTTGGGAGAATTTACAAAGGGGTACAAGTGGGGCAGCCCAAATAACGAAGTTTGATACTGATAAGTTCAAAGCTAAATTTGCTTGTGAACTCAAGTCGTACGATTCTTCCGTGTTTTTCGATCGAAAGGAGGTTCGCAAGTATGATTTGTTTAGTCAATATGCACTGGTTTCCGTGGATGAGGCAATAAAAGACGCATCAATCAACTTTGAAGAGGTAAATAAAAGAAGGGCTGGGGTGATTTGGGGATCCGGTAATGGAGGCATTCAAACGTTTCAAGACCAGATGATGGAATTTTGTTCTGGAGATGGAACTCCTCGATTCACTCCTTATTTTATACCTCGAATTCTTGTTGATATTGCTTCAGGGATCATATCGATTAAGTATGGTTTACAGGGTGTTAACTTTTGCCCTGTTTCAGCCTGTGCTACATCGAACACAGCATTGATTGAAGCTTTTAATTATATCAAATGGGATAAGGCAGATTTAATTATTAGTGGAGGTTCAGAGGCCGCTATTAATGAATCGGCAATTGGTGGATTTTCTTCAGCAAGAGCTTTGTCTACAAATAATGATGATCCGCAAGGAGCATCAAAGCCTTTTGATGTAGATCGAGATGGATTTGTTATGGGGGAGGGTGCTGGAGCACTAATCATTGAGGAGTATGAGCATGCAAAAAAAAGAGGAGCGAAAATTTACGCTGAAATCGTAGGTGGAGGTATGGCAGCAGACGCTTATCATCTTACAGGAACTCACCCAGAAGGAGATGGTGCTGTATTGGGAATGGAAGAAGCGATGAGAGAGGCAGGTATCGGCTCAAATGATATTGATTACATTAATATGCATGCTACTTCGACTCCTTTAGGAGATAAGTCTGAATTAATAGCTGCAAAGCGAGTCTTTGGTGAAAACTCATCAGTTTCTATTTCAGCAACAAAATCAATGACCGGACATCTTTTAGGAGCAGCAGGAGCTATTGAGGCAATAGCATGCGTCAAGTCAGTGCAACATGATTTTGTTCCACCAACTATAAATACAAAAAACATTGAACCAGAATTCGTAAATATGTTTGATTTTCCATTAGGAAAAGGAAAGAGCAAAAGCATTACTTATGCAATGAGCAACACTTTTGGTTTTGGTGGGCATATTGCTTCTTTAATAATAAAAAAGATAGAGAATTAGAAATGTTTTTTGTGAAAGCACCCAGAGTTTTTCTTCGACCCCTCCTTGTCTTTTTTGTATCTTCATTGGCATTTCATTCTAATTCACAATCCTATACTGTTTCTGGAAATGTAGTTTCCTCTATTGAAAATGCCCAAATTGAATTTGCAACCGTAAAACTTTTAAACACACAAGATTCTTCTCTATACAGAGCAATGTATGCAGACTCTAGTGGAGCGTTTCTTTTCGAGGAAATTGATTGTAATAAATCGTTTGTTTTAAAAGTGGCTCATATAGGGTATGAATCTCTTTACACCTACTCTGAAGCATCAGTTCATTGTGAGGATATTGATTTTGGATCGCTTAAATTAAATATTGATGCAACCTTAAACTTAGAAGAAGTAAAGGTGAAAGCACAAATTGATGTGCTCAAAGCGGGAATTGATAAAAAGGTATACAACGTGGGGGAAGACATTTCTGTTAAAGGAGGGACCGCGAATGATGTGCTAAATAGATTGCCGTCAGTTGAGGTGGATGAGGATGGAGGTGTTACTTTACGAGGTGACGGATCGGTAATTATACTTATAAATGGCAGGCCGAGCTCTCTAAGTGGGGGAAATGGAAAAACCTTATTGGATGCCTTGCCCGCAGGATCTATAGAAAGAGTTGAAATCGTTACCAATCCATCAGCACGCTATGACCCTGATGGAACTTCAGGCATCATCAATATCGTTTTAAAGAAGAATAAGCTTAAAGGTTTTAATGGTTCACTGTCTTCTAATATCGGTTCCGGAGATATACAAAATGGAAACATCTATGAGGGGAATGTTGCATTAAATTATAGGAACGATAAAATCAATGTTTTTGCCAGTTACAATGGAAGAAGCTACAGAGGTTACAGGAATAAGTTTTCAGATATATATGAGTCATTTTCTGATGGTGCAATTCAACATTTGGATCAAAATAGAATAGGAACAGATCTCAATATTTCTCAATCTGTAAGAACTGGGTTGGACTTGTCTTTATCCGAAAGACATAAATTGGGTATCTATTCGAGTCTTAGCATTGGTCGGAGAGAAAGAACAGGTGATTTATGGAATTCAATATATGATCAGGATGGTATTCGTTCTGCTTTATGGAATCGAACAAGTTACGACCCTAAGACAAGAATCAATATAGATTTTGGTCTTAATTACGAGTGGATGTTTTTTGACGAAAAAGGCAAGTTGCAATTTAATTTCAATCAGTCGATTGGAGATGAAGACATTTACGGGTATTATTCTGAATATTATTTCACTCCTGATTCGATAGCAAATGGAAGTGATTCTTTATCTCAACGCTTGTACAATATCGAGTCAAACGATATCAATTCTGCTCAGCTTGATTATGAATATGTTTTCCCTTCAATTAACGCCAGAATTGAGGCGGGAGCTAAGAGTATAATACGTTCACAATCGGTCAATACTTTTTCTGAATCTTATGATCACTCAGAAGGAAGTTATTTGGAAGATACCATAGCCAATTTTAATTACCAATACGATGAGCGTATTTTTAGTTTATATGGTATTTTCGGCCAACAATTAAATAAATTTAAGTATCAGGCGGGCTTAAGGGTAGAAAAGGCATATCAGATTCCAGATTTGATTTCTGATACATTAAGAATTGAGAACGATTATTTTAATTTCTTTCCGTCAGCACATCTAAAATATGCCATTAACGATAAAAATGAGATTGGCTTAAGTTACAGCCGAAGAATTTCAAGAGCAAGAGCAGGACAGCTCAATCCATTTACCAATTATGCGGACCCTTTTAATTTAAGACGAGGAAACCCTTATCTCCAGCCAGAATACATACATTCTTTTGATTTGGCTTACATCTTTGAAAGTAAATTATTTTCAATTTCTACGAGTATTTATTACCGTAGGAGTAAGGGTGTTATTAGTAGAATTAAAGAATTTTATGACAACAATACCAGTGCTGTTACTTATCAAAACTTAAACAATACCAATGCTCTTGGTACGGAATGGGTGTTTATGTTTAAACCTTATAGTTTTTGGAGAACAACGGCTAGCTTTAATGGAAACATGGTTGAGTACTATACAGACATACAAGGGTTAAACAACACCACAGGGTATTATCTTAAAGCCAAAATTAATTCTACACTTGAATTTTGGAAAAAAACGGGAAGCTTTCAAGTTAGTTACGGATATAATGGACCTCGTATCACAGTTCAAGGAGTAGTTCAACGAAAGGGTACACTAGATATGGCGTTTGAGAAAAAGTTAATGGATGGAGACCTGTCCATAGGGTTCCGTATATCTGATTTATTAAATCAGCAAGCTTTCTACATGGACCTTACTCGAGAAAACATCAATCAAGTTGCAAATTACAAATGGATGTCTCGAAGGGTATTTGTTACCGCCAGATACAAATTTGGTAAGGTTGAAATCAAAAGCGCAAAGATGAAAAGTTCTGCTTCTTCGGCTGATTAAGTTTGAATTGATTTGCCCAACTCTTTAATTCTATTCAATTCCGAAAGCAATTGTGGGTTAGCAATGGGTATTGAGTCTTCCTTGATTGATTCTAACATTTTAAAGGTCGATAAGACATCTAATTCTTTAGAAAAGGGTACGGTTTCTGCATGTGAAGTATCAATATTAGAAAGAGCCTTACTCCAAAGCAAAAGGTTTTCAATGAGCTGATGTATACCGACTTCAATATTTTTTGATGTCAGGTGTTTTGAAAGGTTTTTTTTAATTTGACTTTTATTGGCCTCGTAGCACAAAAACTTATCAAAAAGATTTATACCCTCAATAGGATTTAAATCGCATATTATGTAAGGGTTTTCGACTGATTCAAAATGATTGATTGCATCGTATAGTTGCGCGTTCTTCTTCTGTTTGGAATAGAGAATTTTTGGTATAACAGGGTTTTGAAAAATAAAGTTTCTTAATTTAAATAATTGACTCTCATAGGCATCAAGAGGGGTGTCGAACTGATGAATGTTTAAAAGTATTTCAGCCGTTTTTTTATCCATTCTTATTCTTTCTCATTCTAATATTGAGCATTTCAACAACTAGGGCATAAGCAAGAGCAAAATAGATATACCCTTTTGGGAAATCTTGTCCAAACCCCTCTGCAATAAGAAGAACTCCAACAGCAACCAGAAAGCTCAGTGCGATCATTTTAATGGTAGGGTTCGATGATATAAACTGACTGATTTGTCGGGAAAAAAGCATCATGATGACCATAGATATAATAATAGCAATTACGATAATAGCCATAGGGTTTTTCCCTGTTTGTTCGTGAATTCCATTGGTCATTCCAACTGCAGATATAATGGAATCAAAACTGAATATTAGATCGATTAAAACGATTTGAGTGATGATCTGGGTTAAGGTGCTTTTGCCTTTCTTACTTTCTTCAGGATTATGATTAATACTATTATGCATTTCCGAAACACTCTTGTAAATAAGAAAAAGCCCTCCTCCAATAAGAATCAAACTTTGTCCACTAATATCACTACCTAAAATGGAAAATAAAGGGGCAGTCAATGTCATTAGCAATGAAATGAGAGATAGCAGAAGAAGTCTAAAAACTAAGGCAATAGAAAGTCCGAGATTTCGAGCCATTCTTTTTTTACTATTTTCTAGCTTATCAGTCACTATACTGATAAAAATGATGTTATCTATACCAAGAACAATCTCGAGTATCGAAAGTATGAATAAATAGATCCATCCTTCCCAAATGCTAAATACTTCAAAAAAATCAGTCATTATTTAGGTATTTAAATAATCTACCCAAAGCTAATGGGTTTTCTATTCTATCTGTTTTGAATATCAATATTTGATGATTTTCATGGTTTAAAAAGTGAGAAATAGAAGTTTCAAAATCTTCTAGTTTGTCAACCTCAACTATTGAGAATCCAAATCCCTTAGCAATGTCTTTTACATCAACATCGTGATGTGCTTCAAAATAATTTTCAAGTTGCTCAGAAGTTTTTGCTCCATCAATAATTCTGAAGATGCTTCCTCCGTAATTATTGATTATTATAATCTTTAGATTTTTGGGAAAAGGCCTGACCCACATGGCGTTGCTGTCATAAATAAAAGAAACATCACCCGATATGAAAACATGCTGTTTATGGGGTGCAGCAACGGCTGAACCAACCGCAGTACTCATAGATCCGTCAATTCCACTTGTTCCTCTATTTGCAAAATAGGCTATGGATTTTATAGGGTCAAAAAGCTGCATATATCTTACGACTGAGCTATTTGCTAGATGTAAAATGGTATCATTATTTAGGTATTCATTCAATAAATAAAAAGCGTGTATATCTGTTGCAGAATTTTCTGTGCTAAAAAACTGAGGCATGCGATCTTTGGCATTAAGATCAATGGTTTTCCATTTCGATTCAAAATTAATGGTGTTTCTAATAAGATCACTATTATTTATTTGACTAAAAAAGTCATTCGGATTCGTTTTTAAATGAGTTTCAAGGCAATGAAATAAATCTATTCCAATACTTGAATAGTTAATTGCAATATGATGCTCAGGAGGGTTATGAATAAAAAAAGCTTTGATTTTTTTCGATACAATTGCGTCTCCAATAGTAATAAGAATCTCAGGAATAAAAGATTCGATCTGTTCTTTAGGGATGGAATTAAGTGTTCGGTCAATGCAGTTGATATACCCGTTATCACATAACCCTGAAGTATTTTCGTTTAATACAAGAACGTTTGTGTTTTTATTGAATTGAACAAGCTCGTTATTCAGCTCAGTACCTCCTGAATTTTGACCGCAAAGAACGATCGTTTTCTTGCCATTAATGATTTTTATAACTTCTCTAATAGATTCAGAATGATTGCCGGAAATGTTATTTTTTTTGGGTATGAAATCATTGTCGACAATTGAAGTTTCGTACAAAGGCTCTTCGAGATGAATATTAAAATGTACGGGACCTTTCGGTTCTTGGTAAAGCAATTCCAGTTTAGAATTACAAATCTCGATTGATGCATTCGGTAAAATTTTCACATCTTCAAAAGATTCAAATGTTTTTACATGTTTTCCAAAGATTTCATCCTGCATAATGGTTTGTCCATGACCTTTGTTGATTAAGTTTTTAGGACGGTCTGCAGAGATTACCAATAGAGGAATCCTACGGTAAAAAGCTTCAGTAATAGCTGGAAAGTAATTGACTACGGCAGAACCTGATGTACAGCACACGGCGACAGCTTCGTTTAACAACTGTGAGATTCCTAAGGCATAAAACCCAGCAACTCTTTCATCATGGATGATATGCGTTTTGAAAAAGGGGTCATTATCAAATGCTATGGCAAATGGTGCATTCCTAGATCCTGGCGAAAATACGATGTGACGAATCCCTTGCGATTTACATTGCTTCACAATATGTTGTACGATGGATTTATTGCTCGTCTTCATATTCACAAAACTAAAGTTTTTCTAAAACGCTCATAAGGGTTTTACTTTTTGATTCTGTTTCTTCCCATTCATTTTCGGCTGTCGAGTCTTCAGTGTATCCTCCGCCAACATATAGGAAAGCAGAATCATTAAATAGTTGGCAGCATCGTAAATTTACAAATAGCTGTGTTGTATCTTTTCCAGTAACCCCAATAAATCCAGTGTATAAATCTCTAGAGTATCCAAGCTCATGACTTTCAATTTGATTAATGAGGGCAATGGATTCTGTTTTTGGGAGACCCGAAACTGCAGGTGTTGGGTGTAAGTTGCGGGCAATACTCAGAACGTTATGATTCTTGAGGTCAAAAGAAAAATCAGTTCTTAAATGGATCAAATTCCCAGCTATACTGTCATATGGCCCTTGATTTTCAATATTTTGGATTCCGTTTAATTTAAGTGTTTCTGTGATGTATTCGCTTACCCAGTTTTGCTCGTTAAATTCTTTCTCTGTCCATGGAGTCAATGCTGTTTTTTCTTTGGTTCCTGCCAAAGCCATGGTGAAACCAGAATCATTAAAGGATTGTAATAAAGTCTCAGGAGTCGCACCAATCCAAGTCCCTTCTGCTTCAGATGAAATCAGGTAAACGAATGCTTTTGGGTAGTTTTCACACAGGGTGTCAAAAAGTTGAAGCGTTTTTTTTGAATCAAACTGTGTTTTTTTTATTCTAGAAAAAACGAATTTATTGAATGACTGATTACGCAAAAACTCAATGATTCGGTTTCCGAATAATAAATAGGTCTCTTTTGAAATCACTTTTGGTTTCTCATTAGATAGGTGTACTTGAAATTTGCTTATAAAATCAGATTGATTAGGAGTAAAGAGGTATTGCTTGTTCTGGTTAAAATTACTGAATATAAAACCTTCCGCATGATTTTCATCTTCACGAATCAGATTAAACTTTCCTGCTCTTTTTACAATGGAGTTATTGGGGATTCGATATGCTAAAAAGTCTGACATTCTCTTCTTAAATGTCTACAATCATAACGGTTAGCCGTCCTGTGCAAATTAGTTTTTCAGAGCCTTCTTCATGAATATCAACTTGCCACAAATGTGTTCGTTTTCCAGCATGGATTATTTTACCTTTGGCTATTACATTCCCGGAACGAATTCCTCCCACATGGTTTGCATTAATTTCGATTCCCACGGGGTGCTGTTTTGTGATGTCTAGCAATAGGGTAGAACCCATAGACCCGATGCTTTCTATGAGTGCTGCACTAGCCCCACCGTGTAAAAGACCCATTGGTTGATGCGTTCGTTGATCTACAGGCATTTTGGAAACCACATAATCATCTCCGAGCTCAATGCATTCGATACCTAACTTTTCCATTAGTGTATTCTTGTTCATTGAATTGATTAAATCGATAGGAACTTGTTTTAATTTTTTCATAATGCTTTAACAAATATAGCTCTTTAGTTGTTTTGAATCCCTTACAAAAGTTCGATTTAAAATAGAAATTGTGGATTATTTTAGAAGACCTATAAAAAATGTTTGTCAGTTTTGAAAGTATTACTACTTTTGCCTCGGAGAATTGGCAGAGTGGTCGATTGCGGTAGTCTTGAAAACTATTGTACCGAGAGGTACCGGGGGTTCGAATCCCTCATTCTCCGC
>CALKHF010000131.1 GCA_938092255.1 uncultured Flavobacteriales bacterium | reverse complement strand
GCTGTTAAGGCAGAAAATGTTAAAAGATAGAATTTTTTCATTTTGATACTTTAATTTTGAGTATCAAATATACGGAATTAATATCATTTGAAAAAATCTAAAAGAGCTTAAAATTCTCTTTTCATCAGTGCTTGTGTTACGTCTAGTATTGCTAAAGATTGATTTTCGGATTGAACGGCATTGAAATGATTTAACGCCTTTTGATGATAGTCTTGCATAATCTGAAGACATTTTAATTTCACACCCAATTCGTCGAAAATGGATTTTGTGCCATTGATTTTTATATTAGTGTCTTTTTCAGATTTCAATAATTTAAGCTTTTTAGCTTGTTCGTCATTTGCAAGAGATCCTGCCAATATACTGAGCAAGGTGTTTTTATTGGCTAATATATCACCACCAACTTGTTTACCAACCTTTTCTTTATCGCCATATAAATCTAAAATATCATCTTGTATTTGAAACGCAATTCCAATATTCACCCCGAATTGATAGATCTCTAATCTGTTCTTTTTCGAAGTATGTGCTATAATAGCTCCCATTTCAAGAGCACATCCCAATAAGACAGAGGTTTTAAGTTTTATCATTTGTATATATTCCTCTTGATTTACCTCTTCTCTTGTTTCAAAGTCCATATCCATTTGTTGCCCTTCACAAACCTCAACAGCTGTTTTGTTAAAGATCGTGATTAAATCGGGTAGTACAGCCGGTGGACAAAGTGCCAACTGTTCATATGCTTTAATCATTAACACATCGCCTGATAAAATGGCAATGTTTGTATTCCATTTTTCATGAACGGTTTGCTGTCCTCGTCTTAATGGTGCTTCATCCATGATGTCATCGTGGATCAATGTGAAATTGTGAAAAATCTCAATGGCTAATGCAGCATGCTTTGCCTTTTTGATGTTCTCCCCAAAAAGTTCTGCAGATAGTAAGGTTAAAATAGGACGTATTTTTTTTCCTTTAAGATTAAGGAAGTAGCCGATCGGCGAATAGAGATTCTCGGGTGATTCAGGAATTTCTAGCAGTCTAAGCTCTTCTTGAATCAAATCAATATACTGTGATGATAGATTCATTTTCCTTTAATCAATTCTATTAAATATGACCCATACCCGCTTTTAATTAAGGGTTGTGCGATATCTAGAAGTTCTTCCTTGTTTATAAAGCCCTGTTTATAGGCGATTTCTTCAATACAGCCTACCTTTAATCCCTGTCTTTCTTCAATCACTTGTACGAATTGTGATGCTTGCATTAAAGAATTGAATGTTCCAGTATCCAGCCAAGCTGTTCCGCGATCTAATACACCAACTTTAAGTTTTCCTCTTCTGAGGTACTCTGCATTTATATCACTGATTTCATATTCTCCCCTTGCCGAAGGTTGTATGTTTTTTGCAATTTCAATAACGGAATTATCATAGAAATACAATCCCGGAACTGCATAATTTGACTTTGGTAATTTGGGTTTTTCTTCAATTGAAAGCGCATTCATGTTTTCGTCAAAATCAACTACACCATACCTTTCTGGATCCTTGACGTGATACGCAAAAATCACTCCTCCGTTTGGTTCATTATGTACTGTAAGCATATTGTCCAATGCTCCCCCATGGAATATGTTGTCTCCAAGAATCAAGGAAACATTGTCATTTCCAATAAAATCTTCTCCTATAACAAAGGCTTGTGCTAAACCGTTTGGTTTTTCTTGAATGGCATATTCAAACTTACAGCCTATTTTTTCACCATTCCCTAATAATTTTTTAAAATTAGGCATATCGTGAGGAGTAGAGATGATTAATATTTCATTTATCCCCGCACGCATTAATGTCGATAATGGATAGTAGATCATTGGCTTGTCAAAAACAGGCATTAGTTGTTTACTGACAGCCAAAGTAAGTGGGTGAAGCCGAGTACCTGAACCTCCAGCGAGTATAATTCCTTTCATTCTTTATTTTTCATTTTCAGTAGAATTCCCCTTTTCAATTGACAGTTCTTCCCATTCCGTTTCTGAGTCTTCATCGTATGCATCGAAATAGGGCTCTTTGAAAGACCTTGTTGTTAAAAACTTATCAAGAGAAAGAAGTAATGAGGGTAAAACCATAAGGTTGGTTAGCATTGCCACCAAAAGTGTTATTGATACTAATAGACCTAATGCTTGTGTTCCACCAAATTGCGAAAATGTGAAAACCGAAAAACCAGAAAAAAGCACAATGGACGTATAGAACATTCCAAGGCCAGCTTCTCTCGTTGCATTATTAATACATGTTTTTAAGTCCCATTCATTGTTTTTTAGTTCTTGCCTATATTTTGCCAAATAATGTATAGTGTCATCTACTGAAATCCCGAATGCAATACTAAAAACCAAAAGAGTTGAGGGCTTTAAAGGTATGCCGAACCACCCCATTATTCCACCCGTAAAAAGAAGAGGAATAATATTAGGTACCATTGAGATAACCACCATTCTCCATGATCTAAACAAAATGGCCATAAGGATTCCTATTGAAATTACAGCAAAGATTAAGCTGGTAATTAAGTTTTTTACCAAATATTTTGTTCCTTCAGCTGCAACTACGGAAGTTCCCGTGAACGTAACATTAAAATACTCTTTATCTATTGCATTACGGAGAACAGGGTAAAACCCATTAGCATTCATTTCCTTGATGAGATATGATCGATCTTCGTATAGTAAATTCCGAAGTTCCAAATTGTTGTTTGAAAGTGAATTTATAACTGATGATTTTATTTGAGGAACTTTCTCAAAAATTGAATCTAAATATTCTGGTTTCGACGCCAATTGATTATAACAAGACTCTATATAACTGGAGTCTGGATTTAGTATTTGTCTTACTTTTTGTTTTAATTTTTTTACTTTTTGTGCTACGTCATAGGATCCTAAATCTTTCATTTGGCATCGGACTCGAATGGTTCTGTTATTGGTGTCAAGAACTTCTTTAATTGAAAACCCTCCATTAATGACGTCTCCTTTAAAAAGTTTTGTCATGTATTCTTTTTGTCTTCTCGCAGATGAAGCTCTTGCGATACCTCTTGATGCAATTTTTAATCTGTATTTAGAAGAATCGTTAGAATAATAGGCCATATTGAGGACTTTTATGAAATCCACAATAGAAATACTTTTTGAAAACAAGCTATCCCTTTCAATTGTTTTTTGAACTTTTTCGATGCGTTCAAGCTTGTTGAAAGTGTTATTTAACTTTTTTGAGTTGAATTCTCGAAAATTAAACAAGTCTTTATCATTGTATTCGATCATCATCTCAAAAGGAATGGAGCCTCCGAAATGCTTTTCAAGAAATTTAACATCTTTACTTATCGGATCATCTTGAGGAAGATCCCCTGTTAGGTTTCCGGTGGCTTCGATTTTGTATAACCCAATCATACTCACAAAAATTAATCCTGCAGTACCAAAATAAATGAGGGTTCTTCTTTTTTGTGTACTATACACGATGAAATTGAGCATGCCTGTTGCTATTTTTCGATCGAGGTGCTTAAGGTGTCTTGTTTTTGGTCGTTTAGAAAAAGAAACGAAAATAGGCAGAATACATATTGAAATTACAAATACCAACATAATATTGGTAGATGCTGCAATACCAAATTCCATGAGCTTTTCAGAATTGGTGAAAGCAAAAGTCAAAAAACCTAGGGCCGTTGATAAATTGGTTAAAAAAGTTGCGGTTCCTATTTTTTGAATAACCCTTGATAGGGCTTTCACCTTATTGCCATGATCTTTTATTTCTTGGTGGAATTTCGTCATAAGAAATACGCAATTTGGTATTCCTATGACAATCATCAAAGGAGGAATGAGTGCCATTAAAATTGACAAGTTGAAACCCATTGCCCCAATACTACCCATTGCCCAAATAACAGCTATAGTTACAACCGTTAAACAGATACCTACAACTCTAAATGACCGAAAGAAAAGATATAAGAGGAATCCTGTAACCAACATAGAAGCTCCTATAAATAGAAACATTTCATTTTGAATTCTTGTAGCAATTACTACTCTTAAATAGGGAAGACCAGCAAAATGCATCTTGCCCAAGTCTTTTTCGTAATTATTGGCCAAGGCTTCAATATCCAAGACCACTTTTGATTTATTTTTATCGGAAAGATAATTTTCATCTATTCCAATCATCATTACCGAGACATCGCCTCTATCACTAAATAATAGGCCTTTGTAAAAAGGATTTCCTCGAACTTCTTTTTTAATAAGATCAATACTTTTTTCTTTAAATGTGGTATCAGAAAATGCTACATTAACTTCGAATTTCTTTTCTTCCTTGTTGTTTTTGAGGATCTGAAGGGTTGGGGCAGCTTCTGAAAGGACGGATTCTACTCCTTTAAATTTTAAGATTGAATCTCCAAGTTGTTTCCACTTTTTCAGCTGTTTTTCAGTGTATAGAGAATCCGTTTGAATCGCAATAACCAATATATTACCATCTTCACCAAATAGCTTTTTGAATTTATTGTAATTGGTTGTTGTCGGCGAATCTTTAGGCAAAACTATGCCATACTTGTTGTCAAGCTCAAGACGTGTTAAGGCAGAATAACCGAAACCGACTGTAATCAAGGTAATTACACCAAGAATTAAAAACCGGTTACGAAGAATGAAATTTGCAATTCCTTGCCACATATTATTTTCAGGTCGTTGGAACGGACAAATTTAAAGATTTAGATTGACATAGGTAGTCTAAATCAGACTAGAGCCAACGGAATAGGTCATCGAACATGCGCTTTCCCCAAGGAGTATTGCCATAATCTTTTTCAATTTTAGCTTTTAATTCAACCAATGTAAACACTTTATTCTTTCCTTTATCGGGAATTAAGTCCTCATTTTTTGGTGCGACAAGTTGAATGCTTTTCGCGAAATAAACAATTCCTCCATCCTCCGTCGCCAATCCGAGAATGGTGCCAGGAAGACCACAATAACCTTCAGGTCCAATAGGAGGTGTTAATTCGGGAGTATACCACGCATATATCCGTGTACTATCATTTTTGTTGTAAATCGCTTTGCGACAATCATAGCCGCCAATTTTTCTTTTACTATTGGTGATTTTCCACTGTCGTTGCGGTAACGAATCCTTGATGTAAATATTCTGTCCAAAAAGCCCCAAAATGATAAACTGACTTTGCTCTCCAAGGTATTGATAATAGTGATTTTTTGTTGTCATCCATCCCATTCTACCCTCAGAAATATCTTGAATGGGTCTAAAAACGGATGAGGTGTCATTGAAGAGAAGTTCAAATTTGTCAATTTTGATTTTATTGTCTTCATTAATCATCTTACTCATTCTACTGTCCTGAAAGCGTTTGAGGAGATTGGTCTTTCGTTCAAAAGTAATCTTACCGTAATCACTGTATTGCCCAATACCTGAAAAGCATATGGTTATGGAAAAACCAACTATGCAAAGAAGGCTTTTAGCCCCAATGTTTGTAATCATCTTCTTTGGTGTTATTGTTGTTAAACTTATATGTTAATCTCAATAGAAAGTATCTAGAGATAATGGTAGTTAAATTATCCGTTATCACGTTCGCGTTTACTTGACGAAGTAAATTCCGGTTTTGATTTAAAATATCATTTGCGTTCACTGCAAGTATGAGGTTCTCTGTTTTCAAAAAGGCTTTGCTTAATTCAGCGTTAATTACAAAAATATTTTGGTCAAAACCATTTGAACGTCCTTTATTTATGGTGTAATTGGCATCTACTTTAATCTTAAATCCTCTTTTAATTCTCCATTCACCTTCTGCCGTGTATGATTGTGTACTGTAGGGTTGATTGGAAAATTGAGATAATGAAGAAACAGGATTTACATAGGAGTAACTGTTTCCGATATTAATCTCTAATGAATCAAGATTAAATTGAATACCTAAACCTCCCGAAATAGATGTATTTTGAGTTACATTTTCCACATCATTAATAAAGTTCGTGTATTTCGAGTAATTTGCATTAACGTTTGGTTCAAATTCAATTTTTCTGTTCAATATTGGAAATCCAGCTCCTGCGAATAATGTTCCGAAGATGTTTCCATCTACATTTCTGGTTTGTGAAATGGTTCTTCCGTAATCATCATAGGATGTTGAATTTGCAAAGGCATTGTCTGTATACGTCGCTCTAATACCACTCCAAATGTATCGTCCACTAAGGGCTTTCCATGTGTTAAAACCAATGTTCAGGGAATGAACATAATTAGGTTTCAAATCAGGATTCCCAATTTGAATGGCATTTGGATTTGTATTGTCCTGAACCGGTTGTAGGTTATTGATAGATGGTTGGTCAGATTTGGTATTATACCGTATGTTTAATCGCGTACCTTGAGACGGTTTAAATTGATATCTGAACTGAGGAAGAAGATTGTTAATATTTTGTGTAATTAAGCTATCTGTAATTAGATTGGTATTGTCAATCATGATGTTTCGATAACCAATACCCGCCTGAAAAGTATGCTTGAAGTTTTTATAGCTCAAAATTGCCGTTCCTCTATTTTGAATTCTAATATTATCGAAGTTATTGGAGAGATCGTCTATGGGGACATTGTTGTTCAATCTGTCTTTTGCAAAAATCTCTTGTGTTGACTTATTGTTTTGGTATAAGTATTCTACCTGAAGTTTGATGTATTTACTTATGGGTTCCGTATATGTGAGTATTCCAGATTGATTTAAAGACTGGTTTTCATTTGTTTTATCTTGCTGAATTAATGAGTCCGATGGATTAGGTAGGTAGTAATTTGAGGTGTTTTCCAACGAGCTTTCAGTTTCGTTATCTGAAGTTCTCAAATAGTATTCAGCTTTTAACTCTCTTTTGGGTTTTTTGAACTTTCGAATGACTCTTAATTCTGAACTACTAGAAAAACCTTTTGAAACATTTGAATTGAAAATATTCGTTTTTAACGATTGATCATTGTTTTGACCGAAAAAGTTATTTCTTGTACTAGAACTGTCTGTTGCGGCATCGAATCTGAACGTTGGTTTAATCTCAATTGAAGTAAGTGAGTCAAGGTTTGTTTTGTAAGCTAAATTTATTCGATGAGACTTTGTTCTTTCATTTAAATCCACTGAGTCTACTGTTCTATAACTTGTATCTGATAGAAAATAGCTGGATTGACTTCTTGAAACAGCATTAAGATCACTTTCGTAATAGGAATAATTCACATTAATCTTTCCTGTTTTTCCAATCTTGTCAGAATAATACATCCCCGTTTTCAGTGTTCTTGGGATACCGCTTGTATTTGCACTGCTGCTTTGATCCCACCAGCTTCCACTTCTTTCATTATCTAAACCAAATTTTGCGGCGTCCCCAAATCCAAAATTCGATTTAGGAGTGTTTGATGTGAGGGCAAAAACAGAGATTTTTCTCTTTTTATTGAAATTGTTGTACAAAAACTCTCCTTCATAAAATGCATTGTCTTCGAATAGAGCAAAATCACTAGCTCCTGTGACTTTTCCAAAATATCCTTTTTTAGCTTCGTCTTTTAGTTTCAAATCCATTACTTGAATTTTATCATCATCTCCTATCGATGCTCCTTCTCGATCTTTTTCATAAACATCAACACTTTCAACACCCTTGGCTCCAAGGTTTCTTGTAGCTATTGTCGGATCTGACCCAAAAAACTCATCTCCATCAACCAAGACCTGATCAATATTTTGGCCCTGCGATGTGATCGACCCATCATCTTCAACTTTGATTCCAGGTAATTTTTTTAATAAATCTTCAACAACAGCATTTTCAGCCACATTAAAGGAATCCGCTACGTACCTCAAGGTATCACCAATAAAGTATATCGCATTTTTGTTGGCGATAATCAAAACCTCTTCAAGCTGTTGTGAAATAGGGTTCATTTTAACAATAGGAATATCAATTTCCGCATTATCACTATTTCCAAAGATGAAATAAGATTTTTGATCCAGTCCAGGGTATTCAATCACAAGGTTAAAGGTGTCAGGTGCGAATCCTGAAAGCTCAAAAGTCCCATTTTTATTTGTCCTTGTATACCCTAAGAGTAGGGAATCCTTTAAACGAACTGCCATTATAGAAGCTTTGTCAAGAATACGAACTCCTGTAGTGTCATACACAGTCCCTGTTATTTTCATAGACTGAGAGAAACCATTTAAGCCAAAAAATAAGATTAAAAGTAATGGTAGAAAGATTGATTTCATCAAGTTTTGTTTAAGCATTAATTTATAAGACGAATGAAACTTCAAATAGTTTAATGGATAGTATTGTTTCATGTAATTGATTTAGGGTTTTAATTTGGCTTCAAGTAGCAACTGATATGAGAATCCATCACTTTCCTCAACATTTGTAAATTCGATAATCAACGGTCTGCCAATATATCGTTCTCGATTATTTCTTATTTTTTTGATAAGTCGGGATTCTTCTGAAATTGCTAGCATAGAAGAATACAAACCGTCATTTCCTCCAACTTTAATAAATTCTAAATTGTATGTTTCTAAGGTGAAAAAACCTCTAAAACTCGTTTCAAAACTACCTTGTTGTTGAATCATGTTAAGAGCAGATTGATCACCCATTTCTTTCAAGTAATCAGCTTTCAAATAGGTCCTTTCGGAAGATAAGTTCAAATCTTCAAAGTATTTAAACCCAGTATATATGCATGTACCCGATGTGTCATAAAAAGATATGATTTGATGATAATAATTTGAATCTTTTTGATAATCGTATATAAGCTCGGTACTGACTCTCTTTTTTGAGTTTAGGTAATAGTAATCAAATTTGGTTTCGTGTAAAGTGTCATTATTAATACTGGTGAGCTTATGAATCATTTTATTACCATCTATCTGAGCACTTCCGCTGATCGTGCTGCCATTATTACTCGTGTAATTTAAACTAGATGCTATAAATAAAGAGGAGTCGTTATCAATTGAATTCATCAATGCGAAAAAGAGAGAATCTTCAGGGTAGTCACTATTTTTTGAGATACTCACATTCTCTTGATTGGTATATTCCTCTTTAATTTCACTTTGATTACAGGCGGTAATCAAAAGGCTGAAAAGAAAAAGAGTCAAAAAACATTTCATAATTGTATGCTTAAATACGCCGAATAACCCTAAAAGTTACTCTTAATAGTAAGTTGAAGTTTTTGATAAATCCAAACTTTGAATTTATAGGCCAATAAATAAACTGAAGGTAAAATAATTAGAGTTAAGAAGGTGGCAAAAGTTAAGCCGTAAATAATGGTCCATGCCATCGGTGCAAAAAACATATTGTTATCACCCCCAAGAAATATATTTGGATCATATGAAGAAAACAATCCGAAAAAGTCAATATTAAAACCGATCGCAAGGGGGATCAATCCTAGCACCGTTGTGATTGCAGTTAATAGTACCGGACGAAGTCTCGTTTTCCCACCCTGAACAGTGCAATCCAAAAGGTCTTTATTTGATAGAAGTTCGTGATCTTTAAGCCCCAATTGTTCTCGTCTTTTTTTACGAAGTGAGTTGGTGTAATCGATCAGTACAATTGCATTATTTACGACCACGCCAGCAAGAGAAATGATACCTATCATGGTCATAATTACAACAAAGTTTTGTCGTGAAATAACCAAGCCTAAAAACACACCGATTAATGAAAGGACAACAGACAATAATATTACTGTTGGTGCGGAATATGAATTAAATTGTGAAACAATAATCAGGAGTACCAAGAATAATGCGATGAGCAAAGCTTTGCTTAAAAAAGCCATTTCTTTTGCTTGTTCATCCTGTTGACCTGCGAACCGATAGTTAACATCTTTATTGAGATTTCCTTTCTTCTCATAGACTGACATTTCCGTTTTTAGATTTTTCACCACTTCATTGGCATTGAACCCTTCGGTCACATTTGAGGTAATAGACACTTGAGGTATTTGGTCTTTTCTAATTACAGCAGAATAACTATTGCTTTCCTTTGGTTCTTCGATTACGGAACGAATTGGAATATTCATCAATTTACCCTTATTGTTCCTGAAAATCATACGTTGGTCCAACAATGAATTAAAATTATTTCTATTGTTACTATTAAACCTTACTACAATGTCATGAGTCTCTCCTTCTGTTGTATATGTCGAAATATCTTGTCCTAATAAAGACTTTCGAATCGCCATTCCCACTTTATAGGTGGAGGCATTGAGTTTTCTGATTTGATC
>CALKHF010000130.1 GCA_938092255.1 uncultured Flavobacteriales bacterium | reverse complement strand
TTTGCGATTCCAGCCATTCCATGCATGATGAATATTGTTAATGTGAATATTTGATGTTTACTTTTTCCAACAAAATTGCAACCTGCTCGTCTAAATCAAAACTAGGTGGTAAAGCCATTTTTAAATTTTCTCTCATTGTTTTTGTTCGTTTCTCGTAAACAAGAGTTTTTTTATCTTCTTTTTCAACCAATCTTACATATTGAGGTAATCCAGCTTCTTCTTTTTTACTTTTTGGTAGTATATCATTTTCTAAATTTTCAATGATTATTTTTATCTCATCTAATTTTTCAAAGATAGTCTTTTTTATAGACTTACAACCGTCATATGATTTTGGCATTTTTGGATGATTTTCAATACGAAAATATTCTCGGGTTAGTCCTTTTTCTTTGTTATACACGTTTGTAATATAGGTTACATGTTTTGGAATCATATTTTGTTCAAGTCCTTCAGGTAAATCTTGAGCATGATGGTTTCTCTCACGTTTTGTTCCTGGTATAATACCATGAGAATTTTCTTGTTGCATTTTCATTGTTGCAATACGTAAATTATCTAATGTATTATTTAATGGATTGCGATCTATATGATCTACACTTATGTTTTTTGTTCCTTTTCCATTACGGTAACATCCCATTATAATTTGGTGAATGTATAAGGATTTTCCAGTTATATAACCATTTGTATGTGCATGAAATGTTATTTTCTCTCCATTGTTTTTTTCTTTTTCATAATCTAAAACTTTTTGATAACTCGCGGGACATAAAATACAGAACGCATCTTTTTCACAGTGCATCAATATTTTTTCAGTTCCATTTTCTAAAACTTTATATAGTTGATTTTTTATAATTCCTGCTGCACTTCCGGTATTCTTTTTATGACCGCCAAATTTTTCCACAATATCATACTTTTTCAATTGCTGTTCCATTTTTGATTAGGTTATGATATTCTAATTCAATATAAAATTTCAATTTTCTTAACGTAATTATGTGAGCCATTATAAAAAAATAAATAACTAATATTTTAATTGAAAGATATTAGTATAAATATTGCTAAACCTGCCATGCCTTTTACTTAATTGCTATACGCAATACCTGCCATACCGCTCATCACTCTTAGCACATTGTAAGAGAGAGCGTAAACTCTGACCTTGGCAGTGCTTGTACCAGCAACAGTTCCAGAAGAAAGAACAAGCTGAAGAACAGCGTTGTCGATTCTGGAGAAGTTGCATGATCCAGAGGGTTGGTGCTCTTCTGGGCGAAGGGCGAAGGAGTAAAGGTTGATACCAGTATCGGGGGCACGTGTGTGGTGCTGGTATGGCTGGACAACGTCGAAGTAGGATCCTTCACGCTCGGAGAATCGGTCTTGTCCGTTAAGCTGCAACTTGGCGGTGACAACAGGGTTCTCTCCCCAGCAATGCATGTCAAGAGCGGTCTCAGCAAGAACGAATGTTCCAGCATCAGAAACACCAGCAACAGCACCGGTTTCACCAGCAAACGGACTACTTGTCCATGTACCAGTAGTTTGTTCTTGGACATCAACGGCTCCGGGTTGATCGAAAAGACCACTGGATGTGATGAAAGAATCAGAAGCACCAACAGAGTCAGGTGATCCGAACGCATGAACAGCGTTAGGAAGAGCATCAATGGCATCTGTGTAGTTGAATGGCTGAGCACCAAGAGTCTTGAAAAGGGTTTGTCCTCCTTCAAGAGATGCACAGTAGTCAACGTTGGCATCGGGTTGAACAACCCAGATGAGCTCCTTACATGGGTGGTTGAAGTTGAGCTTGATCTTGTTGGAAGAAGATCCAACAGATTCATCTCCTGTGAATTGGAGTTGCTCAATCAAGTACTCATGAGGGTTCTGTGCCATCTTGCGTCTCTCATCGGTATCAAGGAAGATATAGTCGATGTAAAGAGAAGCAGCAACAAGGGATTGCTGGTAAGCCTGGGTAACAGAAATAGTTCCACTTCCGGAAAGAGCACCGACTGCCCATAGACATTCTCCAATAGGACGAATATCCAAGTTGATCTTGACTTCGTGGTATTGAAGAGCGATCAAAGGAAGAGCAAGTCCAGGGTTCTTTGTGAACCAGAACTGAAGAGGAACGTAAAGTGTTGTCTCAGGAAGTGCGTTACGAGGAGCACATACCTGAGCAGGTCCTCCGGATCCAGCACAAGGTCCAGCAACAGCAGCAAATCCAGGATCTGTGATGTAGGTCAACTGTGTGGTGTGACCAATCATCTTCCAGTATCCCTTTTGTTGCTCAGAGCTCATGGTGAGTTGGTTCCAGATGTGCATCCAGTCACCATATTGGCGGTCAATGCGTTGTCCTCCAATCTCAACCTCAACTTGGGCAACCATTTGCTCACCAATGTAGTCCAACCAACGAGCATAGACATCCTTGTATGATCCAGTAGTATTTGCCAGTTGTTGGTTGATCTCAGGAAGTGTGACCTGCAAGTAAGTGCGGTAAGCAAGATCACCATTTCTGGAAAGCACAGCACTTACACGTCGACCGAAATCGGCTTGTCCTTGGAATGTCTGTTCAATACTCTCCATTGCGAAGTTTGTGTGGCGTCTGTAAGACACCTTCCAGAAGGTAATTTCAGGGGTTCCAGTAAGGAAAACATCTTGAGCGCCATAGGCGACTAGTTGCATAAGAGCTCCTGCCATTTTGGTATATTCTTAACTTAGAAAATAATTTCGGAGAAAACGCCATTTAATTCCTTTTTTCTCTAAATTATCTCCCGTCGAGCTACTTTTTTTGGAA
>CALKHF010000129.1 GCA_938092255.1 uncultured Flavobacteriales bacterium | reverse complement strand
GTTATCTCGTATGGAAAACGGAGAGGTAGTAACAAGTGAAATTGATCAAAGCAGGATTGTGCCCTCTTGTGTTTATGTTGACAAAAGAGGAAGAATTAGAGCTGGTATACAGGCCTTTAACAAATATCCACATTTTATAGAATTTAAAAGGGATATGGGTGTAAATATTGATTACGATACCTTAGATGGTAATAAGACCAACCCAGAAAAACTTTCTGCGGAGTTACTTAAAAAACTCGCCTCAGAGATAACAGACGAGGTGTTCAAATCTGTGGTTATAACTGTTCCAGCTGCTTTTAAATTACCACAAGTTTCTGCTACAAAAAGAGCAGCAGAACTTGCCGGTTTTGAGCAGGTTGAGATATTACAAGAACCAGTAGCAGCAGCCTTTAATTATGGATTAAGAAATAAGATTAAAGACGGGAAATTTGTTGTTTTTGATTTTGGAGGAGGAACCTTTGATGCAGCGCTTGTAACGGCAACGGGCGGTGTGATGGAAGTAAAATCTAGTGAAGGGGATAATAATCTTGGAGGGGGAGACATTGACCGTGCAATAATACATGGTTTATTATTACCATATCTGAAAGAAAATTATTCTTTTAATGAGCTTGATTTGAAAGATTTAAAATTTTTCGCAGAGGAACTAAAAAAGCAACTAGGAAAGTCAGAAGAATATGATCTTTTAACTGAAATAGGTGAATTACCTGAAGATGATGAAGGTGAAGAGATGGAAATAGAATTAACTGTTACAAGAGAACAAATAAATAAGCTAGCGAGGCCACTATTTCAAAGGGCAATAGACAAGACAAAACTTCTACTTAAAAACAATGGTTTATCCACTTCAGATTTATATGCATTAGTTTTAGTTGGAGGTCCAACTCAAATGCCAATCCTGCGTGAGATGATAGAAGAGCAACTCATGAAGCCAGACATTTCTGTAAACGCAATGACAGGAATTGCAGAAGGGGCTGCCCTTTATGCAAGTACCATGCAAAATAATGTAAAAAAACATGGTACAGGAGCTAATGATGAAGCTAGTAGCAATGAGCCTGCCATAAAACTTGAGGTTGACTTTATCTCAACTTCCAACCTTACAAAAGAGCCTGTTTCGGTTTTATTAAAAGATTCGAACGAGTCTTTATTTGCTGAAATTACAAGAGAGGATGGATCAAAAACTGACAAAGCGGCCTTGGATGCTGTATTTATGGTAGATATTGATCAGGAAAAACCCAATAATTTCACGATTAACGTTTTTAATGATAAAAACGATCGTATAATCTGTTCTCCAAATAAATTTACAATATTGCCTGGAGTAGCCGTTAGTGGTGGATCTCCTCTACCCCATAATATTGGAATGGATTACCAGGCAAAAAACGGAAAAACTCTATATACTGCTTTCCGAGGACTTGAAAAAGACAAACCTATGCCAGCGGTAGGTAAAACAACAATAGAGCTTTTTACCCAGAATCAGTTAAGACCTGGCAACACAGATGATAAATTAGTTATCTCTATTTTTCAAGCTGAGGGAAGGGCTGAGGGCTCAAGGAGTTTAGTAAATTCTCGAATTGGACAGATAGAAATTGATGGTGGCGATGTCCCACAATTGGTACCAGAAAACACAGAGGTTAAATTTACATTGAGTATAAATATATCTCAAGAGATGACACTAGAAGCTGAGTTTCCAACACTAGATTTTGAGATTGAGAAAAAAATGATATTTAAACCAGTTGAAGAAGCTAGTCAAAAGCAACTAGATGAACTGGCTCAAGAGGCTGACAAGCTTATTGAAAGGTTGGAGAGTAGCGATCAACCCCCAGCAGATTTACCGAGATTAAAAGAGAAGAGTACGAGCATCAAAAAAACTCTTGAGCAAGATGGATCTGCTGAGCAGGCTTTTGGACTTCTAAGAGAATTAATTCTTGAACTAGATCTTGCTGAAGCTGCACTAGCCTGGCCTGAACTAGTACAAGATATAAATGAATCCTTCAAAAACCTAGAAGACATGGTTAGAGAATGTGTAAATAATACATTGGATGGATACCAAAAAGATCAAAGCGATTTGGAGTACCTAAAAACATCTAAAGACTCTGTGCTTGACTCTAAAAATGTTGAGCGTGGTAAAGAAGTTTTAGATAAAATAAGAGACAAAGTATGGAATATAACAGATAGGCACGCTGGTAAAGAAAGACGCATTGCTTGGATACGAGAATTTAATGCCACATTTGGTAGTATAGAATGGACAAACCAAGCACAGGCCCGTACAGCAGTAGATCGCGGAATGCAAATGGTTAACTCAGGTGCATCCTTTGATCAATTAAACCAACAGGTTCAGAAAATAGTTGGTTTTATGAAAGATAGAGGTAATACTCCAGGTCCTGGTCCAAAAGGCGGTGTTGGTGAACGTTAATACATAAGAAATGAATTATTTCAATAAAAAAGATATCATTGATAATAAGTATGAAATATTATTTTTTATACATCAAACTACCTATGGTTGGAGCTACCGCGTAAAAGGTAAAGAAGATGGTAAGATATATATGCTAAAGGTTTACCAAAAGAACAAGTTGCTTTCGCACCATTTCACTGAAGATGGAGACTTACTTGAGGCTAGTATTCATAAAGGATTAGACCATCCAAATCTCTCAAGATATGTAGAACACAAAACCATTACTAAAAATGGTGTTGAACTTATCTATTATGTTGTAGGGTTTATTAGTGGTGAAACCCTGCAAGATAGAATTGATCGAGAGGGAACACCAAACAATGCTTTTGCAGTAGGATTTTTCTCTGGAGTTATGGATGCTGTAAGTTACTTGCACTCAAGAGATGTACCAGTTCTACATTGTGATATAACTCCACAGAATATTATGATGGACCTCTCTGAAAATGTTATGAAACCAGTTCTTTTTGATTTCGGACTTGCACGATATGGGGGTACTAAGGGTACTTTTTTTAATAGAACACAACCCTCATTGTATTACTGTGCGCCAGAAACGCTTAATGATTTCTCGATTGTTGAGAGTGATGTTTTCTCTTTAGGAGCTTTGTTATATTGTCTTTTGTATGGAACATTTCCCTGGCACGGTGAAATTACTAATTCTAACATGGAGTCAGAGACCTTCATAACAGATCTACTAAACTCTAGAAATAAAAAATTGAAATTTAATGTTATTGAAAATGTTGACGATCATATTAAATTAACAATCATTAAAAGTTTACTTCCAAAAGCAAATACACGCTTTAAAAGTGTTGATGAGTTCAAAAACACTCTTAGCAAAGAAATGGTAGTTTCAGAAAATGAGGTAAAAACACAGGAACGACTTCAGGTAGTAAAAAGAACACCTGGGCTTGGTTTTAAAAAGATAGCTGGAATGGATACCATTAAATCTATGATAAAGCAAGATGTTATTGACCCCCTACTACATCCCGAAAAAAATGAAGAATATGGTATAGAGCCGCCTAACGGTGTGCTTTTTTATGGTCCTCCAGGATGTGGTAAAACATTTTTTGCAGAATGTTTGGCTGATGAAGTAGGGTTTAATTTTATGAAAGTTAAACCCTCTGATGTAGGTTCCAAATATGTACATGGAGGTCAGGAAAAAATAATGCAGTTGTTTAAAGAAGCTAAGGAAAATGCTCCAACTATATTGTTTTTGGATGAAATGGATGCAATGATACCAAGCAGAGATGGGTCTGCTGGGCATCATTATGAATCTGAGGTTAATGAGTGGTTGGTGCAAATAAATAATTGTTCTCAAAACGAGGTTTTTATAATTGGAGCAACCAACAGGCTAAATAAAATAGATACCGCTGTTCTTCGCTCTGGAAGGTTTGATCGTAAAATTCATATACCGATACCAGATTTAGAGTGTAGAAAAGCATTATTTAAACTTGAACTTAACAAAAGACAAAAGGTATTAGATGAAAACCTTGACTACGAGCATATTGCCAAGGAAACAGACGGTTTTGTTTGTAGCGATGTTTCTTTGATAGTCAATGATGCAGCTAGACTAGCAGCACAAAATCAATTAAAAATAAGCAATAAAATAATCCTTGAAATTATTGGAAAGACTAATGCATCGGTAAGTGAAGATGAGGTCAAAGAATATAATAATGAAAAACAGGAGGAAGTTGAAAGAACACCTATTGGCTTTAGAAGACATTCAATTGTAAAGAAAGAAAACGCAAACGAAAAAATAATTGCCTTAGAGAAAGAAATGAAAGAAGCCGCAGATAATCAAGATTATAATCTTGCTGCAAACATAAAAACACAGATTGATAAATTAAAAACAAATTGATTATGGAACCAAAAAAATTTACAGAGGTCTTATTAGAAATAGCTTTTGTGTCTATGGTATGTGATGGAGATATAGCTCCAGAGGAGGAAGAATATCTTCGGAAGATTGAAAAAAGTGATTTTTATTTAAAGGAGTTTGACATGTCATCAAAATTAGACACACTTATATCTGATTGGCAATTGCATGGATTAAATCTTTGTGATATTGTATTAAATTCTGCATATAAACTAGAGCTTACTGAAAGTCAAAAAATTATAATTATGGATTTTGCAATAGGCATAACTAGGGCAGATGGAAATATGCAGCAAAGTGAAATAAACTTTATTAATACACTAATGCGAAACATCAAGTTTCCAGCAAATATTATTGAATCAAGATATGGAAATTGGTCTATAATTCAGGCTAAATGATAAATTTTCATTGATTTAAATGCTTCATTCTTATTCTTTGGCTTGGGACTGAAATTGCCATTTGTGTCAGTGAAAGGAGAACCGTCAGGACTATTGGTGCTTTTATTTAATGCTCCTCTATTGGTCACGGAATAATTATTCTAATCACAATATACTTCTAAATAGTTATCG
>CALKHF010000128.1 GCA_938092255.1 uncultured Flavobacteriales bacterium | reverse complement strand
TTTTGTACGCGTTTAAACCTGCTTCAAGCCATTTTTGAAACTTTTTAGCTGTTCCGTGATGCTCATAATCAGCAGATCCATTGGATAGGTCTTCTCCATTTGGCCCCAACATTCTATAATAGGGTTGGGTATTTGTTTTGTATCGAGATTGCTGGAAATAGGACCATTTGTGACCTACTTGAGTTATGTTCTTGAATTTTCCTGGAGCGTATTCTACGATTTTGTGTTCTTTTTTGGGAAGTTTCTTTTTGTCGTCAACATACAATGATACAATGACCACTTCATTTCTTAATTTCTCAATGACACCAGGTTTCCCCCAAACTGTATTTTCCATTTTACGGCAATTGACACAAGCTTTGCCTGTAAAATCTATGAACAAAGGTTTGCCTACTTTTTTGGAATAGGCAAGTGCCTTGTCAAAATCATCAAAAAGAGGAAGCTTATGCGGTCCTGGGTGAGTATCTTCCCCAGGTATATAGGCACCAGACGCATCTGAACCACCACCAACACCAAATGGAGATTCAGCATAAGTTGAGGGAGGAGGGAACCCACTAATAAGGTTCAACGGTGCACCCCACATACCTGGCAACAAATAAATAACGAATATCAAAGAACTTATTCCAAGAAGTGAACGACCCACGGATAGATGTTCTACAGGGCTGTCATGTGGTAGTCTTATAAACCCAAATAGATAAATAGTCAGGGCCAAGAAAATACCTATCCATATTGCAATGAACAATTCTCTTTCTAGTAAATGAGCATCAACAACTAAATCTGCATTTGAAAGGAATTTAAAAGCAAATGCAAGCTCTAGAAATCCTAATACCACTTTAACGGTATTTAGCCATCCGCCTGATTTAGGTAATGAGTTCATCCAACCAGGAAATGCAGCGAACAAAGAAAAGGGTAAAGCGAGTGCAAGGGAAAACCCAAACATCCCAACAAAAGGAGCCATACCTCCTATTGTAGCTGACTCCACCAATAATGTACCGACAATTGGTCCTGTGCAAGAAAAGGACACCAATGCCAAAGCAAGTGCCATAAAAAAGATTCCAATGATACCGCCCTTATCAGATGCTTGATCGGCTTTATTTAACCAGGAGCTCGGCAATCTAATTTCAAATGCTCCCATAAACGAGATGGCAAAAACGACGAGTAAAACGAAGAATATTAAATTAAATGTAACATCTGTGGATAATGCATTTAATGCATCGTATCCAAAAACACTTGTGACAATGGTTCCTAGAATGACATAAATTAAAATAATTGAAATTCCATATATGATGGCATTACGTATTCCTGCTGCTTTCGATTTACTTTGTTTTGTAAAGAAACTCACAGTCATCGGTATCATTGGAAACACACATGGAGTAAGCAGTGCTGCAAACCCACTCAAAAATGACAAAAAGAAAATAAGCCACATGGATTTGCCTTCTTCTTCCTTATTGTCTTCTTTTACAACTTTATCACTTTTAGTTGGATTGGTAGGCGTTTCGTTTATTGATTCAATTGTATCTGAAATAGCTGTAATGCTTGTTGTGTCCTCGGGGCTTTTGGTATTATCGATACCCTCATCTCTAAGTTCCATTTCAGGGCCGCATTTTTTGACCTTAAATGAAAAGGGGACTTCGTGTTCTGGAAGACATTTAATCGAATCACAGGTTTGAAATGAAAATACACCTTTAAGGGTGTAATCTTTGAATGACTTTGAGGTAATCTTTCTCTTAAGCGTGAATTTATGATGGTGATAGCTGAGCATTTCTTCAGCATCCTCATCATATTCTAAAACAGGTTTTGGTTCAATTAATTTTGAAACGGTATAGTTTGGACTCTTTTTCAAGAGAATATTTGAAGGAATGGACCAAGACTCTTCGGGTAATACATGTGAATTTATATGCCATCCATCAACAATATCAACATCCACAATAACCGTGAGATCACAATCGTTTTGTTCTAAACGAATGGAGGACCTTACCTTTTCCTCCGGGTTTTGCATTTGGGCAAATGTAACATTGATGAATAGGGAGAAGAGGAGTACTGAAAACAGCGAAAGAAATTTAATCATCTGTATTTAATTTAATGGAGAGTTCTTCATCAATGGGAGGCAGACACCTCTCATCGTTGCAAATCATGTAAGTAACTGTAATATTTATTGAGCTATTTTTTTTCAATTTTATTTGTTGTTCTGCCAAATAATTTTCTTCAAAGATAAAAACATCAGAATCAAAATTGGCATCAAAAGTTTTTACTGCATCATATTTTTCAACAAATCTTCCTTTTATTCTGAAACCTTTTGATTTTTTCGATTTGATTTCAACAGGAATAGGACCTGCTTCTTGGGGTGTCATGGAAGAGTATATATGCCAACCTTGTTCTATTTCACCTTTTAATTGAAGAACATTTCGATTGTAATCAAAATCCAACTCCCACTTCACTTTATTTTGACCATATGAGGCACTTACTCCTACTAATAGAAGTGACAATAAAATTTTTGGCATAATCTATACTAGAATTTCTTTAAGTCTATTAATGGGTATCCAAACACCTCCCTTTAAACAAACAAATTTTGTGCCTGACGCCCAAATTGTTGTATCGACTCTTTTTATTCCATTGTCATCCTCAAATAAAATGGAAACTTTCCTTCTGTGCATATTTCCTAAAATAGTGGCTTTGTCAATTTGCTTTCGGAGATTTGGATGTTGTTTTACCCTAGATTTATCGTTAAATGGCAACGACGGAATGGTTTCTTTTTCTACGAGTAATGTTTCCATAGGTACTAAATTAGTTTCTACTAAAATAGCATAATTTCTCTAATACCGTTCATTATGATTATTTTTCACCACGGTAATCTTGGGTCCGCAGACATTCTTTGATTTGAAAAATCCTTATTGTCAAAAGAAAATTTTCCAGCAATAGCAACCATTGCGGCATTATCAGTACAATATTCAAATTTTGGAATATGTACATTCCATCCCTCCTTTTGTTTTTCCTCTAATCTCAATCTTAATTCAGAATTGGCTGAAACTCCACCTGCTATGGCAATTTCTTTGATTCCGGTCTTTTTTGAGGCAGCTTCTAATTTGCTCATTAGAATATCCACAATGGTATACCTAATGGATGCGCAAAGATCATTGAAATTGTTTTCAATGAAATTCGCATCTTCTTTTTTCCAATCCCTTAGTTTATAAAGGATAGAAGTTTTTAACCCACTAAAGGAAAAATCCAATTCAGATACCCTTGGTTTTGAGAATTTGAATTTGTGCGGATCACCCAAGTCGGCATATTTGTCGAGTTTAGGCCCTCCAGGATAGTCAATTCCCAACATTTTTGCTGCTTTATCAAACGCTTCTCCTGCAGCATCATCAATGGTTGTTCCAATTACATTCATTTCATATGGGCTATCTATTTGGACAAGTTGAGTGTGTCCTCCTGAAACAGTGAGGCATACGAAAGGAAATTTTGGACTCGGTTTATTTTCAGT
This sequence comes from uncultured Flavobacteriales bacterium, assembly GCA_938092255.1. Taxonomy (GTDB): domain Bacteria; phylum Bacteroidota; class Bacteroidia; order Flavobacteriales_D; family Crocinitomicaceae; genus UBA952. The sequence goes on along the minus strand of CALKHF010000128.1, from coordinate 478 downwards.
TGCAATGAAGTGAGACAAAATATGCGCTTTCATGTGATTTACTTCAATCAATGGGATATCCAATGCAAGTGCCAATGATTTTGAAAATGAAACCCCTACGACTAATGAACCCATGAGTCCCGGACCACGTGTACAGGCAATGGCATCAAGGTCATTTAAAGTGACCTTGGCTATCCTTAGCGCCTCCTTAACTACGGGGATAATATTTTCCTGATGTGCACGACTCGCCAGTTCAGGAACAACTCCACCGTATTTTTGGTGTATTTTTTGATTCGCTATACAATTAGAAACAATGTTTTTGCCAACAAGAATGGCTGCCGATGTATCGTCACAAGAGGATTCTATGCCAAGAATAATACTGTGTTTTACACTCAAAAGATTGTTATTTTTGTAATTAATATAGGATGTCAAAGTTACTTAAAATAATAGGTCGTAGTGCCGGAATATCTGCAGAATGGATCCTAATTTTATTCTTGCT
>CALKHF010000127.1 GCA_938092255.1 uncultured Flavobacteriales bacterium | reverse complement strand
CCATTAATGTCCATCCGAAATGAAATGAAGGATAGTCCTGTCCCCGCTACTAAAGACGACTCATCGGTATTTTTTATCGGTGAGTTTTTTTTACCCTCTTTAATCCTTAGTAGGTATTTATTTTTATTTATATAACCATTTCATATAAACCATAGGTCGGTCATAAGTGTCACTCTTTTGTAAGCGTATATTGTCCTATATTTGTTGCGCTAAATTATTTTATTCCATACACAATTATGAAAAAAAATCAACTCGTTTTACTCCCTTTACTATTTCTATTTGCTCGAAATACAGAGGCTCAAACCCCTCAGGAGTTACTCACCAAATTTTACTTTGAAAGTGATTTGCCCATTGTGGATTCCTCTGGATTTGATTATTCAGATGTTTATTCTCAATCCAGTTCATCTTGGGCTATAGATAGTTTTCCCGAAAGCGTGGTCTTTCACAATCAGATGAGCTATCAAAACAGTATAAACCCATACACCTCATACGACATTCGAATTGGAAAAGGAGGCCAATTGTATTCTTTTAGAGGGACTTTTGGTGAGTCGGTGCCTCCGCAATGGGTCAATCCGAATTGGGTTCAGCCGAGCTATGGAGGAGGCCATTCCTATGCACCTTGGGTAGATGAAGTATGGCAACTGGTTAGCGTGGATGGGAGTATTCATAACCCTCCCGATTCTTCGTACTTTATTCATCAGGCCGGTGTCTATTTGAAAACACCTGAACAAACCGAACCGTTTTACTCACCTATTCTTGCTGAATATTATAATACTGAAGAACAATCATACAGCGTCGTGAATTGGGGACAGCAGGCCCATACTGAGGACCTACAGAACATCAATCACGATGCAGGCTTGTTATATTATACAAAGTACACGAATAAAGGAAAGGGAATCATTCAGGTGGATAATATGATTTATAATTTTGGACAGGACAATATGAATTTTTTAAACGTTCCTTGGGGTGGTGTTCGGAATTCGTCACTAGACCATTTTTTTATTTCGACACCGGCGCACGACTATAATTTAACTACTGGACTTTATGGGCAAACCCCAGTGATCCAAACGGCCAACACAGGTGGTTGGGTGGCGTGGTCAAATGATATTGAGGGAGATTCTCCGACATTGGGTATGGCACATCCAACGACTACAAATACCTATGGAAATAAATTTAGATATGGAGATGCTGGGAATTTGTCCAATGTAAATAATCTTAGAGATTACCATGTTTTTGAAATGATTCGTCAGCCAATAGGGGGGCAGCTTGGTTTTGGGAAAGCAATGAGCTTTCGGTATTTTTATGTGTTGGGTGCAAGTGTTGATTCTGTAAAGAATACGATACTTGAGTATGATCTTATTGGTCATGGTTTGGATACTTCTTATGTGGCACCCATAAGCGAAGTGGACAGCTTAAGATATTCATTCCAATTGATAAATCAGGAAATCATTGAGCAGGTAACTGGCACTAGTAATGGTTTACTTCTTAGAACAAGTCCTTTTTCAGATAGCTACCCACTTTTTAAATTAAGCTCTAATAATAGTATTGATGTATTGACCTCAGATCCCTATTATTTTTCTGAATTTGCTTTCGATGGTATTACTTCAGATATGAAATTACTCGGCTTCCGTGATTCACCCACAATTGTTACTTTGTTAAATGATACCATTTGTCATGGAAATGGCTTCACCTTTCCTGATGGAGTAAATTGGACGGATATGTCTGAAGACTCCAGTCACATCAGCTATTTAACAGGATCCCAACTTGGCTGGGATAGTCTTGTTGTAAATGACATCATTACTCGTCCGCTAGATGAAACTTTAGATAATCAACAGGCCTGTTTTTCATATTTATGGCAAGATGGAAACACCTATACTTCAAGTACAAATACTCCGAGCATCACGCTCACCAATCAGTACGGTTGTGATAGTGTCGTGTACCTAGACTTAATTATTGACACCGTTAATACAAATACCACGGTAAATGACCTTGAATTGCAAAGTATGGCTGTTAATTCAACCTATCAATGGGTTGATTGTGAAAATGATTTTTCAGAAATACAAGGACAAGATCAGAATAGTTATGAAGTTCAATCCAATGGCAGTTATGCGGTAGTTGTGACTCAAGGAAATTGTATTGACACTTCAGAGTGCGTTACAATTGAGTTTGTAGGACGGTCAACAGAAGAACTTACAGGCTTGAGTTTATATCCCAACCCGACTGAAGATATCATTCATTTAAATGGTTTTGATGAGATCAGTGATTTGAATAAAATTGAATTAACAGACAATCTTGGTATACTACTAAGAAAAATTGAAATACAAAACCGACAAATCGATTTATCAAAATTGGCCAAAGGAATCTATTATCTTGAAGTTACTGTCAATCATAAAAACACTCGGATTAAAATTGTGAAGCAATAATAAATTGTCTTGATAAATATTCATCTGTCATTAAAGAATACAAAATGTTCTTTTAAAACTTAAATATCTTTCATATATTACATTCTCTTTTTTGACTTTTTTTCGTGTGAACATGGCATGAAATTTGTTAAATAATACTAAAAAATTAAAATGGCCAGTGCCCTTATTTATTTTCAATTTTTACTTTTCGGGTTTGCTTACCCGAGTGATTTGCCATACTCGGAAATTGAAAATTCATTTGAATCAAATGATTCAGAATATATTATTTCTAATTGCGAAGATGTCGTCCTTTTGGTTCTCGACGGGGATGAAGGTATTTATAACCATTCCCAGGCTACAATGGTGTTGAACGATTTTTTTAAGGAATATCCCAAGGGTGATTTTGAATACACTTTTCAAGGAAAAAACTCTGATGAAGAGATTTTTTCAGTGGCGTACTACAGTGTTTCTGTTAATAAATTCACTGTCTTATTTTCTTTTTCTAAACAAGAAAATAAAATTGAAAGTATTCGAATTAGCAAATAAAATCTTTTCTTTAATTTTAAAGACTAAGACCAACGTCTTGTTTAATCAAAAATAAGTTGTAGTTTTGCCTCGTTAAAAACCAATTAAAATAAATTAAGATGAAAAAGATTTTTTCTATTATCATGTTGGCTGCAGCGGTTTCTTTAGTTACTTTGTCTGCATGTGGTGATGACGCTTCTAAGGATGCGACTGAAGATGCTTCTGGAGAGGAGTAAGCAAACCAACAAAAAAGATTAAGGGCGAGGGATTCGCCCTTTTTTTTTGCCTATTATTTTTTAATGAGTGTCATTTCATCCACCAAATGCTTGGCATTTGAGTATTTGTCAATGACCCACAGCACGTATTTGATATCAACAACAATATTTCTACATCGATGAGGATCAAACATGTAGTCACTCATTGTGCTCTCCCAGCTTCGATCAAAATTTATTCCCATCAGGTTGCCTTCGTCATCAATAACGGGAGAACCCGAATTCCCACC
>CALKHF010000126.1 GCA_938092255.1 uncultured Flavobacteriales bacterium | reverse complement strand
AGATGCTGAAACATTTATGAGTTTAGCCACAGTCAATAATGTTGGCTGGGCTCCTTTTCTCGACGATCAATTGTATGTTAAATTTGGAATACTGGATAGAGATACGTCTGAACCAAAGGTATACTTTATTAATAGTAACACATACACGATACATGCAAGCTTTTGGAATGGAATAAACGCTTCTGTTAATGGTGATGACAGCTCTGGAGAAATAGTTTTTAATCCTAACGACATCCTTCCGAGTGGAATTATTGGAACCTACTCATTCAATTTTTCTTTTGGAGATGCTTATAATTTTGAAGACACTCAAAGAACCTATGAATTATTAGCGGCTAGCATGCCTTTTTTACAAAATAACATGAATCATTTTATAGGACAATCCTCTGAAAACAGTCACATCAACAATTACGCAGAAGATTTTGTAGATTCTAGAATAGATGTAGTTTTAGAAACTGATGTTTTTGCTGAAGTTAATTATGTTCCATTTCACGAAGCAGAAGGATATGGATTCTTTAGACATATGCAAGATCTTAATGAAACACCAGGCAGTAGAGATATTGTTCTTTACGATGCGTTACCTAATTCTTTGCCTAGAGTCGGAGGAATAATTACCTCAGTGATGCAAACCCCACTATCACATGTTAACTTAAGGGCTATTCAAGATAATGTGCCAAATGCATATATAGCAGACCCATTATTAAATAATGCAATATCAAGTCTTTTGGGGAACTACATTTATTATAAAGTTGAAAGCGAGCAGTTTGAAATAAGAGAGGCTACTTTAGCTGAAGTTAATGAATGGTATGAAGATCTTAGGCCCACAGAGCCTCAAATTCCAATTCGTGATTTAAGTATTACTGATATAGTTCCATTAGACGATATTGAATTTGAGATGTCTACTGCATTTGGTGCAAAATGCTCTAATGTTGCAACGATGAGAGATTTTGGATTCCCAGAAGGAACAATTCCTGATGGTTTTGGCATTCCTTTTTACTACTACGATGAATTTATGCAATTCAACAATTTTTATCAAGAGGTACAAGTAATTTTGGGAAACCCTGTTTTTCATAGTGATATAAACTTTAGAGTTGAACGTTTAAAACTCCTTAGAGAAGATATTAAGGCGGCACCTATGCCACAATGGATGCTTGATGATTTACAAGCCATGCATGATGATTTTCCTGAAGGAACAGCCGTGAGATGCCGATCCAGCACTAATAATGAGGATTTACCTGGATTTAGTGGTGCAGGCCTATATACTTCTAAAACCCAACACCTGGATGAAGGGCATATTTCAAAATCAATCAAACAGGTGTATGCCAGCATGTGGAATTTTAGAGCCTATGAAGAAAGAGATTTTTATCGCGTAGATCACTTTGTAGCCGCGATGGGAATCTTATGTCACCCCAATTTTCAAGACGAACAATCCAATGGGGTAGGAATTAGTATTGATCCTATTTACGAAACAGAAGACACCTTTTATTTAAACACCCAAGTGGGAGAATCGTTGATTACAAACCCTGATCCGAACTCGGTCCCAGAAGAACTTTTATTGTATGAAGACCCTACTCAAGGAGGCGGTTACCTCGTTTTAAGACTCTCTAATTTAGTAAACCCAGGGGAGTTGGTAATGGATCAAGTTTATATCGATCAAATGAGAGAGTTCCTTACGGTTATTCATGATGGATTTGCAGTGCTCTATGATGTTGTAGGAGCCGATGACTTTGGAATAGACATCGAATATAAAGTAACAGCTCAAGATCAGTTGGTAATTAAACAAGCAAGACCATGGGTTTCATTCTGGGCAAATATTAATGGCGATAATGATTTGGGTATTACAGCAATTACAGAGCCGCAATCTTCCTCTAACCTTGGAAGCAACGAACTTGTAACAATCACAATTGCCAATCAAGGGTTAAATCCGATGAGTAATTTTGATATCGAGTTGGTCGTGGACGGTCAATCGATGGAAACAATTACAATTTCCCAAACAATTGAACCTTTTACTGAAGCTGATTTTCAATTTACAGTGCCACAAGATTTTTCAGCTATTGGAGAATATAGTGTCACAGCAATTGTGAGTCATCCAGATGATGAATACGAAAACAACGACACTTTAAACGTAGTTTTAAGTAAAGTTCACGTGTTAGATGCCGCACTTTCAATTGGGGAAGTATCGGTTCTTTGTGATGATGTGGTTGAAGTTAGTGCAAGCATTGCCAACCTAGGCTACACTACTATTACCGACGTGCAAATTGAGGTCGTCGTTAATGGTTCAGTCGTAGAGATGGTCAATGCTGCTGTTGACATCCCATTTTTGGAGCAATCAACAGTTACAATAATGATTGACAACAACCTTCAAGAAAACAATACCATCACACTAAACGTGTTAAACGTAAACACCCAATCAGATGGAGACGGAACTAACAATTCAGCTTCCACAACAACAACCCTCGATTCAAATTATGATACGATTACACTGATTATCAATGCGGATAATTTTCCTCAGGAAACTTCTTGGAAACTTGTTGATGAAGCCAATCAAATCATAAACACGGGTTCTTTAAGCAATGGTACTGAGTTTTATTCGGAAGACATTTGTGTGAATTATAGCTCTTGCTTTACTCTTTATTTTTACGATTCATACGGAGATGGA
>CALKHF010000125.1 GCA_938092255.1 uncultured Flavobacteriales bacterium | reverse complement strand
TTGACCATTGAAAAGCACCACCTTGATCAATTTTAACCACTAAAATTTTTGCTGAATTGGGAATAAATCCCGTTTCTCCGACCTGAAGATAACCTCCGTCCGAACACGTTAATATAAAATGACCATGCGATTCTTCTCCTGCACCGCCATATGAGGTATACCAATCAGAATTAGGTGCCTCAGGATAATCTTCAACCATACAATTATTGTTTACTTTTCGACAGTTTGAAAAAATAATTACCGCAAATAATAAAAACAAATGGGTTTTAAAAGGTTTAACTCTATTAGAAAATCGCATATACTAATAACGACAATACCATGATCATATTATATGCTAAGGCAATTCATAATCCATTAATTCCCCCAAAGCATTCTGATTGGGTCCATTCAACGCAATCAATCTATAGCTTACTGTTGCATCTTCATGCACATCTATAATTATAATATTATCTCTAACACCACCTCCCATTCCACTTGCAATGAGAGTGATGTTTTCATACTGATGATACATAAATTCGCTTCCCGTGTTATATGCTCCAACATCACCAGCAAACAAATGAACAGGTTTAGATAACCCATTAAAAAGTGGTTCTATTTCACTCCAAAAATTGATGGTGTCAGCCCTGCCTGAAAATGAGTTGAGAGCAACGTTTTGATATATATTGTCAGGCTCCCACCACAAAAGCTGATGAAAAAAAACAAATATATTATTGATGTTCTGAACTTCTTCATTTAAAACACTTTGAAGAAACTGCAATTGATCACCAGAAATATTCCATTCATCTATATTTGGATCAAGTACAATAATAAGATCTGATTGATAGGTAAAACTATAGTATGTTTGCCCATATCTCGATTCAAAAAGTGCTCTATCAGTCACATCATGATTACCCGCTGCAAAATATACAGGTAGTCCTAAATCAATTATATCTCCATCTACTTCATTCCAATTCTGCTCAGTTCCTGTAATAACCATATCACCTGTTAAGACACCAAAGTCAAGATGACCATCATTTTGAATTAGATCAAATTTGTTTTTAAAGGGAGGGTGAAAGCCATCATTATCAACACCTGGAGATCCATAAGTATGACCTGCTATAAAAAAAGAATATCTTATTGGACTTTCTTTTGATGTCTCTGGCTCATCTTTATTACATGAAAACAAGACCAAAACTAAAAAAAGAACAAAGTACTTCATACGCTAACTTTAGAAATAGAACATGAAACCTTGCTTATAATCGAAGCTAAACGTAGCCCTTATCTTTTGCCCAACTACTCAATTGAGCTGAATTAGGCATATCCAATTTTTTTAGAATATTGTGACGATGTGTTTCAACTGTCCGGTGAGAAATAAATAGCTTTTCAGCAATTTCTTTTGAGGTGAGACCTTGAGCAATATGTTTTACGATCTCAATTTCTTTCATTGTAAGCTCTTTTTTCGCCTCGGCAGGATCAACATTTAATAAAGAAGTAAAATAACGATCTTTAATATCCGCTGCAATAAAAGTTTCTCCTTTAAAAACTGAGTGTATGGCCTCTATTAGCTCACTTTTTGATGTGTTTTTTGTTAAATAACCTTTTGCACCAATAGATAAAAACTTTTTGACGTAAGTGATGTCATCATGCAGAGACAAACCAATTACTCTCGTTTTCGGAAGACTGTTATTGATTTTTTCGGTCGCATCAAATCCACTACCCGCTCCCAAGTTAATATCCATTAAAACGATTTCTGGCTTGTGCTGTAAAGACATGTCGTAAGCATCATCAACATTATCCGCTGTACCAATTACTTGAATGTCTGGTGCGTCCTTCAATAGCGAAGACCAAGCTTCGCTTATCAGCTTATGATCATCAACAATCAGTACTTTAATATTGGATTCCATAAAAGAGATTTTTTACTAATTTAAGCATTCAAAGCTTCCGCACCACCAACAATCTCTAAAATTTCGTTTGTAATTGCCGCTTGCCTTGCTTTATTGTAGCTTAACTTGAGTGTTTTCTGCAATTCATTTGCGTTGTCTGTTGCTTTGTGCATGGCTGTCATACGCGCACCGTGTTCGGCAGCATTAGAATCTAAAATTGCCTTAAAAAGCTGGACTTTGAGAGACTTAGGAATCAAATCTTCAACGATTTCTTCTTTTGAAGGTTCGAATATATAATCTCCAGTTTGTGAGCTTTCATCTGTTTCCGGCGCTCGAACTGGCAAGAACTGTTCTATCTCCACTTTTTGTGTTGCAGCATTAACAAAACGATTATAAACAACACATATTTTTGAAAATTCACCTGTTTTATACAAACGCATAAGCTCTCCGCCAATTTCCGATATATTGTCAAAAGTCAAATCAGCATAAACATCCTCACGAGATTGAAGATATTCATTTGTGTAATTGTAATCTGTTCTCTTAATTACGTCTCGTATTTTTTTACCTAAGCATAAAACATGAACGTCATCTCCACTGTATTCGGTAACGATTAATTCATTGACCTTCTTAATCACGTTGTTGTTGAAGCCTCCGCACAAACCTCGATTAGACGTTACTCCAACTAAGAGCACTTTTCCTCCTTCACGAACCTCCGAATAGGCATTATCAGAAAGGTCTAGGGTTGCACTCAAATTGGTGAGTATGTCTTTGAGTTTTGAAGCATAGGGTCTCATTTGAGTTATGGCATCCTGCGCTCTTTTGAGCTTTGCAGCAGAAACCATCTTCATTGCAGAGGTGATCTGCATTGTCGATCCAACAGATGAAATTCGATTTCGTATTTCTTTTAAGTTTGCCATAAACTATGCTCTTTCAAAAATAGATTCTAATATTTACTTGCTAATTCTTTCGCTACTTTTTCAAGCACTGAAGTGTTTTCGTCCGTATATTTACCCGACTTTAATGACGCCATTACATCTGCGTGCTTGGCTTCCAAGAAATCTAGGTACTCCTTTTCGAAATCCTTTACTTTATTGATTGGAACATTTTGTATTAATCCTTTTGTTCCAACATAAATAATAGCAATTTGTCTTTCTACAGTAAATGGGTCTCCCTCACGCTGCTTCAAGATCTCAACATTACGAGCACCTTTATCTAATACTGACTTAGTTGCTGCATCAAGATCGGAACCAAACTTAGCAAAAGCTTCAAGTTCTCTGTACTGTGCCTGATCAAGTTTCAAAGTACCTGCAACTTTCTTCATCGATTTAATCTGCGCAGAACCACCAACTCGAGAAACTGAAATACCTACGTTAATTGCTGGACGAATTCCAGAGTTAAACAAATCTGACTCCAAGAAAATCTGACCATCAGTAATAGAAATTACATTGGTTGGAATATATGCAGATACATCACCCGCTTGAGTTTCAATAATAGGAAGGGCTGTCAATGAACCACCGCCTTTAACTTTTGATTTTAACGACTCCGGAAGATCATTCATTTGCTTCGCAATATTGTCATCAGCAATCACTTTAGCCGCTCTCTCCAATAATCTAGAGTGAAGATAAAACACATCACCTGGATATGCTTCACGGCCCGGAGGTCTTCTCAAAAGAAGCGAAACCTCACGATATGCAACCGCTTGCTTAGATAAATCATCATAGATGATTAATGCTGGTCTTCCAGTATCTCTAAAATACTCTCCAATTGCAGCACCCGTCATCGGTGCATAAAACTGCATTGGTGCCGGATCAGAAGCGTTTGAAGCAACAACGGTTGTATATGCCATCGCACCTGCATCTTCTAATTTTTTAACTATTCCAGCAACTGTTGATCCCTTTTGACCAATAGCTACATAAATACAGTAAACAGGCTCTCCTCGATCATAAAATTCTTTTTGATTGATAATCGTATCAATTGCAACAGTAGTCTTACCCGTTTGACGGTCACCAATAATCAGCTCTCGCTGGCCCCTTCCAATTGGAATCATGGAATCAACTGCCTTTATTCCTGTTTGAAGTGGTTCGTTTACTGGCTGTCTGAAAATTACACCTGGTGCTTTTCTTTCAATAGGCATATTGTGTAATTCTCCTTGTATAGGACCTTTTCCATCAATAGGCATACCTAGTGTGTCAACTACACGACCTACCATGCCTTCACCTACTTCTACAGAAGCAATTTTTCCAAGTCTTCTGACGGTATCTCCTTCTTTAATACTTGAAGATTTACCGAGTAATACAGCACCTACATTGTCTTCTTCAAGATTCAATGCAATTCCTTGCATTCCACCGTCAAACTCGATCAATTCACCGTATTGAACTCCAGTAAGTCCATAGATACGAGCAATACCATCTCCAACTTGAAGTACTGTTCCAACTTCTTGCAATTCTGCTTCAGATCTGAATCCTGAGAGCTGTTCTCTCAAAATTGCTGAAACTTCTGCTGGTTTAATATCTGCCATTTTAATTTATTTTATTTTTTAATTAGCCAATTCTTGTTTCATTCTATTTAACTGTGTCAAAACAGATGCATCGATTTGTTTGTCATCCATCCTAACAATGAATCCTCCAATTAAGGACTCATCAACCTCTTCCGTAACTTCGAAATCACCTACTACGTGGGATTTCATTTTATTTAGTATTTGATCTAATGTTTCTTTCTCAAGTTTACGAGCACTCTTAATAGAAACAGGAACAATTTGCTGATGCTTTTTTAGTAAATAAAGATACGCCTCAGCAATCTCAACCAAAAGATATTCTCTCTTGTTTTTTGTAATTAAATCAATAAAGGAACTTGTTAGCTTTTCAAAACCAACAAACAACACCTTTAATACTTCGATTTTTTTGTCTGATTTAATAACAGGAGAATTCAAAAACACTTTAAAGTCATGGGTCTCATTTGAAGACTCCACAATCCGCTTCATGTCTGAAGAAACCTCATCCAGATTAGAATTCTCTATAGATAATTCTAACAGAGCTTTTGCGTATCGAATCGCTGACTTCGTAGATTTCATAATTAATTCATATTAATATCAGATGCCAAATTGTTTGCCAATGCTTTTTGTTTTTCATCGGAAGACAATTCAGTTCTCACTACTTTTTCTGCAATCTCTAACGACAAAGCAGCAACATGTGTTTTTAACTCAGCCATTGCAGCCGCTTTTTCAGAACGAATAGAATCTTTTGCAGCATCTACAATTTTTTGAGCCTCTTCCTTCGACTTATTCTTTGCATCATCAATCATTGAAGTAGCAGTTGATTTTGCATCTTTCAAAATTTCATCTCTTTCAGCTTTTGCTTGCTTCAAGATTTGGTCATTTTCAGCCTTTAAAGACTTCATCTCTTCTCTCGTCTTTTCCGCTAGCTCTAGAGCATCGGAAATACTTTTTTCTCTATCATTTACTGCAGTAAGAATCGGTTTCCATGCAAACTTGGCCAACAAGAATAATAAAGAACAAAAGACGATTCCCGTCCAAAATAACAATCCTAAATCCGGTGTTACTAAATCCATTTTTTAATTTTTTAAAAAAGTTAATAAATCCGCCGCTGCCAACCGCAGCAGCGGAATTAATTAATTTACGCTTGGGCTCCTAAAAGACCAACTACTACACCGAAAAGTGCAACACCCTCAATCAAGGCTGCAGCAATAATCATTGTAGTTGTAATTTTACCTGAAGCTTCAGGATTTCGAGCGATACCTTCAACGGCTTTACCACCGATTTGTCCAATACCAATACCTGCACCTAATACTGCAAGTCCTGCTCCAATTGCGGCTATACTTCCCCACATAACTATATAGATTTTAAAAATTACTAATTAATGATGCGCCTCTTCAACTGCGGCACCGATAAATAAAGCTGATAACAACGCAAATAAATACGCTTGAAGAGCAGCCACCAATAATTCCAACACAGATATAAATAAAGCCATAGGAACCGAAAGTGCTCCCCAAGCTTCGTGCTTATTTATAAATATGAGTGAAATTAAAGCTAAAATAACAATATGACCTGCGGTAATATTCGCAAACAAACGAATCATCAATGCAAAAGGCTTTGTAAATATTCCAACAATTTCAATTGGAATCATAATCGGCAATAAGGCCTTAGGAACCCCTGGAGGAGAAAATATATGGCCCCAATAATTTTTGTTTCCATTTACTAAAGTAAGAATCAAGGTAAGCGTCGCGAGAAACAAAGTAATGGTAATGTTTCCAGTTAAATTGGCACTACCCGGGAAAATCGGAATCAATCCCAAAAGGTTATTGATCCATATAAAAAAGAAGATGGTTAATAAATAAGGAACAAATCTCTTATAATTTTTTTCATTGATGTGCGATTTCGCAATTTCATCTTGAACAAAAACAATTAAAGGCTCCATGAATTTGGCAATCCCTTTTGGAGCAACCGCACCATTTCTTTTGTAGAATCGAGCACAAGAAAACATCATTAAGAAAATGATCAAAGAACCAATAAATAACGAAGTGACATTTTTGGTAATTGAAAAATCCATCGGCTTTACATTTCCATGAACATGTCCATTCTCAAAGTGAAGTTTCCCATGGCTGTCTAATTCATAAATTTTTTCATGAAACATTCCAAATCCTTCAGCTGGACCCGAACCTTTATAGTAATGATTGCCATCATCATGAATGACCTCACCATGATAGAAATGAGAGGAAGAGAAAATCTTAATTCCATCTTTGGTATTCAAAATCACCGGTAAGTATATCGATGTGCCACCGTGTTCGGGACCCCACAAATGCCATTCATGTGCATCTTTGACGTGGTGCATAATCATTTCACTCACGTTAAATTCTTCTTCTGCTTCATGCTCAACATCTGATTCGCTTGCAATTGCTTGAAATGAAAACAAAGCTATAAAAAACGTTAATCCAAAATATTTTACCACTCTATCCACCTTTAAAATGATTTTCTAAAATTTTGGGCAAAGATAACTAAACTTTTACAAGTAACAACACATTTTTTTTAACAAAAAAGTAGGTTTAAGACCTTAGTCTGTTGATAATTTTAACGGCTAGCATTAATAAAATTCCAAAGGAAAAAAAGCCTAGAATACCATAGATCCAGTTTAGATTGCTTTTCATAACCACTATAAATACTATTGACACTAAAAAAAAGGTAGCCAATTCGTTCCATAATCTCAGCTGTGTACTAGAGAATTTAAAAGATCCTTTAAGCATCTGAAACATAACCCTTTGAGTGAAAAAATGATAGATGAGTAATAGAAAAACAAAAGCCAACTTTATATGCATCCACCCTTGACTTAAATAATACTCAGAATCTGATATAATCATCCATGTCCCAAATAACACTGTAAGTATCATCGCAGGTGTTGTAATCACCCACCACAATTTTCTTTCCATTATTTGAAATTGATTAGAAAGTATCCGCTTGGCATTTTCTTCTTTTCTCTGGGCCTCAGTATGATATATAAAAAGTCTAACCATGTAGAATAGTCCGGCAAACCAACTGACTACAAAAATAATATGTAAAGATTTTAAGACATCAAAGGTCATATCACAAAAATACATTTAAATGTCTATTTTGTGTTATATTGGTCCCTCATTTGTATTTACTGAACGTAAATAGATTGACATACTTTAATAATGAAATTCATAATCTTTTCCTTCCTTTTAATTCCATTTGTTGGCTCTAGTCAGTATAAATTATTGTCTACAGAAGGCCAATATCAAGGGAAAAATATTTATGTCAATAACCCGCAGCAAAATGATGGATTTGGTTATTGTGTAATAAAGGTTACCGTAAATGGCGATGTTCTTCCCGCATCAATTCAATCGTCAAATTTTGAGATTGACTTTAATCTTTTTGACCTTAATCTTGGAGATGATGTTTTTGTGGTTGTCGAGCATTTTGAAGGTTGCACACCTCGCTTCTTAAATCCTGAATCCTTGCTGCCTAAAAGCAGTTTTGAAATAATTGAATTATACATAGATGATAAAGCAACCGTAAAATGGACGACAAAAAATGAAGATGGAATTCTTGATTTTCAGGTAGAAAAATACAAATGGGGCAGTTGGGTTAGTGCAGGACAAGTACGAGGTAAAGGCGGGAATAAAATAAATTCATACGCTTATCAATTGCCTTTGCATTCAGGCATAAACAAAGTTAGGATATCACAAGTAGACAATACGGGGATTCCAAGATCTTCACAACCGATTGAATATACGTCAAAAATGGATGCGCTTACAACTGGACCCTCAAGCGTTAGTGACTATCTTTATTTCTATTCAAACAACAAAAAGTCAAAAACGCGATTTGAGGTTTGGGATGCTTTTGGGAATCTTCTAAAAGCAGGCTACTCAAGCCAGGTTGATTGTAAAAACATAGTCAATGGTATTTATTACATAAACTACGATAACAAAACTGAAAAGTTCATAAAAGTGAATTAGATGATTAAAAAAATTGAACACCTTGGTATTGCCGTTGAATCAATTAAGGATTCCCTTCCTGTATTTGAAGCTTTATTAAACAACACTTCTTATAAAACTGAAATCGTAGAGTCAGAGTTTGTGAAAACTGCATTTTTAAACATTGGAGAATCCAAAATTGAATTACTAGAAGCTACTGACCCAAAATCTGCTATTGCTAAGTTTCTTGATAAACATCGTTCTGGATTTCATCATCTCGCTTTTGATGTTGATGATATTGAAGAAGAAATCATTCGTCTAGAGTCAAAAGGGTTTACGTTTATTCATTCCTCTCCAAAAGAAGGTGCGGACAACAAGAGAATTGCTTTTTTACACCCAAAAACAACAAACGGAATACTTATCGAGCTTTGTCAGGATTGTTAATCCTTGTATTTATTTTCTTCAAAACGGGAAATAACGCCTTTTAAATTTTCCATTTTCTTCTTTCTTCTTGCGGTGATAGATGTTTTAGTAAAATATTGATGGCTCTTCAGAAATTTGATTTGGATTTCATCCCACTTGCGGTCACTATCAATTTTTTTCATCCCTCTAAGCTCTCTTCTCAGACGATCTGAAATTTCACCAAAGTCATCTCTTCCTAAATAATCTAAGTCAGCATCACAAATGATTTCTTGTAATTTATTTATTGGCTTGTGTGGGATCTCCGTTACATGAATAAGCTCAACAATAGTTTTAATATGCTGTTCTGTATAGCCATATTTCGGCAGCCATTCCGCCGCCATTTCAGCTCCGATACTTTCATTGTTTTCATATTGTTTTACGAATCCAGCATCATGCAAAATTGCAGCCGTTTTTAATAAAAACAAACCTTCATCTGTTACTCCTTCCAACAAAGCTATTCTCTCTACCGCCTGCACTACATCAATAGAATGTTCCACTGAATGGTATAATAGCTTCTTGGATAATCCCTTTTTTAGATGGTCAAGAACAAAGTGTTCTGTTTTATAATATTTAATTGAACTAAAATGGTGAAGTTGTACAATTTCACTGAATTTTTTATTAGGAACAATCCCTTTTCCCCGTACAGAAAGCTCTGCTTTTATTTGCTTTACCTGGTACATGTCAACATCTACATTCCCCTTTGTAGTTACCTTACCCAAAAAGCCACACTCAAAATAAGGCTCTATATAATTGAATGTATTTCCAGTCACTGTTACTTGTCCTGGTTCACCCAATTTTTCCATTTGTTGCGCCTCATTAACCGTAGAACCCCAAACGTCATATGCCAACTTCAAATCTCCAATAATTCCTGCCGTAACCGGTCCCGTATTGATTCCCAAACGAATCTCCCAATAATCCTTATAATTTGCAATCCCATCAAATTTGAGTTTTGACATGTAATCCTGAATCTGAAGAGCTGCAATACAGGCATTCATAGGATTGGTAGAGTTTTCTATTGGAATTCCACCTGCACACATGTAGGCGTCACCAATCGTTTTTATTTTTTCTAAATCATTGTTTTGAATGATTTCATCAAATTTTCTAAAAAGAATATCCAATCGATGAACAAGTCTACCTGGCTTAATTTTCTGTGATATTTTGGTGAAACCCACTACATCCGTAAACATAACCGATACTACCTTAAAAGAATTAACCTCTACTTTTCCATTGACTTTTAATTCTCGAACCACCTCTTCAGGAAGTGCATTTGAAAGCCACCGTTCTGCATTATCTTTCTCTACCTGTAAAAGCTTTTGTTGCTTAACCACCTTGTCTTTTTCATCTTCAATAAGCCTACTCTGTTCTTCTATTTGCTTGCTTTGTTCTCGAATTTCCTTTGTTCTTTCCGTTACCTTAATTTCAAGTTTAACTTGTTCTCTTCTTTCAGATTCAATTCTTCTTCTAAAGATTATGAAGGCAATAATAGTAATAACCAAGGCGGCTATTGTCCAAAACCACCAAGTCAACCAATAAGGAGGTTCTATTGAAATGTTTAGTGTTGTGGGATTTGAACTCCATGGTCCATTGCCTATCCGCGCGTATATTTTGATTGTATAATCGCCGGGAGAAAGAGAATTAAACGTTAACTCATTTTGCTCTCCAATAAGCTGCTCTCCAGATTCCGAACCTACCAACTCATATTTGTAATTTGTCAATCTTGGGTGCAATAAGTCACTCGTTTGGAATCGAATTGTAAAACTTCTTTGATCGTATGAAAGAACAAGGTTTTTAGTTTGTGAAATAACTTGACTGAGAGGAGACCCTTTATCTCCAGGTTTGATCCAGTCACCATTGAGCTTAAATTTCGTAATGATAACTTCTATATTCGAATTCTTGTTATTGAGATCTTCTGGCTTGAAAAAGTTGTAGCCATAGATCGATCCAAAATATAAATAACCCGTTTTTGAATGAATATAGGCATTTGTATTGAACTCATTACTCACAAGACCATTCACCTCTTTATACGAACTTATTTCATTGGTTTTTATATCGTAGGAGGCAATTCCTCTATTTGTGCTCATCCATAATTTATTGTCCTTTTTTATTAAACCATACAATACATTATTTGGTAGACCCTTCTTTTTATTAATAATATCAATGGTTCTAGTCTTAAGGTTTAGATAAAGAATACCGGAGCCAAATGTTCCCAGATATAAATTGCCTTTTTCATCATCACAGATGGTAGTGATTTGGTTTTTGGAAGCCTTTAATATTTGGGCATTCATACTATGAGGTACGATAGAATATTTTCCCTCTTCCTTTTTAAGAATATTCAGTCCTTCCGTAGTCGCAAACCAAAAATTACCCTTTCTATCTTTATAGGCCACTCTACAAAACCCATTGGTAATCGTTCCTTTTGGATTGGCTCTTTTATGTGAAAAAACTTGTCTTTTTTGGGTCTTCAAATCATAATGAATCACTCCCCCTTTAGTGGATAAAAAATAAGCGTTATCCCCGTCTTTTTTTATACGGTAAACCCTATTAAACTCTGCCAACATCTTTTTCTCTACATAGTTGATTCTTTCGTATCTGTATACAGAATCTGATGAAATTATAAGCTTAAAAAGGCCATCCTCAAAGCCCACCAATAATGTGTCTTTGCTAATGCAGTATGATGACATCACCGTAAATTGCTGATCTGAACTTGTTGAAGCGACAGTCTTCCATCGATTTAAATGACTGAAGATTCCAGAATTCCTATCTAATCGGGAAATACCAAGATCTGTTCCGACATATAAGTATCGCGCAGATTGATCTTCACAAAAACTCCAAACATTTTGAGAGGGAAGTGATTTTTTTAAATTAGATCCAGGACCCACTCCCATAAACCCGCTATAATCTGGATCAAAACTAGAGACCCCTCGATCACTACCTATCCAAACATGACCATTTAAATCCTCGTATAAAAATGATAACTTATCATACATCAAAGCACTCTTCTGAAACAAGTCTTGGGTACTATTAAATAACTCTCCATCTTCATTCAATGTATATAAACCGCTTGATGCAGTGGCAAAAAACCACTTATTATTAGAATAGATCAAGTCTCTTATTGACAAATTTTGAAGAACCTTGTTTGATTGAAAGTCTCTTTGAATGCTTTTATTGTTTTGATTGTATTGATACACCCCGTGAGTTGTACCCAATAGAATCTTCCCCTTGTCAGTTTGTCTAATTCTCATTATTGAGAAGTCATCGTGACCTAGATTGGACGTGGAAATCTGAAATGACTCCAATGTTAATGGATTATACTGGTATAACTTTTCATCTTCAGTATATACCAGAAGTTTTCCCTCATCCATGCAAGAAATCAAACTGATTTTTTTTGCGCCATCAGGCCAATCGATTATCGTAAATTTATTATTCGAAGGATTAAACTTTACGATGCCATATCCTAGGGTAGCAATGTAAAATTCTTTTGTTTTTGAAATGGAAATGTCCTGAATATCAAAAATTTTCTTTTTGTCTATTGTAAATGTTTGAAATTTTTCCGTTGTTGGGTTATAAAACGTTAATCCATTTCTTGTACCAAACCAAATTTTTTGATCTCCTGTTTTAACTGACGATTGAATGTAAGGGCTTTCAATACCCTCAGTCTCATCAGCATTAAAGATCTCAAATGACTTGCCATCAAAACGATTTAAACCATCTTGAGTACCTATCCACAAGCCACCATAATCATCCTGAACGATAGTATTGACACTGCTCTGAGATAAGCCATCGTTTATGTTATAATTGTTAAAACGAAAATCTTGTGACCTTACAGAAAAGGTTAAAAGACAACAAATAAAAATATATTTATTCACAAAAAACAACTATTGAGCTTCTGGTCCACCCTCCGTATTTACTTGAATTAACGAATTTTCCATATCACGATCAAACATATACATTCCCCCTGAATCAGTTCCAATTAAATTCAGCTTATCTAGGACCGTTCGTGCTAAAGCCTCCTCTTCAAGTTGCTCAGAAACATACCACTGAATAAAATTGTGAGTAGTATAATCTTTTTCTTGAAGACAAACATCAACAAGGTTATTGATGCTTTC
>CALKHF010000124.1 GCA_938092255.1 uncultured Flavobacteriales bacterium | reverse complement strand
AGAGACCTCAGCATAAGAGACTTCTTCAACAGTGTAACCCCTTGCCCTCAAGCGATCGTTTAAGGAAACAAATTCTGGTTGTGAAACAACAATATTTTCCGAAATTGAAAAAATATTTGAATTCATATTATACATTTCATTTCCATCAATCAAGATAATCTCATGGGGATCAAACATGTCCTTAAGAGCATCAACATCCTTATTGTCTTTAAAACCTTCGGGACAAATAATCGCTCCATTTCGACCTACTGGTTGAAAACAACAATCTAAGTGCAAAGCACTATTCATTGGATCTTCATCGGATTTCTTTAATTCGTAGTTGATTATTTTTTTATTTGGAAAGTGTTTTCTGATAAAATCAACACCTTCTATGTTTGTTCTAGCTACCTTATATTGATTAAAATCTTCTTCTTTAGAATATCCAATAAATACATAGTCATCTTTCAAGATAACATCTCCTCCCTCTATTCGTGCCGAATCAGGCATTTTTAATATCTGATTTTGACTTATCTCTCCAAATATACTTTGAACAGCTTCAAGCTCGCGTGAACGATCTTCAATGATGTTGGGAAGCAGTAACTTGTCCTCAATAACGAAAGCAATGTCTCTTGCATAGATTTGATTAAGATCAAGGATATTGCTAGGACGAATCACCTCGACATCATAACTTTTTAGCACTTTACAAAATTGCTCTATTTCATCAATTAAATTTTTCTCTATAGGATAAATTCCTTTACGTACGCTTTCGAGGGATTTAGGGTCATAACATTCACTTTCTGACGGTGTTCCTCCAAAATCATTAGCAATACCTAGAATTACGGTTTTCAGTAATCCAACTTCATTATCAACATGGAGATTCATGACTTTTTCGAGTTATACCTTTTAAAGAAACGAAACTACTAAAAATCCTTAAAACAAAATCATTCAAGGTGTGCTTCATTCCAATAAATTCAAAACGATAAAATTCAATGAAATATACGCTTACTTGATTTTGGATGATTACTTTCATAGTATGGAACAAAAAAGCTTGTTGGTATTCCTATTATTGTTTACGATTGGGCAAAATTCCCTCGGTCAAAAAAACAATTCATTTTCTGGAGAGCTAACCTATAAAATAACCAAGGTAGACGCAAGTATGAACCCCCTATCATCAAAAGATGACAACAGTGAAAACAAAGTGATCATATATGCCAAAGATTCATTATTAAAAATAGTCAATTTCAATTCACAAAATGGTTATCAAGAATGTTTGAAACACATGACACGGAAAAAATCAATTCTTTTATTAGAGATTGATGATAAGGGGTATGCAATTCGAATGAATGATGAACAAAGCAGGACCAACGATAGTCTTTATTCATTCAAAAAGAAATGTGGTATTAAAAAGAGAATTGGAGGGTTGAAAAGCAAAAAAACAATCATGAACCATCCCATGCTGGCGAACGAATTAATTTGCTTTTACTCAAAAACCATCCCGTCAAGGTATGCCAATGAATTTTCAGACCTATCAGGTATCCCAACTCTGTATTATATCGTCAATGATGACGGTCTTTACCGATACGTCCTAGAATCTTATCGCTCCTATGACCCACCCTTATCCATGTTTTTGATTCCCGAAGAATACGAAATTGTAACTATGGATGAATTTATAGAGAAAGTAAATTCAGACAACTAGTCATTTCTTCAAAGGCATTTTATAACTAACATACCAGTGTTTAAAGATGGATTGAAAATCCCGAAATCCTTCCGTACTAAAACTTATCTTCGTTACATATTCAAGCTGAATGGAAGAGAACGAATTTATACCGGTAAATCAAGAGAAAAAAAGCCCTGCCAAGAAAAAAAAGAAGGAACCTAAACCTTCAAAAAAAGGTAAAGGGAAAAAAGGGAATACTTGGTTAGACAAATTTGATACGCAAAAAATAGCTACCGTATTTGGCTCATTCTTTATTTTATTTTCATTCTTTTTGGCAATTGCCTCTTTTTCATACCTGCTTACCTGGCAATTGGATCAAGACAAATTAATTGATGCCTCTTTTTTTGATTTCGTATTTGGAGGCGATCAAATAGAAATTCACAACTGGCTCGGTAAATTTGGAGCCTGGATGTCCCATTATCTCATTTACGACCTTTTTGGAATCCCCTCTTTTGGCATCTGTTTTTTACTTTTCCTTACCGGAGTTAAAGTTTTATACGACAAAGCTTTACTTCCTTTAGGCAAAACCTTCACCATTACCATTCTTTACATGCTGTGGGGTTCAGTATTCCTGGCCTATTTCTCAGATAACATCAACTTTATAGGAGGTAGTTTCGGATACCATATCAATCAGTGGTTGACCCAAGTTTTGGGTGGAATTGGAACACTCACTTTAACCCTAGTAATATTTTATATCATTACAACTCTCTTATTCAATCCCGATTACGCTGCATTATTTAACTATCTATTTCCGAAAAAAGAAAAAGAGGACGAAGCCGACGAAGAAATGGTTACAAATGATGAAAACATGCATGTCATTAATCCAATTAAAGATGAAGAAATAAAGGAAGACGTCATTTCTGAAACAGTAAATTTCTCAGGTGATGATCCAGATTCAACTGAAATAGAACATGAAAACAGGTCTGAACTCATCGACGAATTGGAAGAAAAGCCTAAAGAAAATGATGAATTTGAAATAGAAATTCCCGATGAGGAAGAAATTGTAGATGCTGAAGAAATAGGTGAAAAAAATCTCGCAGACCAATTGGTTGAGGAACACGGGGAATATGACCCAAAAGCTGATCTTGAGGGATACCTACTACCATCCGTAGAATTACTCAAAGAGTATGGGTCAGGCGGAGTTTCTGTAAATAAAGAAGAGCTTGAAAGCAATAAGGATCGGATTATTGAAACCCTTTCAAATTACAAAATTGATATCGCTAAAATCAAAGCGACCGTTGGCCCAACTGTTACTTTATATGAAATCGTTCCTGCCCCAGGTGTCAGAATATCAAAAATTAAAAACCTCGAGGATGACATCGCTTTAAGTTTAAGCGCTCTCGGTATTAGAATTATTGCGCCCATACCGGGAAAGGGAACCATAGGTATTGAAGTTCCAAATTCAAGTCCAGACATGGTGAGTATGCGTTCATTAATCGCATCAGAAAAATTTCAAAATCACGATGGACAATTGTCGGTAGTAATGGGTAAAACCATCACAAACGAAACCTATGTATTTGATTTAACTAAAATGCCACACCTTCTTGTTGCTGGAGCAACAGGCCAAGGTAAATCGGTAGGCTTAAATGCCATCTTAGTTTCGATTCTATATAAGAAACACCCATCACAAATTAAGTTTGTTCTTGTTGACCCTAAGAAAGTTGAACTTACCTTATACAATAAAATTGAACGCCATTTCTTGGCCAAATTGCCAGGAGAAGAGGATGCCATTATCACAGATACATCGAAAGTTGTAAATACCTTGAATTCTTTATGTATCGAAATGGATAATCGTTATGAGCTTTTAAAAGATGCACAAGTCAGAACAATTAAAGAGTACAATGAAAAGTTTGTAAAACGAAAACTCAATCCTGAGAAAGGGCATAAATACCTTCCTTATATTGTTGTTCTCATTGATGAGTATGCAGACCTCATAATGACCGCAGGAAAAGAAATTGAGCACCCAATTGCAAGAATTGCCCAGCTTGCAAGAGCGATTGGTATTCACCTTATAGTAGCTACTCAGCGTCCCTCTGTAAATGTTATCACAGGTATGATTAAAGCAAATTTCCCTGCAAGGATTGCTTTTAGAGTATTGTCAAAAATCGATTCAAGAACCATTCTAGACGGCTCTGGTGCAGACCAACTGATTGGGCGCGGTGACATGCTAATCTCAACAGGTTCGGAAATGATTCGGCTTCAGTGTGGATTTGTTGACACTCCAGAAGTAGAAGAAATATGTTCATTTATCGGAGACCAAAGAGCATATCCAGACGCATTAATTTTGCCAGAATATGTACCAGAAGGAAGTGAAGGCAAAGGCGAAATGGATATGAACGAAATGGATGCAATGTTTGTTGATTCTGCTAGAATAGTTATTATGAATCAACAAGGTTCTGCAAGTCTACTTCAACGAAAACTAAAATTAGGATATAATAGAGCAGGAAGGATTGTTGATCAGCTTGAATCCATGGGTATTATTGGGCCTTTTCAAGGAAGTAAAGCGAGAGACGTACTCTTTCCGGACATCGAATCTTTAGATGAGTTTTTAAGATCAAAAGGTTTAATTTAAATCTCAATCCGTTTCTAAATATATAGCATTTGCAACCATAAGCAGGCCGTTGTGCCAGAACCCCCTGAATAATGGGTTGTCAATAAAGAATGTCACACTCCCCTTACCATATTGCTCTTGACCGACAATTAACGCTCCTTCTTGATCTTTTTTAACTTTGGAACCAACAAATCCAGATACCGCTTTAGAATTTTTTGGGAGCTCGAAAACCGCTTTACCAGATTTTAGAATATAACGGGAAGGACTTTGCCTAAGCGTATGATATGAGTCATATCCAAAAGAAAGCGCATGTTTTTTATCAATTTCACAATTGAAAATTGCTCCAGTGATCATTTCACTCAACTCCTCTCTTTCACTCATTTCATAAAACTCATCAGATTGCTTTGTCAATTCTATAGACAATTGATCAAAAAAGTTTTCTACTGACTCCCCAAAAAGAACCAAGCGACCACCACCTTTAACCCATGTCATTATTTCATCTACCAACTCATTGGATAACCTCCCTTCCGGAACCATCAAGACATCGAGGTTAGATAATCCAAATTCTAGAATATCATTTGGCCTTGACATTAAAAATGGTGTTTTGAGGCGTTGTTCCAAGTAATGCCAAATTTCTCCTGTATTAAGAGGAGAACGACCTTCTCCGGCAAGCAATCCGATTTTCGGACTTTGAATTTCATGGTATGATGATGAACCCAAATCATTTCCTTTTTCAACGTACCCTGTACTGCAGGTATTCATTTGAAGCTCTAAACCTTTTGAAGCTTGAATAATCAACGAATCAATATTAAGCTCTGAATTTTCCCCCCTGGCAATCACTAAAGTTCCCGGTTCATACAAATTACCATCAAGTTGAAATGATTTTTTGGCATATTTTACTTTAACATTAGTACTCAACAACCTTTCCAAAAATCGAGCAGACTCCATTGAATTCCATTTACAGACGTAAGCAAATGCATCTTTCGACTCATTGGGAATTGGCGTATTCGAAAACTCATTAGGCTCAGGCAATTCACCCTGAAAAGGCACCTCAGTATCACAAGCGAAGGCATCTAATCCAAAAGCGTAAGGCAATGACCACGCAGTGATATCATAAGTTAATGAATCT
Source organism: uncultured Flavobacteriales bacterium (assembly GCA_938092255.1). Classification (GTDB taxonomy): domain Bacteria; phylum Bacteroidota; class Bacteroidia; order Flavobacteriales_D; family Crocinitomicaceae; genus UBA952. The sequence goes on along the minus strand of CALKHF010000124.1, from coordinate 9,129 downwards.
GATAAAAACGTTTGTGGCTCAAAAAGAACCTTTACCATTGGCCCCTTTAGTTGATCTACGGAAATTATAATGTCATCTGATGTCGTCTTGTATGTCGTCTTTTCTTGAGAGGTATAAGACCATCCTTTTATCAAGCTTCCTTCTTTTGGTTGTCTCACTATGATTTCATGAAGAGCTAGTAATCTGCGTAAAGAATTTATTTTATAAGAATCTCCTGAAAGAACATAAGACTGATAAGTATACCGAAAATCCTTATTAAAATTTTGAAACTCTGAAATGAGTTGTTTTTTATGAACATATGCCACCTCTATAGTAGATAAGCTCGCCGTAACATGATGCTTCACACGCTCACTTAAGGTGAGGGTATCTCCATTAGCAATAACAACACTTGTGCCTGCCCTACCGCTTCCGGCTTGTTCATAGGTCATACCAATCGCACCATTGTACATCGGATAGGTATCACCGTAACTCGGATAAAGCAAATCAAAAATTTCTTTTGAAAAATAAAGCCAATTATTGGCATCAAAATACTTTGCATGGTTTTCACCAATGTATTCCTGAAACTTGCGTTGCCAATCAGTTATTACTTCATGATAAGGTTCTGCTGCTGGAGGAAAATAATAATTCTCATTAATTCCTTGCTCATGTACATCAACATGAACATGGGGCATCCATTGATTGTATTTTTTGATTCGTTGTTGAGACTCCACTTGGGTCAACCATGCCCAATCTCTATTCAAATCGAATAAGTAATGATTAAACCGACCACCAGGCCAAGGCTCTTGATGCTCTATAGATCTCACATTCGAGCTTTTTGATATTGTCGAATATTGCTTAAAAAAATTAACATATCGATCTCTTCCATCTGGATTTAGACAAGGGTCTATTACAATTAAAACATCATTCAACCATTCCTTTTTGTCTCTCAATAAAATCAAAGCAGTTTCCATCGCTGCCTCTGTACCCGAGCTTTCATTTCCATGGACGTTATAACTCAACCAAACAATTGGAATATTTTCGCTTGCACTCGTGTTAAGATGATTCTTTCTGATTTCCTCAAGGTTCTTTATTGTGGTTTCACTTCCTATAAACATGAGCTGTAAAGCTCTACCCTCGTTACTTCTCCCATAAGATTCAAGTTTTGAATTAAGTGGATACCACCGACTCAATTCTTCAAAATAATCAACAACTTGTGCATGGGTAGAAAATTCAGTGCCTATTTCATGACCAATGATAGATTTTGAAGAAAAAGCCTCTTGTGTAAAAATGGAATTCGTAAATACAAAAGTTACGAACAATAATAAAATCTTCATATTGTACAGTTATATCAGATAAAAGTAAGAAATATAGAAATGATTCCCTTATTCGTTTGAATCTAACTGTTGCATATTCACTAACCGGGTATACATCCCGTCTCTATCCATTAATTCCTTATGCTTTCCTGATTCAATAATAGATCCATTGTCTAAAACCAAAATCTGATCCGCCTTTTTTACGGTTGATAATCTGTGGGCAATTACAATTGAAGTCCTACCCTTCATTAATATTTCCAATGCGTCCTGAACTAACTTTTCTGACTCCGAATCTAGAGCTGATGTGGCTTCATCCAATATTAAGATCGTGGGATCTTTTAAAATAGCTCGGGCTATGGCAATTCGTTGTTTTTGACCTCCTGACAACTGAATTCCACGATCACCAACCTCTGTTTTAATTCCCTCAGGGAAAGATGAAATAAACTCCCATGAATTCGCTTTTTTCGCAGCCTCAACTACTTCATCATCTGTTGCAGTAGGATTACCAAAAATTATATTATCATATATGGAGCCAGAAAAAAGTAAAACATCCTGTGGCACATATGCCATTTGCGATCGCAAATACTTCAAATCATAATCTCCGATTTTCTCGGAGTCTATAAGCAATGTGCCATTTTGAATATTGTAAAAACTCAAAATCAAACTTGCGATGGTTGTCTTTCCAGAACCACTTGAACCGACAAGAGCAACTTGCGCATTTTTACTGATATCAAATGATACATTTTCAAGTACAGAAATATCTGGGCGTTGAGGGTAATTAAAACTCACATTTTTGAATGAGATATTACCCAAAATACCGTTTTCCAATTTGCCCTCTAAACCATCATTTTCTGTTACATCATTGATTATAACCATCAAGTTTTCTATTGCACCAAACGTCTTTTGAATATTTGCATACAGGTCTGGCAAAGAACCTACACTTGCACCCATCATGATGGTAAACAAAACAAACTGATAGAAACCCTCACTTGAAAGTTCAGGGTTTGGTCCTTGCGTCAATATTAGTCCTTGCCAAACTATAAAAACTATGGCTCCAAACAAACAAAAAATAATGAAGGATACGAAAAGACCCCTCCAAATTCCACTTTTTACATTTAAATTTCGAATCTCTTGGGTTTTACCTTTGTAATTTGTAATCGCGAAGTATTCAAAAGTAAAGGCCTTAACATTTGAAATCCCTGAAAGCGTTTCTTCAATAATTGAATTAGATTCAGCTGCAAAATCCTGAGCCTGCTTACTCAATTTTCTTATAAAACGACCAAAGAACACAGCCAACAAAGCCATAATCGGAACCGTTGCCAACATAATTAACGCCAGCTTCCATGAAATGAAAAACAGAAATGCCACTCCCCCAAGAATGATAATAACTTGTCTAAAAAATTCAGCAACAGTCGTTCTCAAGGTATCCTGGACTTGAGTAATATCAGAAGAAACCCTACTTGTCAATTCCCCGACTTTATTCACATCGAAAAAATTCATTGGCATAAAAATCATTCTTTCAAAAGCGGTATTTCTGAGATCTCTCAAGGCGTTTTCTGTCACATTATTGAAAATGACCACACGTAAAAAAGAAAAAAGAGCCTGAAACCCAAAAAGAATGAATAAACCATAAGCGACTTCAGTAGCATTTTGAAAATTTAATAACTCTATACTACTTGGAGAAGAAGGACCTACCGAGGAAGAACCAGATCCCAATAGCTTGCCCATCAAATAAGGAAACATTAAACCTGCAGAAGAAGAGAGAAGAAGAAATATCCAACCGACAAAATACCACCATAAATAAGGCTTTAAGAAATACATCAAGTTTCTTTTCTTTCTATCCATTTCCATGTTCTTCAATTAAGAATGTAAAACTATTTATAATGATCAACAATTAGCATACAAAAATAGTTGTTTAAACGAGTATTGGTTTTTTTTAAATATTTTTATCGATAACATTTGAATTCTATAAAAAAGTTCTATCTTTGCAGTCCTCAAATGAATAATTATTTGAACTAAATAAGATGAAAAGAACGTTCCAACCTTCGTTAAGAAAAAGAAGAAACAAACATGGTTTCCGTAGCAGAATGGCAACTAAAAATGGTCGCCGTGTATTGGCTACTCGTCGCAGAAAAGGCAGAAAAAAGCTTTCTGTTTCTGATGAAACAATGGCCAAACGTTAATTCTTAGGAATTATCTAAAAATATCTAAACCCTCTTGCGAGGGTTTTTTTTGTGCCTAACTATTTAATACCATAAATAAATAAAAGCCCTCAATTCTGAGGGCTTTCATTATATAAAATAAATTATAACCCTATTACGCAAGCACTTTTGGTGCCGCTGCAAGAATTGAAGCATCGGCCTCTTCCTTAAATGTTTCGAAATTATTCAAAAACTTAGATGCCAATTTAGAAGCAGTTTCATCATATGCAGCTGCGTCTGTCCATGTTTGCTTTGGATTAAGTAATTCAGAAGGAACACCAGGACAAGAAGTTGGATATGCCAATTCAAAAACAGGCAATGTTTTAAACGATTCACCATCTAGAGCTCCTTCCAGGGCCGCAGTAATCATCGCTCTTGTATAAGATAGCTTCATTCTACTTCCTACACCATAACTACCACCAGACCAGCCAGTATTCACCAACCAAACCGTTGTATCCGACTCTTTTAATTTCTCACCTAACAATGTTGCATATTTGGCAGGATGCAAAGGCAAAAATGCTGCTCCAAAACAAGCCGAAAATGTTGTTGTAGGTTCAGTAATACCTACTTCTGTTCCAGCCACCTTTGCCGTATAGCCAGACATAAAGTGATACATGGCCTGCTCGTTGGTCAATTTTGAAATTGGAGGCAGCACACCAAATGCATCACAGGTTAAAAAGAAAATGTTTTTTGGAGAACTTCCTTTTGATGGCAACACAATATTGTCAATATGATCTATAGGATATGAAACTCTTGTATTCTCCGTAATCGTTCCATCCGTATAATCTGGCGTTGAACTTTCATTATTAAATCCTATATTCTCTAGAATCGAACCAAATTTAATGGCATCATATATTTGCGGTTCTTTATCTCTAGAAAGATCTATTGTTTTTGCATAGCATCCTCCTTCGAAATTAAATACGGTGTCATTACTCCAACCATGCTCATCATCCCCTATTAATGCCCGGTTTGGATCGGATGAAAGGGTTGTTTTACCGGTTCCTGATAAACCAAAAAATACGGCAGTATCTCCCATTTTACCAATATTTGCCGAACAGTGCATTGAGAGCACATTTCGATCATGTGGTAAAACAAAATTCAAAACAGAAAAAATTCCTTTTTTAATTTCACCCGTATAACCCGTCCCTCCAATTAAAATCATTTTTTTACTGAAATTTAGCACGGCAAAATTGTGTTGTCTCGTTCCATCAATCTCAGGGTCCGCCATAAATCCAGGAGCACATATGATATTCCAATCCGGTAAAAAAGATTTAATTTCTTCTTGATTAGGTCTCAAAAACATGTTGTACGCAAACATATTTGACCATGGCAACTCCGTTACAACCCGAATATTCATACGAAAATCGTCGTCTGCACAAGCATAAGAATCTCGAACATAAATATCCCTACCCGACAGATACGATTTCATTCTAGCATACAAGGTATCAAAATGAGTGGCACTTATGCCTTTATTAATTCCACCCCACCAAACAGCATCTTTGGTAACATTATCTTCAACGATAAAACGATCTTTGGGAGATCTTCCCGTAAATTCACCTGTATCGATTGCTAAAGCCCCAGTATCAGTGAGTAATCCTTCACCTTGCAAGATGGTATCTTCAACCAATTCTGCAGGGGTTAAATTCCAAAATTGATTTCCCGTATTTGATAAGCCTATTGAAGAAGACAAATCAGAATTGGAACCAAAATTCCCGAATAATTCCATAAAAAAAATTTATAAGCTTCCGCTTCAATTTGTAACAAAATTAAACATTATGAAGTCCACACAATAGATAATAACCCCTGATTTTACTAACAATATAATAAGTCGTTGTTGACAAGTAAATTAGAAAAATTGATGAAAATTGCGTATATTAAGTTAGTGTCATTGCTACACTTATTAATGGCATGTCTTTTGATTATTTTAAATAAAATAAAAGATATGATAGAACCTAAAAACAAGAGCCAGAACACATACGTTTATTTGGGTGTTGTACTTGCCTCAGCGATGGTACTTGCCGCATTCACTTATTCAGAAAAAGATCAATTAGAGACAGAACTTTCCAAAATAGAACCTGTTGAAATAGATTTCACAATTGAAAAAATAAAAAAAAATAAAATTAAAAAACCTGTTGTAAGCACAAGAAAAGCGACTAAACAGTTGGCCACAAATATTATAAAGAACGTTTCATCGACAAGTAAAAGCACAAAAAACACAACGAAATCAATAAATAACAATCTGAAAGCAAAGAATATTGATATAAATTTCAATCAAAATCCAAATTATAAGATTGTTAACATTGTACCTGAAATAGTAGACTTTCCGGATATTGAAGCAGAATTTACAGGCGGGTATTCAGAAATGAACAAATACATTACCCATAATTTAAATTTAAATAAGTTGCACAGCTTAATAAATACAAATGACTTATTGATACCTGTGGAATTCATTGTTTCTGAATATGGAAAAATAATAGAGGTAAAAGTTAAAGATAAAGTGAATTTTGAGTTAAAGAATCAAATTATTAATCTTTTCAAAGGAATGCCAAACTGGATTCCAGCAGAATTAGATGGAAGAAAAGTGAGCTCGAGAATATTTCTTCCAATCAGAATTTATTTTCAATAAGAATTGTTAACAATTTGAATGATTGCGTTGATAACAAAGGATAAAACTTTTTAGATTCGCCTAGAAACTGTTTTTAATGAGAATAACACTACTTTTTTTACTGTTCATTACCTATTCAATGAATACAACTGCGCAAACTGGCGCATCAGCTCAATTTGAGAATGATATACCGCTTATTGATACTGTTAAGCAGGATCACAATTTATATGTTATAAAAAATGAAAGGCATTTAATTCCTTTCAGCAGACTAAACAGAAAAATCAATACGCTCTCTATTGGCTCAGACAAGAACACGCTTTGGGAAAACCTTAATCTTTTTACCCACGTGAATTCCATTAACTCCCTATCCTTGACTTCTCCAAAAAACAAGGACGAAACACTTGATTTCAATGATATATTAATTGTCTCATTTCATCCCAAACCAACAGATTCAATTCAAAAATATCTTAACGATATTAAATTACTTAATCGGTCGCATAAAGAATTTGTTGTAGCCGTGGTCTATGGTCCAGCCAAATACTTAGAGCATATTCCCATGCAAAATATAGATGCATTGGTTCATTGTAAATACGATACGGAAAAAAATATAAGTGCTACAGCTCACCTATTATTTGGAGCCATCGGTACCAATCCCAAGCTAACGACCCAGGAGTCAATTGCAACAAAATCAAATGGTCGATTAAGCTTTTCATCACTCAAGGATGCTAAAATCCCATCGGGAAGTTTCAATAAAATAGATGAGATTGCTTTAAATGGAATTTCAGAAGGTGCATTTCCAGGATGTCAAGTGCTAGTTGCAATAAAAGATTCTATCGTATACAGAAAAAGTTATGGCACCCATACTTATGACATTGATTCTAAAAAAGTAAAAAATGATGATTTATATGATATTGCCTCTATAACAAAAATTGCAGCATCAACGATTATTGCTATGAATCTAGAATACAGAGGCATGCTTGACATTGACGACACACTTGGTAAATACATCAAAGAAATTACAGGTGATACGGATTTTTCAAAAATTAAAATTCGTGAAATGATGGCGCATCAATCGGGTCTTAAATCATGGATCCCTTTTTATTTGAAAACAATGAGTGAAGGTCAACTTAAACAGAACTTATATAGAAATGTGCCTGATTCTATGTACAACATAAAGGTTGCTGATGGCATCTATTTAACAAGTGATTATGTGCAAAAAATGTACAATCGAATACTCAATACAAGTCTCGGTTCAAAGAAATACAAATACTCTGATTTATGCTATTACTTTACCCAAAAGGTTTTTGAATCCATACTAAAAGAAAAACAAGAGGACTTTGTTCACGAGATGATTTATGAACCTTTGGGACTTCAAAACATAAGATATTTGCCACTTGATTACTTTGATAAAGAAAGAATAGTTCCCACAGAATACGACTCAACTTTTAGAAAGCAATTAATTCACGGCTATGTTCATGATCCTGGAGCGGCAATGCTTGGCGGAGTCGGTGGTCACGCTGGGGTTTTTAGTAATGCGACTGACCTTGCAAGTATTATGCAAGTATTTTTAAAAAATGGAAAATATGGTGGTCAGACTCTTTTTAATGAAGAAATACGCAAGGATTTTACCAGGCAGCAGTACAAAAAGAATAGGAGAGGTGCTGGTTTTGACCGGCCCAGGGAAAATGGAGGAGGAACTTGCGATTACCTAGCCTCACCCACCAGTTTTGGACATTCAGGATTCACAGGAACTTTAGCTTGGGCAGATCCCGAGCACGACATCATTTTTGTGTTTCTATCGAATCGCGTCCACCCTGATCAAGGGAATTGGAAAATAAGAGACATGAATATACGGACAGATATTCAACATGTCATTTATCAAGCATTAGGTATAAAGTAATTAATCTTTTACCTTATTCAAGCCCATCATTTTTAAAATGAACCTGGGCAATGATTTTCCTGGCTTGCGTTTTTTCAAATGAATATACCAGCCAATTTTTTTAAGGATTGGTACTTTATGGGTTTCAACAAATTCTATCCATGTTCCATCAGGGTCTTCTACATATGAAAACCTACCTCCTGCCTCTCCCATGTCAAATGTGTCTGAACTATCTACGGTAAATGGAAAGCCCTTTGACTCACATTCTCTTTGTAATTCATTCATTCCCTGCACATCAAAACACAAATGAATAAAACCCCAATCGCCCCAAAATCTATTCTTAAATATTTTTCGACAATCCGTTCTGTCAATAGATTGAATGAGCTCTATACTCGTCTCACCGAGTAAAGGAGCAAATGGGCCTTTTCTCGGTTTACTATGTTTTAAAAGAACTCTTCTGAATTTCCCGTTTCCAGATTCAAAACAATCCAAATCATTAAACGAATCAGTTTGATCAAAAACAATTTGATCATACCCCAAAATGTCCTTATATAGAATCAACGATTTGTCAATATCAGAAACACCAATGATTGAACCGGCGACACCTCCGCATTTTGAAGGGTGATTTGTATTTGAAAACCAATCTTTTGATTCAACTACCTCAAACATATTGCCATTCGGTCCTTTCACAAAAAAATGATTTTTACCATCAGGACCTTTAAGAATTTTGGATGCCGTTTCGACACCATTATCTATCATGTTCGCATATGTTGCATGAACATCTCTAGATTTTATTTTACATGCAATCATTCCATAATCACCGAGTTGAATATTAAATGTTGCTTTTTCTGTATTACGTGAAGTAAATTGCCAGATCTCAAAACCTCCACCACCATCCATACTTAATGCCAAAGTTGCAGTTCTGGAATGCACCTTTCCTCCAGTGTATCTAGTCATTAAAGGTGCCTCTGCGGCTTCCTCAAAGATTTTTACATTGACGCCGAAGTTCTTTCTATACCATGCCCATGAATTTTCAACATCAGGAACTCCAATTCCCATTTGTTGAATACCGCAAATTATTTTTTCCATTATCGTTTAGTTTTATCTAATTGCTTTCTCGTTAAAAATAACATATCCATAGCTTATCTGGAA
>CALKHF010000123.1 GCA_938092255.1 uncultured Flavobacteriales bacterium | reverse complement strand
CAATTTATAGCCAAGACGCATATCAATCACAAAACTTCCTTTGTTGTAGATCTCACGATATTCTTTTAATCCTGGCAAAATATATGTCCCTCCAATTGACTCTTCGAATACACGATCAATATTTTTCATGAAACCACCATATCTTAAGGAAAAACCAGCACTGTATTTTTTATAATTCACCTCAACATCAACTTTTACTAGGTGTTTATATCTATACTTCAATATGTTACTCGTGGTATCTGACCAAGTTTCCTTGTAGGCAGGGTCATTGTTTAGGCTTATCGGGTTCATATAAGTATATCCCATTAAAGATACGATCTCTACATCGCCAATACTACCCATGCTATTAAAAGAAAAATCCAATCCTGTAATTCTTGCTGCTTCAGCATTTTGCGCTCGAAAACCAATCAAATCATATATGGTATACCCCTGATTCGTAAGTTCCTCATAAATTGGATCGCCAAGTACAGCATTAACGGGATTTCCATTAAATGGATTGTAAATACCAAATGTGAATTCAATCATGTTTTGGTACTCATTTATGAATGCAGCAACGTCAAACATCCCTTTCCAGTCACCTATCCGTACTCCTTGCTTGAAACCAATTTCTGCGGCCCAACCTATTTCAGGTTTTAGCTGAGGGTTTTGAAATATATTTAAGGCACCAACACTGGTATTAATATATCTTTCTCCGACTGCTGGATATCTAATCCCTTGGCCTATTGAAGCTCGTAAATGCGTATACTCTGCCAATTGATAATGAAATCCAGACCTCGCTACTGGGTAAAAAGGTAAAATCGTAGAATCCTTTTTTGAAATCATAAAGTCACTATCTCCTCGTTCTCCGTCCATTTCAAAATACTCTAACCTTAGGCCTGCCGTAAAATCAAAATCTCCAATGTGGTGTTCAACTTGAGTGTAAATAGCTGCGTTCAAAGAATTATGGTCACCAACCAATTCAGAGCGGACTACATTTGTGATATTTGAAATCCCTGATGTCAAGGTAAACCCATTGGCATATTCCTTTTGGAACTGATAATCGGAGTAATAAATGGTGGCAGCACTGCTTTGGCCTTCTGTACCAGAAATTCCATTTTTCACATAATAAATTCTATTCTTAAATGAATGACGATTGTTGTGTTTGTCAATCATTTTAATGTAGGGATCTAAAAACAAACGATGCCCCATATTATAGGTTAACGTGGATGCTGCATTACTTGTATCAACTCCTCCCTGTGGAGTATAACCGAGAGAATCACTCTCCCAAATGATAAAGTTTCCTGTTTTTTGTACTTGATAATTGTAGCCAATTCCCGCTTTTACCTTTTTCCATTTTTGAGGACGGAAATATAAAGAGCCACTCACTCTTCCGCGATACTCAGTTTCGCCTGCCTTGTAACCACCATCATGAAAAAATGTAGAGGAAAAAGTATAACCCACGTTTTTAAACATCTGGCTCCTATAAAATTCAACTTGTTGCGTCATTGGATTGGTATCCCACCATTTCAATGATGCTCTTTTGGGATTGTCATAAATACCGTATTGCACTTTAACTTTGGTTTCTGGAGTGGTTCCTGGTTCTTTTTCAGTTAAAGCAATAATACCATTAAGGGCGCCACTACCGTGTAAAACTGAAGAAGCCCCTTTCATTACCTCAATTTGTGAAGCCTGCTCCATCGGAATGGCATTCCATTGTGTATCACCCGCATATCCCGATAAAAGAGGCATTCCATTCCATAAAAGAAGTACACGACTTCCTGCCCCATAAGAGAATCCGCTTCCTCCTCGAATACTCACCTGACCATCAAATGTTGAAACACCAGGAGTTTGCTCAACTGCCTGATCCAAGCTTGTAATTCCTTTATTGTCGATCAATTCTGGCCTGATAATTTCCATCGAAACAGGAACCTCTTCAATCGCTTGCTTTCTTCGTCCTGCAGATACTACAACTGTTTGAAGATCAGTAACTGGCTCCGTCAATTTTATATTGTATTGGCCTGCTGAAGATACTGTTATCGTGTCATTTACATATTGAAGCATTTTAACAATAACTTCTACGGGGAAATCTTTACATGATAGATTGTAATCACCATCAAAATTAGAAATCGCCCTTTGACCATCAGAAGCATAAAGTTTTGCTCCTATTATAGGTTCTCCTGAAGAAGCATCAACTACCTTTCCCTCAATTTGAGATTCTGCGTTAAAGCATATCGAAAAAAGTAAAAAACAAAGTAATAGTCTTGTCATATTTTGGGTTTAGATTTAATAAAAATAAACTTTTGTTCGGAAAAAAACCGATTTATTATAAATTGAATTGCAATTGAACAATAAAACTACGCGGAGGTTGAACATCGCCAGGTCTTGAGACATATTCTGTGTTCAAAAAGTTATTCGCAATCAAATTCAGCTTTATGGCATCACTAAATTGATAACCCATTCTAGCATCCATAACAAATGCCCCTTTATTGTATAATTTTCGATAATTTTCTAACCCAGGTAAAATAAATATCTCCGATTCAGATGGGTCTACATCTTGCTCAAATACGGCGTCAATATTTTTCATAAAACTATTGTATCGGCAGCTAAATCCTACAAAGAAATTTTTGTAGGTCGCTTGTATGTCCGCTTTCGCGAGATGCTTAAACCTATATTTCAATAAGTTAACACTTGTATCTGAGAAAGTCATTCTGTAAATCGAATCTTCATTCAGACTGATAGGGTTCATGTAAGTGTAACCGAGTAAGGAGGTCAATTCAACATCTCCTATTTTACCCATGCTGTTAAATGAAAATTCAAGACCCGTAATTCTTGCGCGTTCCGCATTTTGTGCCTGAAAACCAACCCAATTTAATATGTAGTCAATGTCATCAGGGTTTTGTGCCTGCAATACTATTGAGTCAGGATTATATATACCAAAGGTAAACTCAACCATATTACTGTACTGATTGATAAATCCCGACACATCAAAATATCCTTTCCAGTCTCCTAATTTTAAAATTTGTTTGTACCCAATTTCAGCAGCCCACCCCTTTTCTGGTCTTAGGTTCGGATTTTTGAAAATGATTAATCCCCCAACTGATGTTGATACAAAACGTTCTGCAACTGAAGGGAAACGAATCCCTTGACCCAAAGAAGCCCTCAAATGAGATGTAGGATTAATTTCATAATGCATACCTGCTCTGAAAACAGGATAAATGGGTATTTTCAGAGAGTCTAACACTTCATCCTTATCTAAATATTTGAAGAAAATATTAGAGTCAAAATCAAGAGTATCAATTTTATAACATTCCAAACGCATACCTGCTGAGAAATCTATCTTTTTAAACTTACTTTCAAATTGCGCATAAGCCGCAGCATTTTCTGAGAGGTGATCTCCAAAAACCCAACTTTGAACTCGATTAACCGTATTGGCAAATCCTGCAGTTAAGGTGTTTCCCACCCCCATATTTCTTTGGAACTGGTAATCAAAATAATACATTTCTGCTAACGAATTGGCATATAAATTCTCCGTATTGCCTGTAGTGACTAAATAGTACCGTGATTTGAAATAATGCTTGTTATTGAACTTATCATACAACTTTACATAAGGATCTACACTCAGCCGAATGGACTTTTGTCGGTCAATGGTATTGTCTTGAGGCTCGTATCCCATGGAATCGTTTTTCCATAACACAAAAACACCAACATCCTGGTATTGTGCATTATAGCTAAGCCCAGCTTTTAATTTTTTATTTTTATTAGGCTTAAAATAAAATGTCCCATTAAGCCGATATCTTTCCTCGTTCTCTTCCTTTCTGAAGCCTGAATCTAAATAGGCATTTGCTCCAATCGTAAAGCCAAAGTTTTTTGATGATTTTCCGTAGTACAAATCTACCAAATGAAAAGTAGGATTCCTGTCCCACCATTTCATTGTAGCCCTTCTTGGATTGTCATATATACCCGATTGGATTTTGGCTTTAAGCGCACCCTTTGGGCCTGGCTCTTTTTCCGTTAATGCAATCACTCCGTTTAATGCACCACTACCGTAAAGAACTGAAGATGCACCTTTCATAATTTCAATTTGAGAAGCCTGTTCCATGGGTATTGCATTCCATTTCGCATCTCCAATATCAGGTGACATCATTGGAATACCATTCCATAATAACAACACGCGACTACCCGCACCATATGCATAGCCTCCACCTCCACGAATACTAACCTGTCCATCCATCGCATAAACTCCAGGGCTTTGATCGACAGCCTGTTCTAAATTAGAATACCCTTTATTATTAATCAATTCAGGTGTCAATATTTCCATGGAGACCGAAACGTCCTCGATATCTTGATTTCGTCTCCCTGCCGAAACAACAACTGTTTTAATTTCTAATACTTGTTCATAAAGTGTGAAATTCAAAGTCATTGGAGCATCAACCAACACAGAGTCCGGCATATAGCCCATTAACGATGCCTTTACCCAAACCGGATAGCTGATAGGGGTTAAATAAAAACTTCCGGATACATCTGAGGCGACTTTTTGTCCTCCTTTAACTTCAACCCGAACACCATATAACTGATCACCATTATGACCATCTGTTACGGTCCCTGATACCTGAGTTAATGCATTGGAAAATAATAAATTGAACGTGGAAATTAATAGAATTATAAAGGTATAATGCATCTAAAATTTAGTTAACTTATATAACGAAACTAATAAAATTTTAGAAACAAGAATGGATTTATATAAAATAGCGGCATCAAATTTAAAGGGTGTTGGCAAGCAAAAACTCAAACAAATAATCCTTAGAACCAATGGTATTAAAGCTCTATTTGAGCACAATACAAATTATCTTGAAAAACATTTTAAGTTAAAAAAAGAGTTGTTGATTAAAATTGATATTCCTCGAGCCATGGGCTTAGCAAGAAAACAATTGAACTTTAATCTGAAGTATGGTGTTCAAACATTGTTCATGGAGGATGAAAATTATCCTGCATTACTTAAAGAATGTTCCGATGCTCCAATTACCCTTTTTTACAAAGGAAACGTTCCATTAAAAAAAAGAATTATATCGATTGTGGGTACAAGGAAGGCAACCTCATACGGTAAAGAAAATGTTGAAAAGTTGATTTCAGGTCTTGCAAGACAGGATATCATTGTTGCCAGTGGGTTAGCAAGTGGAATCGACACTTTTGTTCATGAATGCTGCTTAGAACAACACATACCCACAATTGGAGTAATAGGTCATGGTTTAGATACGATATACCCAAGTTCAAATCGAAAACTTGCCAAAGCAATGCTGAAAAACGGAGGCTTATTGACAGAATATGGCACTGATCATAAAATTTCAAAATATTGTTTTCCCAAAAGAAATAGAATCATTGCGGGAATGGCAGATGCAACAATTGTAGTAGAATCTCCATTAAAAGGAGGGGCAATAATTACTGCTGACATGGCAAACGGTTACAATCGTGAAGTTCTGGCCATCCCCGGCTCCGTTTTTTCTAATCAATCTAAAGGGTGTAATGAATTAATCAAAACACAAAAGGCACATCTTTTGGAAGAAACAGATGATTTATTTCGGCTCATGGGGTGGAATATCAATTCATCAAAAGTCATTACAAAACTTAACTTCACCAAACAAGAATCACTAATTATAGAAATCCTTCAAAAAGAAAAAGAAGCACACTTTGACAAACTCGTCTCTGAATTAAATCTTTCAGTATCGAATCTCCATGGCATTATCTTGAATTTAGAGCTAAAACAAATAGTACTTGCATTACCAGGATCTTTGTTTAAGCTAAATCATCAAACATATTCACTAGGTATGGCTTAAAAACCAATATGCCGATTACAATACTCATAATGGTACAAGTTAAAACTGCTCCTGCTGAAATGTCTTTAATTCGACCAATGTTTGAATCAAATTCGGGGTGAACATAATCACATAACTTTTCTATGGCCGTATTAAAAATTTCACATATTAATACCAAAAAAGCACAGCCCAATACAACCATCCATTCTACACTTGATATTCCGAAGAAAAACCCAGAAACAACAACAACAAAAAAAATAAAAAGGTGTATTTTAAAATTCTGCTCACTCTTGAACACGGCAATTAAACCATTACAGGCAGCCAAAAATCGATTTTTTTTTCTGATTTCGTTCATATTTCATATTTCAAGAACTAAAATACATTAATTTTACTTCACGTTCTTTAATTCAACTTATGAAGAAAGGTGGAGGGATTGGCCCGATGAAACCTTGGCAACCTGCTTCATTTATAGCAAGGTGCCAAATCCATTCGGTTCTTCCGAAAAGATAAGCGCAAATCTTTTACCTTTCTTCCATTATTTACTAACATGAAAGAAACTATTGAATCACTACTTCGAAAGCGTATATTGATATTGGATGGTGCCATGGGCACAATGATTCAAAGACATAATCTAGAAGAAATTGACTTTAGGGAAGGGGCCTTTGAAAACCACAATAAACCACTCAAAGGGAATAATGATTTATTATCCATAACCCGACCTGAAATTATAAAAGAAATTCATCGAGAATATTTTGTTGCAGGGGCAGATATTGTTGAAACCAATACCTTTTCTGGAACCTCGATTGCTCAAGCAGATTATGATTTAGAGAAAGCCGTATATGACATCAACTACTTGAGTGCAAAAATCGCAAAGGAAGTGGCTCAAGAATTTACTGACAAACCTCGTTTCGTTGCAGGCTCAATTGGTCCTACCAATCGAACCGCTTCTATTTCCCCTGATGTCAATGACCCGGGATACAGAGCAGTTGGTTTTGATGACTTGGTTGATGCCTACAAAGAACAAGTTGATGCATTGATAAAAGGTGGGGTAGATCTTCTTCTTGTCGAAACTGTATTTGACACCCTGAATGCAAAAGCAGCACTTTATGCCATTCAAGAAGTTTTTGAAGATAAAAAAACGATTATCCCTATAATGGTTTCTGGTACAATTACTGATCAAAGTGGAAGAACATTGACAGGCCAAACTACCGAGGCATTTTTAATTTCATTGTCTCATATTCCATTATTAAGTATTGGCTTGAACTGCGCGCTTGGCGCGAATCTTATGAGGCCTTACTTGCAAATTCTAGATAAAACATCTCCTTTTCATGTAAGTGCCCATCCTAATGCAGGCTTACCCAATGAGTTTGGACAATATGATGAGTCCCCCGAAATGATGGCTGATCAAATTGAAGTTTTTTTAAAAGATGGGTTAATCAATATTATTGGTGGATGCTGTGGCACTACTCCCGATCATATATATGAAATTGCCGAAAGAGCAAAAAAATACAAACCAAGAAGTATAAACTAATGTTAATTACTACACTCAAATTATCAGGACTTGAACCTTTAATTGTAACAACAGAAAGCAACTTCATCAACATTGGAGAAAGGACAAATGTAACGGGTTCTCGTGCCTTTCTGCGATTGATTCAGTCTGGCGATTTTGAAGCCGCACTTTCCGTAGCCTTAGATCAAGTAAATGGGGGTGCTCAAATTATTGACATTAATATGGATGAAGGAATGATTGATGGCAAAGAAGCCATGGTAAGATTTCTCAATCTCATTGCTTCAGAACCTGATATTGCTCGCGTTCCTGTAATGATTGATAGCTCCAAATGGGAAATCATTGAGGCGGGTCTAAAATGTGTCCAAGGCAAAGGCGTTGTGAATTCAATTTCATTGAAAGAAGGTGAAGAAGAATTTATTAGACAAGCATCCATTATTAAAAGATACGGTGCCGCAGTAATCGTGATGGCTTTCGATGAAAAGGGACAAGCTGATAATTATGAACGACGAATTGAAATATGTGAACGATCCTATAATACACTAGTTGATTCCGTCGGATTTGATAAAAATGACATTATTTTTGACCCTAATATTTTTCCCGTAGCAACAGGGATGGAGGAACACAACAACAATGCCTTGGATTTTTTTAATGCCACAAAGTGGATAAAAGAAAACCTTCCTGGAGCTCATGTGAGCGGTGGTGTTTCCAATGTTTCCTTTTCTTTTAGAGGAAATAATAAGGTCAGAGAAGCCATGCATTCCGCCTTTTTATTCCACGCGATAGCACATGGAATGGACATGGGTATCGTAAACCCAACAATGCTAGAAATATATGCGGACATTGATAAAGAGCTATTGACTTATGTTGAAGATGTTCTACTAAATAGAAGGGAAGACGCAACAGAAAGATTGCTTAATTATGCCGAAACAGTTAAAGGAGAGGGAAAGAAAAAAGAAATTGATCTTAGCTGGAGAGATACAAATGTTCAAGAAAGACTTTCATATGCATTAGTTAAAGGAATAATTGAATACATTGAAGAAGATACAGAGGAATGCAGAAAGCAATACAAGCGACCTATCGAGGTCATTGAGGGGCCTTTAATGAATGGAATGAACGTCGTTGGAGACCTTTTTGGAAGTGGGCAGATGTTTCTTCCTCAGGTTGTTAAATCAGCTAGAGTAATGAAAAAAGCAGTTGCTTATCTTTTGCCATTTATTGAAAAAGAAAAAGGCGGAAAAATACAATCATCTGGTAAAATATTAATGGCTACGGTGAAAGGGGATGTTCATGATATCGGGAAAAACATTGTTGGTGTAGTTTTAGGATGTAATAATTATGAAATTATTGATTTGGGTGTAATGGTTCCTGCTCAAAAGATTATTGACACAGCAATTGAAAAAAATGTTGACATTATAGGGTTGAGTGGTCTTATCACACCATCATTGGATGAGATGGTGCATGTTGCCAAAGAAATGGAAAGAGTAAAAATGAAAACTCCATTACTAATAGGTGGTGCTACAACCTCAAGGGTTCATACCGCTGTGAAAATAGATGAACACTACACATTTGGAAATACCATTCATGTACTGGATGCCTCAAGATCCGTAACCGTAGTTGAACGTTTATTGGGGAATAAAAAGCAATCTTTTATTGGTGAATTAAAGGAGGAATATGATGCCCTAAGAAAAAATCATGCTGCGCATACGCGCAACAAGACCTTGTTAAATATTGAAGCGGCGAGAAAGAACAAATTAATTCTTGAATTTAATAACGAAACTATCGTTACCCCTAAAAAAATAGGCGTAGAAGTGTTGAATAACATATCACTAGACGATATTACACCTTACATAGATTGGACTCCTTTTTTTCAAACTTGGGAGCTTCACGGAAGGTATCCTAAAATCCTAGAAGACAAAATAGTGGGTAAAGAAGCTCAATCTTTGTACAACGACGCCAAAGAAATGCTGACAAAAATAATCGCTAATCATTGGTTAATGGCAAAGGCCGTTTACGGTATTTTTCCTGCAAACGCAGTCGGTGATGATATAGAAATCTATTCAGACGAAAACCGTACAGAAGTCCTAAACATTCAGCGAACCTTGAGACAACAGACCAAAAAGGCTTCTGGTCTGGCAAATTTAGCATTATCAGACTTCATTGCCCCAAAAGAAAGTGAAAATATCGATTATATTGGAGGGTTTGCTGTTACAGCTGGTTTAGGTATTGATAAGCACATCGATAAATTTGAAAAGGATCATGATGACTATAACTCAATTTTGCTAAAGGCTCTTGCTGATAGACTTGCGGAAGCTTTGGCCGAGTATTTACATGAACGTATCAGAATCGACTATTGGGGATATTCTAAAAAGGAAAAGCTCTCAAATGAAGACCTTGTAAAAGAAAAATATACAGGAATTAGACCCGCGCCAGGATATCCTGCATGTCCTGACCACACCGAGAAAATAGGACTATTTAATTTGCTAAATGTCAAAGAAAATATTGGAATAAGCCTCACGGAAAGCTTAGCCATGAATCCAGCCGCTTCAGTAAGTGGATGGTATTTTGCGCATCCCGAATCAAAATATTTTGGAGTTGGGAAAGTAACAGAAGAACAAATTATAGATTTATCACGAAGAAAAAACACTAACTTTCGGAATATTGAAAAATGGTATTCTTCGATTATAATCTAATAATGAAGCATCTAAATGTCGTTCGGACACGTCTTTTTTATACATTTACGCGACTAAACTATGCTTAAATTATCTTTTCTCCTGTTTTCGGGCATGTTCGGCGTATTCGCAATCAACGCCCAGGCACCCGTAGCTGATTTTATAGCTACGCCTTTAACTGCTTGTGTTGGAGAAACGATTGACTTCATCAATAATTCATCTTTAAATGGTGGACCTGAAATACAAGAATATGTTTGGGACTTTGGCGATGGAAATGGTTCAAGTGACGAATCTGTATCACATGTTTATTTTTTAGAAGGTACGTATACCATAACTCTTGTGGCCACAAATACTGCAGGAGAAGCAGACGCTGAGGTCAAACCTTCATACATAACTATTTTACCTTCACCCAATGTATCATTCACTCCCTTAGGATTAGGATGCACCGTACCATTGACTTTGAGTATACAAAATGATTCTGACTCTGGAAGCGAATACACGTATGCATGGGATTTTGGAAATGGAAATACTTCTTCAAATGAAAACCCTCCAGACCAGACATACAATTCAGCAGGAACATATACCATTTCTCTTAACATGGTTAATACCGATAACTCTTGTTCAGGTAGTTCCGTCGAAGAAATCACCATTTCTAATTACCAGGCAGACTTCTCCTTTCCAACAGTAGTTTGTGTTGGTGAATTGGTCGAATTCACTGACAATTCAACAGCTGGAGCCAATCAATGGAATTGGAATTTTGGTGGTCAGGGAAATAGCTCCTTACAAGACCCTTCATTCACTTTTGCCGCTCCGGGAGTCTACAGTATTCAATTGTCTTCTGACAATACAAACTCGGGATGTTCGGGTAGTGTCGCCGCAGATATTACTGTTGAGGCTACCCCTACTCCTTCATTCACTTCAGACATCACAACAGATTGTTCTCCAGCAACAATAAATTTCATAAACACTTCGGCAGGAGGTGTTGAATATTCATGGGACTTTGGAAACGGACAAAACTTCTCCGGGGAAAACCCTCCATCCCAAACTTATAATTCGAGCGGCAGCTATACCGTAGCTTTGTCTATGGTAACAACAAATGGCTGTTCAGGAGTTACAACGATAGTTGACTATATCTATATTGAAGAAATAGTTCCATACATCGTATCAGATGTAACAGGGGGGTGTAATCCTTTGGATGTTCTGTTCAGTGATACATCAAGCGCTCCAAACCCATTAAACCCAATTACAACCTGGGAATGGGACTTTGGAAATGGACAAACGTTTTCTGGTCAAAATCCACCTGTTCAAACCTACACAAATGGACTTTATGATGTGAGCTTAGAGATCTCAACTGCTTCCGGGTGTACCGGAATAGTTAATCTCTCCGAATACATTACAGTCGGAGAATTAAACTCCCTTGATTTTACTGTAGACACGACAATCAATTGCATTAAAACTGATTTTAATTTTAATTCCTTTATCACAACGACACCAAGTTTTCCTGACTCAACAGAAATTAATTATTTCTGGGATTTTACTGATGGGAATTCAACGGAAGCAAATCCAACCTTTCAATATTCATCTGATACAGGGTATTTTGATGTTTTACTGGTTGTTGATTATAGGGGTTGTATTGATTCTTTACAGATTGATTCGCTTATTTACATCAACGCACCTGTATCAAAATTTGCGCCCGATGAAACCTTATACTGTAATCCTGGCAGTCTTCCTGTTGAAGTTTCCTTTACAGATGAGGCCGTTCATGGCGAAACTCCAGATGATATTTTAATGATATGGGAGTGGGGAGATGGCATGCCAAACGATACTCTTGATGACCCTGAACTTGATGACCTTGATATGGGCAATTACAGTCACTTCTTTTCTCAATATGGAACCTATACCGTTGAGCAGGTTATTCATAATTATACAACAGGATGCAGTGATAGTTCTACAAGAGAGGTCAATATCTCTACTGTTAGTCCCGATTTTTCTCTTTCCAATGATTCCATCTGTTCAGGAGATTCATTGTATTTATTTGATTCAAGCACGTCATGGTCTGACCCACCAACTCCTCACCCATTAACCGCTTGGGAGTATGATATGGGGAATGGAGATATTATAAGTGATGGGGCTGATATTGGGTATTCCTATCCTACACCGGGTAACTATACCGTGACATTAAACGCCATTAATAGCGTTGGCTGTTCTGCCACTGCAACTTTACCGATAACAGTTCTAGCCAATCCTTTTGCAGTATTATCACCAGACAACAGTGTAGGCTGCTCTCCTTTCTTGGTGACTTTTTCAAACAATTCAATCTCCCTAAACGGACTCGACCTAACATCTTTTGAATATAGCTTTACAGATGATACATCTGCAATTACGGTAAATGACAATAATCCTATTGAGCATACCTTTATAGGTAGCGGCATATATTATGGTCAGCTCGTCGCAATAGATGAGTTTGGATGCAGATCAACACCGGCGTCAATTCCCATTACTATAACCGAGCCTAATGCATTTTACTCTGTCCAAAATGTCATATGTAATGGAGGAAACATTATTACTTCTAATGCTTCAGATGGCCTCGAACCTCTAACATATGAATGGCTTATCGATGGAGATACTTTTTCTGACGAAACCAATCTAAATACTATTTTTAATGAATCATCTGTCCCTTTCGGTGAAACGAGTTTAACGCATGACCTTGACTT
>CALKHF010000122.1 GCA_938092255.1 uncultured Flavobacteriales bacterium | reverse complement strand
AAAGTTTCGGTTGCTCCTGTACCCCTACGTTGAATAACTACACCCTGAAACTGCTGAATTCTTTCTTTGTTTCCTTCCTTAATCTTGTATGATACAGCAACTGTATCTCCCGCTGAAAATTTTGGTAACTCGGTACCAACTGTAATTTCTTTCTGTAATTCGTCTATTCTATTCATTGCTCAAAAATTCGCTTCCCGTGTTTTCGGGGTGCAATATTACAAAAAAATTATCGAAAATAAGAATCTTAAAAACAAAAATAACGAATCTTTTTTTTGAAATCGGAACTTCAATTCTACAGTGAATTTAGATATAAACAAAATACAGAACAAAATAGTTGAAAAGTATATTGTTTACGCAGGAAAACATGGAGAACTTCATTTAAATTTACATATAAATAAAATCAATGGGGAAAATAATAGCTATAGCAAATCAAAAAGGAGGCGTCGGAAAAACCACAACAACCATCAATTTAGGAGGATGCTTGGGCGTTTTGGAATACAAAACATTGATTATTGATGCTGATCCACAAGCCAATGCAACATCAGGAACAGGCTTTAATCCCAAAAATGTTAAAAACATTTATGACTGCCTGGTCAAAAATTATCATCCCAAAGACGTTATCATTAAAACAGAAAGTCCGAATCTTGATATTTTGCCAGCGCACATCGACCTTGTTGGTGCCGAGCTAGAAATGATTAACCTCCCAAATAGAGAATATTTACTTAAACAGGCGATTGAAAAAATAAAAGACGATTATGATTTTATACTCATTGACTGCTCACCTTCTCTTGGTTTAATTACAGTAAATTCACTTGCAGCGGCAGATTCAGTTCTCATTCCTGTTCAATGTGAATATTTTGCGCTTGAAGGTCTCAGTAAATTACTAAACACGATAAAAATCATTCAAGGCAGATTAAACATTGAATTGCAGATAGAAGGAATGCTGCTCACCATGTACGACACGAGATTAAGGCTTGCAAATCAGGTTGTAGATGAGCTAAAAACGCATTTTCAGGAGCTCGTTTTCGACACTGTAATACACAGAAATACGACTTTAAGCGAGGCGTCAAGTCATGGATCAACCATCATCATGCATGATGCTGCATGCAAAGGCTCTATTAATTACCTCAATTTTGCCCGAGAGATTCTTCAAAAGAACAATCTTACCAAAATTGAAAATGACGATAAATTCATTGAAATAGATCATGAACTCTAACAGTCAAAAAAAACCAGCTTTAGGTCGAGGTTTAAGTACACTGCTACAAAACACCAATACTGATGTTACTTCTGTCAATAATTCTCCTGCGGGATCAATTTCAGAAATATTATTAAGTTCGATTGAGCCAAATCCATTTAATCCAAGAACCCATTTTGAAAAGGAAGGACTTTTTGATCTTCGAGAATCAATATTAGCCCATGGCATTATTCAGCCCCTTACTGTTCGAAAAATGGGAAACGACAAGTATCAGCTCATTTCTGGTGAAAGAAGATACCGGGCCTCTCAACTCGCAGGCTTAGAAAAGGTGCCCGCCTACGTTAGAATTGCCAATGACCAAAACATGCTTGAATTGGCTTTGGTAGAAAATATTCAAAGAGAAGACTTAAATGCAATTGAAATCGCTTTATCATATGAGCGTTTGCTCAGCGAATGTGAACTCACACAGGACCAATTAAGCGACAAAATATCAAAGTCAAGGTCAAATATTGCAAATTATATCAGACTACTAAAACTTCCCGCAAAAATCCAACTCGGACTTAAGAACAGGCTGATCACAATGGGGCATGCAAGAGCCCTCCTCTCCCTAACTACAGAGGATGAACAGCTTGAGATGTATCAAGAAATATTGAACGCAGAGCTTTCAGTTCGAGATACTGAAAGCAACGTGAGAACAAAGAAAAGTATTGACACACCAAAAAGAAAAGCAATAAGTTTTGACCGAAAGACGAAAACGGAAATTGTTTCGTTTTATGATTCCGATATATCGATTTCCTCAAATCAAAATGGCTCAGGAAAGCTAAGTTTCAAATTTGATTCTGAAGAGGATTTAGATAGGTTGGTCAAATTGCTTTTAAATAAATGAGAACAAGTTTTCTGATTCTGTATTTTTTAACCTTAACAATCTTAGTTTTTGGACAAGTGTCCGATTCAGATAGTATTCCCGAACATCCCTACCGGAAATCAATTATGTTTTCAGCAATAGTACCAGGTGGTGGTCAGGTATACAATAGTGTCCTCAAAAAAAAAGGATTTCGTCATGCTATTTGGAAGGTGCCTTTGATATACGGAGCACTTGGCGCATCAACTTATATGCTCATTCAAAACCAAAAAACTCAAAATTCTTTAAAAAATGAATATTTAAATCGAATTGAGGGAAACATCATTGATCCTGAATGGTCTGCCTATGACGATCAAAGTATATTGTACCTCTACCGGCAGTATTTAGACCAAAGAGACCTTTCTATTTTAGCCATCGGTGCTGTTTATTTACTTCAAATTATTGATGCAGGTGTAGAGTCGCACTTTATTCATTTTGACGTTAGTGATAAATTAAGCCTCGATCTTCAACCAGTGATGCTCTCAGCTCAAATACCCGGAATTAACATAAATTTGACATTTAGATGATTCTTAAATTGTACTTTTAGGCCGTGAAAATAGCAATTATCGGATATGGTAAAATGGGGAAAGAAATCGAGGCAATTGCTTTGGAGCGAGGCCACACGATTTCAAATACCTTTTCATCCAACGCCCCTTTCAACGAACAGAGTAAAATTGATGCTGATGTCGCCATTGAATTTAGTACTCCAGGGCTCGCTACTAAACACATAAACCTTTGTCTTGATCATCAATTACCTGTTGTTGTTGGAACAACGGGATGGCTAGAGCATTTGACTGAAATTGAAGCAGAAGTGTCAAGTAAAAAAGGAAGTCTTTTACATGCCTCTAATTTCAGTTTGGGCGTGCATCTTTTCTGGCGCATGACGGAACAGCTGTCTGAGCTTATGAATCAAAATAAGGAGTACAAAGCCTCCATCACAGAAACACATCATACTGAAAAGAAAGACCAACCTAGTGGAACAGCTATTACAACAGCTGATCTTCTGCTTAAAAACCAAGAAGTTTATAAGAAATGGATGCTTAGTGAAAGCCAAACATTAGAAAACTCAATACTTCCTGTGACCTCCAAACGGATTCCCGATGTGCCGGGAACCCATGAAGTAACCTACAAATCTGATATCGATCAAATATCACTCATCCATGAAGCAAAAAACAGAAAAGGTTTTGCGCTAGGGGCCGTAATTGCCGCTGAGTGGCTCACCGACAAAAAAGGAACCTTTACAATGTCCGATATTATTAACTTTACCTAATTATGAGCATTTTATATTTCTTTATATTTCTATTGATTCACCCATATCTTGGTATGTGGTGGAAATCTTTTCCAAAAGCGGGAAGAGAAAGCTGGGAAGCATTGGTTCCTGGATACAATTATTTTGTCGTCTTTAAAATCACGTGTAAGAAACCATTTTGGTCTCTTCTTCTGATATTTCCGGGAGTACATTTAATTATGTGGGCCACTGCTAACCTGAGCTATATTAGAAGGTTTGGATATTATTCATTTACAGACACGCTACAAGGGATTTTCTTTCCCTATTACTTGTTGTATAAATGCAGCGAAGTGTCAAGTGTTTATGGAGAAGAAACCAATTGGTCCAATTCAGCACAACGAGAAGATCGAAAATGGGGGGACCATGTTGCCTTGTTTTTGAGCCTACCCGTATTGGGTCATATTGTAGCGATGGGAATTGATGCCGTAACGAGAGATAAGCCAGGAACAAGATCAAAAGTGAAGGAATGGGGTGACTCTATTCTTTTTGCCTTGGTAGCGGCCAGTATCATTAGAACGTATGTCTTCGAGCCCTTTCAAATACCCACAGGCTCGATGGAAAAAACACTTTTGGTGGGAGACTTTTTATTTGTAAATAAGTTAGCTTACGGACCAAAAGTGCCCGTCACCCCTCTATCCTACCCTTTGGTACACAATACTGTACCCTGGGTAAACATGAAATCCTACTCGACTTTGGAAAAAGGAGAATATACACGTCTACCAGGGTTTGGCGATGTAGAACGTTATGATGTAGTGGTGTTTAATTATCCTTCAGGAGACACTGCTATATATGACCCTCGCATGCCAAATGGTTTAATGGGGCATGATTATCATGGCATTCTAAATGACGAAGCACTATTTCAATATTACTCTTCAAGTCCCGAAGCCCCTGCACTTAAGAATTTGGAACTTCAAAAAAAGACACTTTCTGACAGTCTTTATACCGCTAGGAACAATGCACTACTTGATTCATACATTACCAACCCCATGCCATGGAGAAAAAAAGCTAGAACGAAACTATCTAGCGGTAAATTTCCGGGCCCAGAAGGAAATGAAAATTTCCCCTTAGAAAATCACGGAGGTTTAATTTACAGACCTGTTGACAAAAGAGAAAACTACATAAAACGTTGTGTGGGTATTCCAGGTGATGAATTGTATATTAAGAACGCTGTTTTATATGTGAATGGAAAACCTGCCGAAGTTGCTTTAAATCAATGTCTAAAATACGAAGTTGAAAAATCGACGGTCACTTTTCCAAGTGGAACAGAGATGTTTGAAAAATATGGATTGGAAAACACACAAGATATGACCAGAACGGATTTTAATGATTCAGACCCATCTAATCCAGGCATGTACGTCTTAACTCTAACAGACAGTGAGAAAAAGAGAATTGAAAAAGATTTTAAAATCAAACTAAATATCATTTCGGAACAGAGATACGAGGAGATCCATAAAGACGACTCCACCGAATACAAGCCTACTGCTCAGGAACTGATTGCCAATTCTAAAATCTTTCCAAAAGATTTCTACGTAAATAATACAACAACTAATTTTCAAAAATTCACCGTTCCCAAAAAAGGAACTTCGGTTGATTTTAGAAAGAAAAATATCGCCTGGTATCGAAGAATAATAACGGCATACGAAGGACATAAACTCGAAGAGAAAGAAGACGGGATCTATATCGATGGGAAAAAGACAAACACCTATACTTTTGAGATGAATTATTATTGGCTCATGGGTGACAACAGGTACAATTCTGCCGACTCGAGAATTTGGGGATTTGTTCCCGAAGACCATGTAGTTGGTCGAGCAAGCCTGGTGTGGTTTTCTAAAAGTCCTTACCTCGGTATTCGCTGGGAACGATTATTCAAATGGATAGAGTAAGTTGCATATTCCCCACTGCTTATTTTCCTTCAATTGCGTATCTAAAAGCATACTTTCAATACAATAATACCATAATTGAGGTATTTGAAAGCTTTCCCAAACAAACATTAAGAAACCGTTGCGAAATATTAACGAGTAATGGAATTTTACGCTTAAGTGTTCCGGTAAAAAAAATAAATGGAAGTAAAACTTTCACCAAAGACATCGAAGTAGATTACAGTAAAAAATGGCAAAATGAACATTGGAGAGCGATTCAATCGTCCTATGCCTCCTCACCATATTTTGAAGACTATGAATTTAGAGTTAAAGAGCTCATTTACTCTTGCCCTCAAAACTTGGTTGAGTTTAATATGGAAATTCTTAAATTTGTTTTTGAAATACTCGACCTCACTAAAGACATTGTCCTTACTGAAGAATACAAGGAGAAATGTAATTCGGATTACAGAAATGTGAATTTCATGAGTCGTACACCTATGAAAAACTATCAACAGGTGTTTTCATACGATAAAGAGTATACTAGCAATCTTTCTTTTTTAGATCTTCTATTCAATGAAGGACCTTTTATGCGAAACTGGATCTTAAAGAAATGAGCTATTGTTCGTATTGTCGAAATCAACCTAAGGAAAGTATCCATCATTGGTATCACGATCATGTGTATGGAAAGATGTCGAAAAATGATGATGAGCTATTTGGCAGACTAATTCTAGAGATCAATCAAGCCGGTTTGTCCTGGAATACCATAATTCAAAAACATGACGGTTTAAAGGAGGCCTATTCATATTTCAACATAAAGCAAGTCTCTTTGTACAATGAGGAAAACATATCCGAACTAATGGCCAATAAGAACATCATTAGACATGAACTAAAAATCAGAAGTATTGTTTATAATGCACAACAAATTTTGGAAATTCAAAAAGAATTCGGAACTTTTAAAAATTGGATAATGTTACAAAATCAAATTTCTATTGAAAATTGGGTCAAACTCTTTAAAAAGAACTTTAAATTTGTTGGCAAGGAAATTGTAAAAGAATTCCTAATGAGTAATGGAGTAATAAATGGGGCTCATGAAAAAAATTGCCCAGAATACAAGAAATAAATACAAAATGAAATATTTAAACAACCTCACTACCCTTTTTTTATTCATATTTTTATGTCTTACGCTAAACTCACAAGTCAGCCTGAGTGCAGGATTAGGATCCATAAGTGGATTTACAACCGATCAATCTCATCTAGGTTTTCATGCTGGATTTGAGCTGCCAAGAAATAACGATGTTACTTTTTACGGAAGGTTAGGTCATTATTTTTCTCGGTCAGAGGAAGAGGGTACAACACGAACCGTTATCATACAAGACCTAAACAATGTGTCTCTTCCTTATCAACTGCAAGTAAATGCAAGGGAATCATTTAACTACACAACTATTGAAGGAGGAACACGCTATTACCTAGGAAATGATTATGACAATGGTTTTTCGGCTTATGGAGGAACGAATGGAATGCTCGTTTTTAATACAGTGAAACTAAAATATGACAAAACGGATATTACAGGTACATACGAATGGGAAAATGATTACGCGTTGCCTTCAAATGATGACGACAGGGGCCTCATCATGGGAATAGCTGTTGGTTTGCAAGGTGGAGTAAAATACACTATACCCGCAATAGGTACAGCATATTTTGATGTAAGTGGACAATATTCAATTTTAGCTCAAGGGAATAATGACGTTGCCAATTATACCGATCAGTACTCTCAATTGTTTTTTGTATTTACGCTTGGTTTCCGAAAAGACCTGTATTGATTTTTAATTTGTTTTTTCAAGAATGTTTTTGACAATTTCATCAATAGATTCGCTTCCATCTACAACAATATCAGCTTTGCGATAGAAAGAAATTCTTTTCTTCATTATTTTTTTTGTTTTTTGAACAATCTGATGTGATGAGAGTTCACGATAAAGTGGTCGTGATTCTGAATACCGATTTATTCTATTTGCCAATACATCTATCGAAACGTCCAGGAAAACTACGGTGCCCATTTCTAATAAGATCTCAATTTGATTTTTGTAACATGGGGCACCACCACCTACCGCTATTACACTTCTCGGAAAACCAACCAATTGATTGAGTACATATGCCTCTTGATTTCGGAATATGGGCTCACCTTGATCACGAAAAATTTCTACAATACTTAATTCGGCAACTTTTTCTATTTCCTGATCGGTATCAATGAAAGGTAGTTTTAATGAATCAGATAAGGTTTCTCCAATGGTGGATTTACCTGAACCGCTCATTCCAATTAAAATGATATGATCTCCTTTTTTAGTCATTAAGATTTAAGTCCTTAGTATTTGCAAAAAAAATAATTCTTCTTCCAACAAATTTACCGTTTTAATGTTTGCATTAAAGAATATAACATTTATATTTGCACCCTCAAAACCGATCTCCTAGCTCAGTTGGTAGAGCAACGCCCTTTTAAGGCGTGGGTCCTGGGTTCGAGCCCCAGGGGGATCACAAAAGGCATCTAAGCAATTAGGTGCCTTTTTTGTATTCATTAAGAAACAGATTTAGGAGAAAACTCACTTCCACTTGATACTACACCCCATCGAAGGGTGCTGCTCCGATGAAACTGAAAACCCATTGAGTAAAGCATCAATTGCCGCTCTTAAATCGGCTCCCGTGATTGGAATGTCTTTACCCGGAGAGGATTCGTCCATCCTACCCCTATAGACCAAGGCATTGTTTCCATCATACAGATAAAATTCAGGTGTGCACTCTGCTTTAAGGGTTTTAGCTATTTCTTGTGTTTCATCAAAGAGATATGGAAAATCAAGATTCAGTGACTCAAACAGTTCTTTCATCGCCTCGGGCCCATCCTGTGGATATCGCTCTACGTCGTTGGAGCTGATGGCCACCATATTGATTTGAGCACTGTAGTCCTTTGACAAACGCTTTAGCTCCTCATGATAATGAATGACATAGGGACAATGATTGCAGATAAGCATAATTACAGACGCTTTGCCGTCATGAAGTGACGACGAGGAATAGATTTGACCGTCCAGTGCATTAAACAGCTTAAAGTCAGGAATATTGCCTCCCAGCCCGAGCATTGATGAATAAACTAAGGCCATATATGATTTATTTGTAGCTAAGTGAAAAGACCATCACAGAATTCCCACCACGACTGCTTTTCCCTTGTGAGGTAACTATAAGCTCAGAATCATCTCCCGATATAGCCATACCTACAGGGTAGGAATCTGCAGGGATTTGAGCCACTAC
>CALKHF010000121.1 GCA_938092255.1 uncultured Flavobacteriales bacterium | reverse complement strand
GCCACAAGTGATGATTACGAGCCTAAGGTAAAGGTTTGTATGCAAGACCTTAAAAAGCCTACGAAAATCAAATACATCAAATACACCGTCTATAACCCTGGAAAATGTCCGGCATGGCACCTAGGAAACGGAAACGATTCTTGGATATTTCTTGATGAATTAATCTTTAAGTAAATGATCAGAGCAACCTATCCAGCATGTGACCCATCACAATATGGGGGATTCTTTGTTTTCTTACACATGCATATTGGTGTTGGCTTGGATTCTTCTGCCTCAAAAACATGAGGTTTAAATTCACTTCCTTGATGGGCTCCATTGCACCACGGCTGATTTTCTGATTTACCGCATGAGCACCATGCGTATGTTTTTCCTTTTTCTAATTTTTCCATTTTCTTAACTAATTATTGAAACAAAAATGAATAATTAAAAAACGTACTCCATTAATCTAGATTAAGAAAGCTTTTTTCTCGATTTAATACTTTCCCCTTTAACTTTACTCAACGCTTCTGGGGTAATACCTAAATAGGAGGCTATCATCTTTTGAGGAACTCGCTGTACAATATCTGGATATGTTTCTAAAAAATCTTCATAGCGCTCTATGGCTGAGGCACTCAAAAGCATAAGAGATCTTTTTTGAAGAATAGCTATGCGCTTCATCAATACCACAGGACTAGCCTTGGCTATTTCGGAGTCAGCATTCATGGCTTGTATAATAGAGTCTTCAAGTGCTTCTATATAAAGCTCAGAAGGTCCATTAACCGCAGCAGCGTCAGCGACAATCCATCCTTCAGGAGCAAACATAAACACATGCTCTTTGCCTTTTTTATCAATAGAATAGGTGCGAATCAACCCTTTTTTGATAGCATATATTTTTGAATTGAGGTCTCCCTTCCGTTGAATAATTTCACCTTTTTTTACCTCGATTTCTTTCAAAATTTCCAAATCATAAAAAGCTGAATAATTCTAAATAACACCACCATTGATATTTATGGACTGACCGGTGAGGTAATCCGCTTTCTCATCTAATAAAAATGAAACTGCATGAACAATATTTTGAGATTTACCTAAAGACTTAGATGGCACCGTATCCAGAATGGTTGAAATAAAATCATCAGATACTTCGGATATCATTCCTTTGTCCATATATCCTGGTGAAATACAATTTACGGTTATGCCTGAAGGAGCTAGCTCACTAGACATGGTTTTTGTCAAGCCAAGTAAAGCACTTTTACTTGCCGAATATGCCGAAGTGCCTACTACCCCTTTTTGAGCGACTATGGATGAAAAAAACAATATTCTTCCAAACTTTTTTTTTCGCATTTCAGGAATAAACAATTGAGCAAGCCTAAACGGAACGTTCAAGTTTAAATCAAAAACTTTGTCCCATTGGCTCTTTTCAATTTTCCAGCTTATTTGAGAACTCGATATACCGAGACAATTGATTATACTGTCTACTTCACCAACTTCTTGTTTCAGTGTGTCGTAATTAACATCATCCAGAAAATTGACCTCAATACCCCTTGACTGATCCGGAAACCTTTTCAAAAGGGAATCCAGCCTTGATTTGTTTTTATTACAAAGCATGACGACGTAAAATCCATCATTAAGAAGACTTTCTGCGATTTCTATCCCTAGACCACCTGATGCACCACTGACTAGAACTCTCCTCATTTTATACCGAATTTTCTATTTACTAAACTGCGCAATGGCCAAGAAACTCCATTGTATTTCAAAATTAGATATTTCCTGTCTATTGCACCAAACTTTTTATTAAATAAGGCCAAACCCTCATTGCTAGACCCTCCAAAATCAAGGGATGAAGTCGAAGAAGAATTTTCTTTCATAACCGAATCAAAGATAGCTTGCATTGCTCCAATCCCCCTACCTACCGAAGTTACAATACCCTTGAGGTACAATAGTTTACCATCTTGACGAATGAAAAAACAAATCGCTACTAATTCTCCGTTTAGTCTAACCCCTCTCAAAATAGATAATTTACGAGTTTGAGCACTAATCATCAGGTTTTTTAAACGAGTATAAGCTTCATCATTCAAATGTGAAAAAGCCTTCCCCTTTATGCTTCGAAACAGCTCAATCAATAAATTCGGGTCTAGCTCGTCTGTAAGCTCTCCTTCTGATTTCATAAAATCCCGCAGGCTTCTTTTTACATTTTGAGAATACATTTTATAAACTGATTCATAATCCTGATTTAACGGGAGTAGTTGATGAATTGAATGTTCTATAATGAGATTTTTGTAATTCGCATTAACATCCATAGCTATACTAAAAAAAGACGTTTCACTCTGTAATTTATTTGATAATTCTTGAAATTTACTTTTATCACCCAATACACAACATTCTCTCATAAATAAGGGCTGTAAGCAATAGTTAAGTCCGTACTTCCTAGAAATAAAAACAGGTAAGCATGCTTCATAATCATTCAATACTATAGCCGTCCAATCAGGCATTACTTCATCCAAATACCACCTCGACATAAAAATTGAATTGTCACTAACTTCTACAAGTGAATCCCATTTTACTTCAGAAATATCATTTCTTGAAATAATCCTTATTTGTCCAGGTCCTTGAGACATACAATTTCGTGTTTCTTTGATATTCTACTTAATAATTGATCTAAATGGTTTAATGAAAATCCAGTGCAAGCTTTAGGGTGGCCAATGATTACTAAATTTTTGTCGCCCCGCTTTACAGCTTTTTTAATTGCCCTTTCAATTTGAGTAACAAAATAACCATCAGCACTCACACAAAGAAGATTTTTCTTTAATAAAAAATCCTTTTTAGATCCTCCTCCTTTTGCAGGAATCCCATTGCCAATTGGTTTGTGTCTCGATGGCATTAGTCTTCCAAGAATAAATAACCTCCAAAAAAATAGAGGGTGATACATTTGAGAGGCAATCGGCAACTGAAGAAAAATGCCCTTGTTATCTTCAACACACACCTCATCATCAAATCTCCAATGGTCCTTATTAGGAACCTTAGTATAATCGTAATAATACGGGTGATTTACATTTTTCCCTCCAGGAAAAACGGAACTTTCTATCATTAATTGATTGTCAATCATCGATTTTTTGATATCTGAGAATGGTTGAACACACCATCCTCCTGCCCGATAAGAAATAATCTTTTGATTGACATAGGATTGCAAGACCTTGTAATACTGATCGAAAACCAATGAAACCCCCTCAGAATTAAAATCTGATAGCTTGTATCGACTCAAATCGAACTTCCATCCATCATTCCATTTGGCATCCTCCCAATGCGGGTGTATGTGCAAACCGGTTTCGTGGCCATCATTATCCCAACACTTTATTTGTTCTATTAGCATACTTAAATCTGAAGAGAATGCTTCAGTCTCTACCCCTCTGACAAGCATTCCTGTATCGACAAAGAATGTAAACTTTGAATTATATCGATTGGAAATTTCCAACAGTCGATTGGTTGGCTCAATCATACAGCGATTTACTGATCCACTTTTGTGACCAAAAAACATTTCATAATCCCATGTAAATGCTATCTTCAAAACTTACCTTTAGGTGTATACATTGTGATCTTCTCGCTCTTGTACTTTTCAAGCATTAAATCTAACATTTTCTTTGCATCAAAAATGTAGCTCTCTGCATTTCCGACATATACCTTTTCGCAAACTCCATGCGCTAGAAACATTGGAATCAGTTCATTACATTTTCGTTTTTTAGAAAAAACTGGATTGTGTGCTTTAGTAGACACCGTATGGGTTTTCCCCTCGCTATCCTTAATCTTAACGTCAAACACACCAAGTGCATAAACGGGGAAGTGGAAATCAACACTATCCTCTAAAACATGCAAACTTGTTCCTGCATTATCTAGATCCACGCCCAAATAAAGAATCTTTCCATTAAGTTCAGTTAATCGATAAAAAGGTGAATTCTTACTATACGGAGTGACTTCTCCAAAATGTCCTTCTGTAAGATATCTAGCATTTTTTCCAAAGGCACACACCGGCTCTAAATAATTTAAACTTCTTAATACACCGTCTCTAGTGCGAAAACTCTCTGTAATTGATCCTAATACAGAGGGCGTATTTAATACATCAAATACTTCACCCTTATTCACAAAATCAAGTTGCAGCAGTCCATTTGGACTGGAGGGCATCATTAAATTTCCATTAGGACCTATTAATTCCAATAAAGTGTCAACAACAGTATTTGCTCCATTATTTACATACCCCATTTTGCTTAAGCTAGAGTGTACCAATAATGAATCCCCTTCCCGAATACCAATTTTAGAAAAATAATTATGCAGATCTTTCTTACTAATTCCTGATCCCTTCAGCTTTTGCTCTTCAATTTGCTTATTTATTTTTTTCTTTTTATTGCTTCGATAATACTGCATTAAAAAGTCAGGCAATAAAAAACGTAAGACAGACTTAAACTTGGACATAAACACTTAACGAGTAAGAACCATCAATATTTTATCGTGTCATAAATAACAATTGTTGTAGTAAATCTAATCGAAATTTAGCATAAGAATCAAAAAACCTTTAATTTTATCGTATAAAGCCTTACAAAATGTATAAAACTCACCTTTTACTGGTCTTTTTAATAACTTCATTTATTGCATTAAGTCAAAATATTCAAGATAATCAAAATCAAGAATTTAGTGCAACACAATTGTGCCAGAAAGAAGTAAATGAATTGGACGATTTTCTGAATCTTTCCCAAGAACAAAAAGAACAGGTTTATGATGTTATTTATGGCATTTTAATTAAGAATAATCAAGTAAAATTGATGAAACTTATTGAGGAAGACAAAAAGGCCATTTTAATGCGAAATGAAGAATACAAATCTCTTATGATTATTGATATATTGGTAGGGAAACAAAAAATAGCTTATAATAATCATCTTGATACGCCCATACATCCCAAGGGTTCAGTTGATTGATAAAATGCTGCATTGGACTCATTAACCCAAATTGTTCTTGGAGCCTCTGTTGCAGAGGCTGTTGCTGGTAGAAAGTTTGGCAATAAAGCGATTTTATGGGGTGCTATTGCAGGAACCATTCCAGACTTAGATGTTTTCTTCCGCTTCTTGTATCATCCAATAGAGGCTTCATTGGTACATCGCGGCATTACTCACTCTTTGCTATTTGCCATTTGTGTAAGCCCGATTTTAGCACACTTTGTATCCAAGCTCTACAAAAGTCAAAATGAATATAAAACGTGGCTTTATTTATTTTTTGGTGCTATTGTGACCCATCCTATTTTAGACATGTTCACCAATTATGGAACGCAATTTTTATGGCCTTTCCATTTCCGAATTTCATTTAATACGATTTTCGTCATGGACCCCTTGTACACGCTGCCTTTTTTGATTTGCGTACTTATTTCTATGTTTATTGGAAGAAATACGAGATTGCGAAGGCGCATCAATTACTTTGGCCTTGGCTACTCTAGCCTTTACTTAATTTGGGGTATTGTAATAAAGCTTTTCATTCTTTCTAACACCGAGTCTTATTTTAAGGAAGCAGGAATAGTAAACACGAATAGAGTCATGGTGAAACCTA
Source organism: uncultured Flavobacteriales bacterium (assembly GCA_938092255.1). Taxonomy (GTDB): domain Bacteria; phylum Bacteroidota; class Bacteroidia; order Flavobacteriales_D; family Crocinitomicaceae; genus UBA952. The sequence goes on along the minus strand of CALKHF010000121.1, from coordinate 1,818 downwards.
TGCCTCTAACCTCTTTTTACTGGAACATTATAGGAGAAAGTGAAAATGAATTTGTACTTGGATACAAGTCCATCTTTTATTCTTTTGATAAAAACGACGTCCAAATCATATCCAAAAGAAATCATATCCCAATAAATAAACTGAAATGGAAAGGACAAAATTACTCGAATGATTTGCGATTGTTTTGCAATGACTATGGATTTGTTACCAAAAAAGATTCTAGTTTATATTTCTTCGACCTGCGCTTTGGAGTTTCAACAATGCTTACCGATAAAAAAAATCGTGACCCTTTCTTTGGATATATACTAGAAACCAATAAAGCGGGAGAAATAGTTAAAACCACGCCCTATCGACCAAGCAAGCTTTGGTCAGAAGTTGATTTTGATAACTATGTAAAAAGAATTTTTCATAAATAAAGGTTATTGACAACAAACGTGTTCAAAAATATATCTTGATTAATACTTCGGTCTAAATCTTGTAAGTATTTTTAAAAAAAATCTATTCATGACCTTTCAAAAACTAAGCGTGTTATTGTTTTGCTTTATTGCCTTGAGTAATTGCGCTCAAGAAAATGACCAAAAATCTTCACCGATTAAATCTGATATTAGCGACACTATCCGGAAATCGTATGGCTTAAGTGATTATTTGAGTGAAAACGAAGAGCTTAACAAGTATGTTGACTCTGTAATGGGTACTCTTGACGAAAAAGCAATTATCGCTCAGTTAATAATGCCTGCAGCTGGCAAGTATGGAAAACCAAAAACAACCATTGATGCATTAATTAAGGACCAACTAATTGGTGGTATTTTAATGCTTAATGGAACTAAAAAAGAATTCACTTCCTTAATTACTGAATTTAATCAAGACAACATAGCATATGGAAATCTTCCTTTCCTGTATAGCGCTGACGCTGAACCAAGCCTTGTAAATAGAAAGATAACTGGATCTACACCAGTAAAAAAGGCAAATGAAATTGATTCTATTCAAGGGGTTACCGATGTAGCAAAAGCAATCTCTAAGGACTTAAATGACATTGGAATAAATTACAATTTCGCTCCTGTAGTAGATATGTCAAAAAACTCGACGGTTGGGTATCGAGGCTTTGGCAAAGACCCCATGAATATTATCCCATGGTCTGATGAGTTCATTAAAGTAACTCAAGAAAACAACATTATTGCTACAGCAAAACATTTTCCTGGACATGGTTTAGTATCTGGAGATACGCACAAGTCCTTGCAAGTAATTGACGGTGAATTGAAAGAGGTAGTCAATTATCCTCTATTAATCGAAAATGGGGTTTTATCTATTATGGTTGCTCATATCGCGATAGAAAACAATCCAACATATAGCACCAATGGATTGCCTTCTACTTGCTCCAAAAAAATTGTCTCGTCATTGCTACGTGACAGCCTTAATTTCAAAGGAATCATTGTTACTGATGCCATGGGAATGGGTGGGGTTGTAAAAGTACCCAACAGCTCTTTAAAAGCCATTGAAGCGGGATGCGATATATTATTAATGCCTGTAGATGCAAGAAAAGCACACCAAGAAATTTGGGATGAATTTAAAAACGGAGAGGAGGATTTTAGAAATTCAGTATTAGAATCTGCTAAACGGATCATTAGAATGAAAATCTGCCTGGGATTAATCTAAATACAAATCGATCAAACCTTCGGGAGCATTAACCTTTAGCAGCTTCGATTCCCGATCAACATTTACTATTAGTCCATCAAATAATGGTAAAAGAATCTCTTTGCCATCAAAATCAATAATCAATAATGGATTTAATTTAAGATCGGCAACACCTGTCACCTTTCC
>CALKHF010000120.1 GCA_938092255.1 uncultured Flavobacteriales bacterium | reverse complement strand
GGGGGGGGAGAACAAAAAAAATATTCTCTTGTTTTTTTAAATGACATTTATAAAATTTGTAATCAGATAATAAATTCTATGAAAACATTAAATATTTCCCTTTTAATTGCATTGTTTAGTTTTAATCTTTTTAATTCCGATGGGCAAGTCGATGAATCAAAGACCGGAGGATGGTATATGTACTTTTTCAATACCTCCCATGAGAAAAGTAAAATCGGTTTTCAGGGAGATGTTCAATATCGAAATTGGAACATTGCTGGTGATTTGGAACAGCTCTTATTAAGAGGTGGAGTAACATTTAAACCTGAAAAGGCCAATATAAAATTCACGCTGGGTTACGGTAACATTACAACTGGAACCTTCGGAGAGGATAATTCAACAAAAAACGAAAGTAGGATTTATCAAGAAGCATTATTCCCTACCAAAATTGGAGAACGATTCTATCTGAATCATCGACTTCGATATGAGCAACGCTTTGTCGAAGAGCAAAGTTTGAGAACGCGTTATCGCTACAATCTATTCGTAAATGTTGCGCTCAACCAAAAAGAAATGAAAGAAAAAACCATTTATTTGGCCTTATACGATGAAATATTTATCAATGGCAAGGGAATGCCCGGGCAAAGCATATTTGACAGAAATAGGGCGTATATTGCCCTTGGATATGTACTCAGAAAAGGAATGAAGTTTCAGCTTGGCATCATGAATCAAACAACAAATACGGTAAATAAAAACCAACTACAGCTGAGCTTTCATCACGCTTTTTAATTCTCTAGCTTATACGATATACCTATCCCCAATACCGATTTGAATTGTGTTCTTGGACCGAAGTTTCCGTTCCTATCTCTTATATTAATGTCATCATCGTAAACTAAATTCCATTGAGCTGTCGCCGAAAAGAGCGAATTCACTCTAAAAACAAAAGCAACTGATGCGTTGATGTCAATGTTCTCTGGATTATTTAAGTAATTGCTGAATAACTCAATTTTTGATTTCATGCTTATATTCTTCATCAACTTCGCATTCCATTTAAGCTTAACAAAAGCACCAAATTCATAACGCACTCGTTCGCCTTTATCTACACCAAAAGCACCAATCTGAGAAAGTGAGTCATCTAAAACAAATGTTGTTTTTGCCGCAAATGGAGAACCGAAAATGGAAAAATTTCCATCCTTTATATAATCTGTACCAAGAGCTAAGTTCAAATAACCGGGGGCCATAAATTTCGAAACAGCAATTGAATCATTGGGATAGGTAAATCCATCTGCAAATTGGGTTTTAAATCCGGAATTGATACTGATTAAAAAACGCTTTGATATGCGCATACCGACGATACTTGATAAATCAATTTTATCATCTGTTTTCTGCAAATTCACCCCGTTGTCATCAAGGTATTTTATACCACCAAATGCGAGAGAAACATCGCTTGACCAATTCCATTTCTCCTTATTATAATCGGCACTTGCTGTTACATTTCCAATTAAAGATATGTTGTTCCTTCCTCCAGCATTCCAATTCACAAAAGAGCTTTGAGTTCCGCTCAAAGAATATAAAGATTTAAATTTCCATATCTTCAAGCTATCACGTTCAAGACTATCTGACTTTTGAGCCTTCACACAAAAAATGTTAAACACAAGAAGAATAAGTAGAAATGATTTATTTTTGCAACACATTTAATCCATTTTCCTGTAAAAATACCCGCTTGTGAGACATCTTTTTTTGATCTGCATATTTATTCTTCAACAATTCACTTTTAATTCCCAAATTCCAGCAGATTATTCAAATTTAGACCATTGGCTCATAGCTCCAGGGCAAACCAGTACCATTCATGCACAATTCATTTCTGATTCTTCATTGATTGACTATGCTGATGTGTTTTATGTTTACCCAACCGTTTTTTTAGATAAAAAAAATAGTGATTGGACTATTTCTATTGATGATAAAGAACAGAGGGACAGGGCTAAAAATGTAACAAAATTTCAAGCATCGGCATGGTCTGAGTCTGGACGAATGTTTGTTCCTTATTATAGTCAAGCACACATTAGAAGTTATACCAATCTTGAAGATGGTGGTAAAGCGGCTCTTTTAACTGCATATCAAGATGTTAAAAAGGCATTTCAATATTACCTAGAACACTACAATAAAGGCCGCCCCATCATATTGGCAGGACATAGCCAGGGCTCGACGCATGTCATGTTGCTATTGAAAGATTTTTTTGACGAAAAACCATTGCAAAAACAATTGGTATGTGCCTATTTACCTGGTTTCAGCATTATGGAAGATGAGTTCAAAACCATTCCTCTACTTACCATTAGCAATCAAACCGGAGGGTTTGTAACCTGGAATACATTTAAAAGAAGATACAAGACAAAAAAATACAAAGACTGGTATAAAGGAAAGGCATGTATAAATCCTGTCACTTGGGATAAAAGCAATTTTGCGACCCGAAAAAAGCATCGGGGGTTTTTATTTTCTAATGAGACGATTTACGAAAACTCATTTAATACGCACCTTGTCGATGGTGCGATTTGGATAACAACCCCGAAAGTTCCCTTTCGTTCCTTATCCATAACATTAAAGGACTACCATATCGGAGATGTCAACCTATTCTGGAAAGACATTCAATATAACGCTGCTGAACGCGTAAATTCATTCCGAGAAAAAGGAATTGAAAATGCAATGAATAAATAAACTCTTTTGGTTTCTGGTTGTTGTTTGCATGAGTTGAATTATATTTGCATTCTGATTAAAAACCCTTGACAAAATGAGTGATTTCAAGCAAAGACACATCGGTCCGAATGAGTTTGAAAAACAAAAGATGATTGACACCATAGGTGTTTCATCAATTGAAGAACTTATCGACCAAACTGTTCCAAAAAAAATACGATTGGCCAACGATTTAAAAATAAATGAAGCCTTGAGTGAAAATGACTTTTTGACCCACATGTCGGAATTGTCCAAACAAAATAAAGTTTACAAGTCATTTATTGGTTTGGGTTATCACGAAACCATCACACCTTCGGTGATTCTCAGGAATGTTCTTGAAAATCCAGGTTGGTATACGGCTTATACGCCATATCAAGCGGAAATCTCTCAAGGTAGATTGGAGGCATTAATGAACTTTCAGACGATGGTACTTGACCTAACCGGAATGGAGATTGCCAACGCCTCACTTCTAGATGAAGCTACAGCAGCTGCAGAAGCCATGCTGATGTTCTACAATGGTCGTTCTAGGTCTGATATCAAAGCTGAAAAAAGAAAGTTTTTAATTGACATTAACGCGCTCCCTCAAACTATCGATGTTGTACAAGGCAGGGCCAAAAACTTAGGTATTGAACTAATTATCGAAGATATTGAAAGCTGTAGAATAGACGACTCATTTTTTGGAGCCCTTATTCAATATCCCGATGCAAATGGACATATTTGCGATATTGAGACGCGAATCGAAAAACTTAAAGCACACAACATACAAATTGCGGTGGCAGCAGATATTTTGAGCTTAGCCATTCTCAAGGCCCCAGGAAATTATGGTGCTGATGTTGTTCTTGGTTCATCACAACGATTTGGAGTGCCGATGGGATATGGTGGCCCTCACGCAGCATTTTTTGCTACAAAAGAATCCTTTAAACGAAACATGCCCGGTCGTATTATTGGCATTTCAAAAGATTCAGACAACAATACCGCATTGAGAATGGCCCTTCAGACTAGGGAGCAACATATCAAAAGAGGAAAGGCTACTTCAAATATTTGCACGGCTCAAGCGCTATTGGCTGTTATGGCCAGCATGTATGCTGTTTATCATGGCCCCACAGGAATAAAGAACATCGCAAATCATGTCAATGGATTGGCTAATAGTCTCGGTTCAGGATTAAAAAAAATGAACTTTGAACTGGGTTCTGAATCTTTTTTCGACACTGTATGGGTGAAAGGAATCGACGCTAAAAAAATCAAAAAACTTGCTGAAAAACATGAACTGAATTTTTACATTAAAAATGAAAATGAAGTCACCATAAGTTTTGCTGAACCCCATACTGCTGATGACGTAGCATTGATTCTAGAGATTTTCTCTCAGTTGAAAGAGGGATCGATCCAAACTGGTCTAAAAGAATTGGTGTTTGCAGAAAAGCTTCGACGAAAAGAGGATGTTCTGAACCAAACCGTTTTTAATAGCTATCATTCTGAATCAAAAATGATGCGTTATTTAAAGAAATTGGAGAATAAAGACCTCTCTTTAGTGCATAGTATGATTCCATTAGGATCGTGTACGATGAAATTAAATGCGGCAAGTGAGTTGATACCCATTACAAATCCAGCCTTTAGTAATTTACATCCATTTGCTCCATTAGATCAGGTGCAAGGATATCACACGATGTTTGATGAACTCAATGCTGCGTTGTGTGAATGTACTGGATTTGCTGGCATGTCACTTCAACCGAATTCTGGTGCCCAAGGGGAATATGCAGGATTGATGGTTATTAGAGCTTATCATGAATCTAGAGGTGATACTGAACGTAAAATCATGATCATTCCGTCATCTGCTCACGGAACGAACCCTGCGTCTGCCGTCATGGCGGGATTCAAAGTTTTGGTTACTGGATGTGATGAAAACGGAAACATCAATGTTGACGAATTAAAAAAAGTTGCTGAAGAAAATAAAGATATTCTGGGTGGACTAATGGTTACATATCCATCAACACATGGTGTTTTTGAGGAAGCCATCAAAGAAATTACTGGAATTATTCATGACAACGGTGGACAAGTATATATGGATGGTGCTAATATGAATGCACAAGTTGGCGTCACCAATCCTGGAAATATTGGTGCAGACGTTTGTCATTTGAATCTTCACAAAACTTTTGCCATTCCACACGGTGGTGGTGGCCCAGGAATGGGACCAATTGGTGTCGCTGCACACTTAAAACCATTTCTACCAGGCAGCACACTTGTTAAGTCAGGAGGTAAACAAGCGATCAACGCCATTTCAGCTACCCCATACGGAAGCGCATTAATTCTACTCATTTCCTACGGTTATATCAAAATGCTCGGCGCACAAGGTTTAACTGAATCTACTGAGATTGCCATTTTGAACGCAAATTATATTGCAAAAAAGTTAGAAGGTCATTATCCAATCTTGTATAAAGGACGAAATGGAACAGTTGCTCATGAAATGATTTTGGACTGTCGTTCATTCAAAAAATCTGCTGAAGTGGAAGTCGCAGATATTGCAAAACGACTGATTGATTTTGGTTTTCACGCACCAACAGTTTCCTTTCCTGTTGCTGGAACGCTCATGGTAGAGCCGACAGAATCAGAAGATTTAGATGAGCTCGATCGTTTTATTGACGCCATGATAAAAATTCGTGAAGAAATAAAAGAAATTGAGAATGGACATGCCGATAAGGATAATAATCTATTAAAAAATGCACCACACACAGCAAATTGCATTATCAATAAAAATTGGAATTATCCGTATTCGCCTCAAGACGCAGCTTACCCTCTGCCCTATTTGGTTGATAATAAATATTGGGTTCCAGTAAGACGTGTAGATAATGCCTTTGGGGACAGAAACCTCATTTGTGCTTGTCCAAGCGTTGAAAGTTATGTACATTTAGACTAAATGAAACTAGATATATTAGCCTTCGGAGCGCATCCAGATGATGTGGAGATTTCAATGGGTGCAAGCCTTTTAAAGTATTCATCTGAAGGTAAATCCATTGGTATAATTGATCTAACCGAAGGTGAATTAGGCACCAGAGGAAATAGAGAACAACGTTATAGAGAATCGAGTAAAGCGAGTGAAATGCTTGGTCTCAAGGTTCGTAAAAATCTGAATTTAGGTGATGGTTTTTTTGAAGTATCTAATGAAAATAAAATTAAAATCATTGAGCTTATTCGTTTACATCGACCCGAAATCGTTTTTGGAAACTCAATAACAGATCGTCATCCCGATCACGGAAGGGGAGCCAAATTGGTTTCTGAAGCTTGTTACTTATCTGGACTAGAAAAAATTAAAACGGAGTATGATGGAATTCAACAAGGGAAATTTAGACCTCGTTTGTTGTTGCATTATATTCAAGATTTCTACCTTAGTCCTGATGTGATTTTTGATGTAAGCTCACATGGAGGTCAAAAAGTAGAGCTTATTAAATGCTATAGTAGTCAGTTTTATAACCCAGATTCAAAAGAATCAGAGACACCAATTTCAGGCAAGGAGTTCTTTAATTACATCGAAGGACGAATGCTGTCTTATGGTAGAGAGTTAGGGGTGAAATATGGAGAAGGATTTAATATAGAACGAACCCTTGGTACTTCCGATCTTTTTACCTTGAAATAAAATTAGTGCTTAACCTCTTTTATTTCTTCAGGATTATGTTTGTGCTTGAATAATAGGGTAAACAAAATCGCTATAATAAAAGCATAAACTGCAAATGCCATCCATGCTCCTTGCCAATCCGTTGAGCCATTTGACGCGATAAAGAATTCATTAATGGCCCAGCTGCTCACAATCGTGCCCAAATAAGCTCCAAAACCATTAGTCATCATCACAAATACCCCCTGAGCACTTGACCGAATAGAGGCGTCAGTTGTTGTTTCTACAAATAAAGAACCTGAAATATTAAAGAAATCAAAAGCCATTCCGTAAATGACACAGGATAGTAATATCATCCACAAACCATCTGCAGGATTTCCGTACGCAAATAAAGCAAATCGAAGAACCCATGCAATCATTGAGAAAATCATTACTTTTTTGATTCCAAACTTTTTCAGAAAAAATGGTATGGCCAATATGAATAAGGTTTCGGAAACCTGTGAAATGGACATTACAATCGTTGAATATTTTACAACAAAAGAATCAGCATACCGAGGAATTTCCTTAAAACTATCCAAGTATACATCACCATACATATTGGTCAACTGTAATGCTCCACCTAAAAACATCGAAAAAACAAAAAAGAGCGCCATTTTATAATTCGCAAATAGCTTAAAGGCCTTCAAACCTAATGTTTCTAAAATACTTGAATCCTCGCTAATAGAACGTTGCGGCGGACATTTAGGAAGGGTAAACGAATATACACCCAAAAGAATGGCTGCCATTGCTGCGATATAAAACTGATCTCCATTGGCCTTGCTACCCGTTAAATTGGTTACCCACATCGCAATAATAAAACCTACAGTACCCCAAACTCTAATGGGCGGAAAAACCTTTACGATATCAAATTTATTTGCTTTTAAAATATTAAATGAAACAGAATTAGATAAAGAAATAGTGGGCATGTAACAAAGCATGGCACCGAGAATGTAATAATATAAAATTCCAGGGTCATCTACATTGGGCACGAAAAATAAAATAACACCGTAACATATGTGTAATAGACCATAAAGCCTTTCAGCGTTCATCCATTTATCGGCAATTACTCCAACAATTGCAGGCATTATTAAGGACGAAATAGCCAATGTTGAGAAAACGGCCCCAAATTCTGGAAATGTCCACCCTTTGCCTTCAATACAATATGTACCAATAGTTATTAACCAAGCACCCCAGACATAAAACTGGAGAAAACTCATTACAATTAAACGGAGTTTGATTGACACCTTAAGATCTTTTATTTATCTCATCCCTTAACTTAGAGGCCAATTCATAATTTTCATTTTCCAAGGCAGCCTGAAGTTGTTTCTCTAAATCCTGAATAGAATGGCTAAGTAAAGAACTTACTTCTTTTTCATCCTCTTCAGTGACATCCTCTTCGAAAATTTCATCACTTTCGAATGCATCTTCTTGATCATTTGTTATTGAAGCCTCATCGATTATGTTAGATAGAGTGAAAATCGGACTGTTAAAACGGACTCCAACTGCTATTGCGTCCGATGTCCTCGAGTCAATTTCAGAAATTGCTCCATCTTTTTCACAAATTAATTTTGAGTAAAAAACACCCTCAACAAACTTATAAATGAGAACCTCTTTGATTACAACGTCATAAGAAACACAAAAAGATTTGATCAAATCATGCGTTAAAGGTCGATTTGGAATCATTTTTTCAAGTTCTACTGCTATTGCTTGTGCTTCGAACCCTCCAATCACAATTGGTAACTTTCTATTACCTGCCGCTTCAGATAAGGTCAAAACATAGGAACCAGACTGTGTCTGACTGTATGCTATTCCTGAAATTTCTAGTCGAACCTTTTGCATTAATTATATCTTCTTTATTAAGATAACATATTTTTATGACGTCTTAAACTTATTAACGGCTTCATTTAATCTTGGTACTACCTCAAACGCATCTCCGATGATGCCATAATCAGCTGCTTTAAAAAATGGGGCTTCTGAATCTGTATTAATTACAACGATAACCTTTGATCCATTTACTCCTGCCAGATGCTGAATCGCTCCTGAAATTCCTATTGCAATATATAAATTAGGCCTAATCGCAACACCAGTTTGCCCAACGTGTTCATGATGAGGTCTCCAACCAATATCTGCAACAGGTCTTGAACAAGCCGTGGCCGCTCCCAAAGAGACCGCAAGATCTTCAACCATACCCCAATTTTCAGGACCCTTTAAACCTCGTCCTGCAGAAACTACAAGTTCTGCCTCAGGAAGAGGAATTTCTCCTTCTGGTTTTTTGGTTGAAAGCACCTTGATTGAAACGCTTCCAGTATCCACTGAAATTTCCTCTACAGGACATGAGCCACCATTTTCTTCTGGCTGGATACTATTTGGCAATAAAGATATTATTTTAACTTCTGAATTGACTCTTACTTTTCCGAGCGCCTTACCCGAGAACACATTGACATCAATACATCCATCAGCATCTGGTAAAGATATCGCTCCTGAAACCAATCCAGCTCTTAAACGAACTGACAACATTGGAGCTACAGATTTACCAAACAGATCGTGAGAAAAAACAATTGTTTTTACACCATTATTTTCAACAACACTTGAAATCATTTTCGTTATTTGTTGTTGATCACCTCCATCGATTGCTCGATCAACCAACACTTTAGATGCACCATATTGACCCAATGAAGCAAGATCTTCTGACAAAGCTCCACCGTTTGTTAATGCAATAACATCACCTAATTTCTTACCATAAGTAATGGCCTCAAAAGAGGATTTTGAAATGCCATTGGTTGAATTTATATATACTAAAATCATATTATAATATTTATTGGTTAGATTACTTTAGCCTCATTATGTAATAACTCTACTAATTCGTCCATATTTTCCGGATCAATCATTTTTACTGCAGATTTTGCATTTGGCAAGGAATAAGAAACGAATTCTGTTAAGTTTTCTATTTCTATTGCATCTACTACATTTAACGGCTTTGTTCTAGCGGCCATAATGCCTCTCATATTCGGTATTCTCTGCTCTGCCATTCCTTTGGCACAACTGATTACCGCAGGTGCATTTAATTCTACTACTTGCAGACCTCCAACGATCTCACGCTCTACAGTTAGAGTACTGCCATTCACCTCCAATTTTGAAGCTAGGGATACAAAGGGAACGTCTAATTCCGCGGCTATCATTCCACCTACTTGAGAACCATTATAATTGATTGTCTCTTTCCCTGTCAAAATTAGATCATAATGATTCTCTTTGGCATAAGAAGAAATTTGAATGGCCGTAAAATAAGCGTCTTTTGCCTCTGCATCAATACGGACAGCTTCATCGGCTCCTATTGCCAATGCTTTTCTAATGATCGCATCATCACTAGCTCCTCCTACAGTTATGATTGTTACTTGACCTCCTCCTGCTTCTTTGATTTCAAGAGCCCTTACCAGGGCATACCATTCATCATAAGGATTCACTATGAATTGGACACCATTTTCATCAAACTTTGTGTTCTCTTCTGAAAAAGCAATCTTAGACGTTGTGTCAGGAGCCTTGCTTATACAAACCAATATTTTCATGTTATTCTTCTTTAAAGTGTTGCAAATTTACTGAATTATCTTTGAGAATGAAAGGCGCGTAATTAGTATTTCTTGAATTCTTCAAACTATACCAAAAATAAGGTTATTGCGAATAGAATTGCAGAAGAAAAAGTAATTAAAGCGACCCTTTTTAGCTCTGGATCATACATTATCGGATCATCAACTTCAATGACTTTCTTTAAATGGGGGTATAAAAACAGAGTTGGTATTACCCCAATTATAAAGATCCAATTGTCATTCAGATAAACATAAAAACCGTTTAAAGTTATCCAGATTGAAAGTCCAGCAAGGATAAGGGAAAAATGATAATACTTTGCACGAGTTGATCCCAATTGCACCACTATAGTTCGTTTTGATGAAGCTTTATCATTGACCATGTCTCTCATATTGTTTAGATTGAGAACAGCTACACTCCACAAGCCAATAGTAAATGCCGGCATTATTGTTATAATTTCAAATTGCATTCCATATAGCATAAACACACCCAAAACACTAAGACATCCAAAAAACAAAAAGACCATGATATCCCCAAGACCATAATAACCGTATGCTGATTTACCTACGGTATATAATATCGCTGCAACAATAGAAAGTCCCGTCAAAACGAGATAAATCCAGATTAGTGAGTCACTTAGTAAGTCAGAACTTATGTAGATTAACCCAAAAGCCGAGGCCAATGCAAGAACTGTAACGAAAACTACAGCATTTTTCATGCTGCGTTGAGAGATTAATCCAGACTGAATTGCTCTTGTGGGACCTACCCTTTGATCATTATCCGTTCCTTTTTGACTGTCCCCTAGATCATTAGCAAGGTTGGACAAAATTTGAAATAAAATTGTTGTTGAAATGGCCAATATAAAAACCTGAAAATTCCACGAACCATAATAATGGGCCATTGCCGAACCCACAATAATTCCAGACAAAGATAGAGGTAAAGTTCTTAGACGCAATGCACCAATCCATGTTTTAGTTATTCCCACCATACAAAACTACAAATTAGAAACATTTGAATTGTACAATAGTTTGAAACAAATTCATATTTTTACGGTCCGATTCGGGATGTAGCTTAGTCCGGTTAAAGTGCGCGTCTGGGGGGCGCGAGATCGGTGGTTCGAATCCACTCATCCCGACTTCTTTTAAAAGTGTCGTTTTTAAACGACACTTTTCATTTAATTAACTTGGTCATTAATGACCAATAATAATCATGAACAATTCAATAAAAAATCAAGCACAAATACTTCAAAAAATGGGAATTGATGAACTCAATCCTATGCAAAACGAAGCCATTGATGCCATAAATAAATCGAATGAAGTTCTAATCCTTTCACCCACAGGTACTGGGAAAACACTGGCATTCTTGTTGCCTCTCATAGAAAAACTTGATGCGAATTCAACCGAAACTCAATTACTCATATTAGTTCCGGCCAGAGAACTGGCAATTCAAATTGAACAAGTTATTCGTGACATGGGAACAGGCTATAAGGTCAATGCCGTATATGGCGGAAGGTCTGGTTCAAAAGAAAAGATAGAACTTACTCATGCCCCTACAATCCTAGTAGGAACTCCAGGTAGAGTTGCGGACCATATTAGACGTAACCGTATAACCCTTCATGGAATAAAAAATCTAGTTATTGATGAATTTGATAAATCCCTTGAAATTGGTTTCGAAAAAGAAATGAAAGAGATTGTATCAGCACTAAATTCATTAGATCGAAAAATACTTACCTCTGCTACCCATAAAGAGGAAGTGCCAGAGTTTTTGAAATTCAAGAATCCAGTATCACTGGACTATTTGGAGACTAAATCAAATATCCTTGACCTATCATGGGTTCATTCTACAAAAAACACACTAGATACACTCTTGAATTTATTAGAAAGTCTTGGCGAAAAAAGAGGAATCATATTTTGCAACTTCAAAGATACCCTTGATGGTGTTTCTCAATTTTTAAATGACAATCAAGTAGATCACACATGCTTTTTTGGTGGCATGGAACAAATTGATCGTGAGCGCAGCCTCATTAAATTCAGAAACGCATCACAGCGTACATTATTGGCAACAGATTTGGCT
>CALKHF010000119.1 GCA_938092255.1 uncultured Flavobacteriales bacterium | reverse complement strand
ACTTGTGTTTTTCGCTTTAATCTTTTTAATTTTTCGTTTGTTTCTTGAATTGCATTATTTGAAACCCCTTCTTTAAGCTCTAACTCCATTAAAGGTTTAAATAGGTCCTTAAGCTCTTTATTATCACCATCAATAATGATGAGTCCTTGCTCAGAAAACATTTCATGTAGCCAGTTCCTAAAAGCTTCGCCGTAATTATTTCCTTTTAGTGTATTGAAAATTTCTTGAAGTTCATCACGACGTTCTTCATTAAAAAGGCCTAAAAGATGATCAAATACATTCTCAAGACCCTCATTATTAAACCTGCCGACAGCTCCGGTTTGATTGTGCTCCCATTTTATTTCTTTATTAAACAAATGAAGGTGATCTATTTCAGCGCTATCATGGTCTTCTGATGCCATCCAAAAAACAGGGACAAAATGATGATTTGTATATTCCTTATTAAGTGCTTTTGAAAGATTGATTACGTGTATGATTTTCAAAAAGAAATACATAGGCCCTCCCAATAAGCAAAGCTGATGACCTGTGGTAATGGTATATGTATTAGATTCTTTTAATCGATTAATTTGATCAATTGCATTATCATTATTATTGAGATGCTCATATTGTTCTGATAGTACTTCAGTTAAAACATTTCTTTTTTCTTGATCAAAGCTATTCTTCTTTAGTTTAATTTGTTCGCTGAAATTTTCCATAGAAAAAGGAAGTCCAATAAAATCTTTCAATTTATCCTGATGAAGGATAAAGTCCAAGTCATGCTCAGAAAATAAATTCAATTCTGTTCGGGATATATGACTTACTTCTTTCATCCTATTAATTAAATTTAATTGATTTGGATGGCGAAATTCTTGAAATTACCATACTCGGAAGTAAAAGACTAATCATACAAACCAAGAACGTAATGATATTAATGATTAGAACGTCTACCACACTCAATTCTATGGGCACTGAAGATAGGTAATACACTGTTGCATCCAATTTTATGATTTGAAAAGAGTACTGTAGCCAACACAAGATCAAACCAATTAAATTTCCAAAGAGCATTCCTTTTAAAATAATCGATGCCGTTTGATATAGAAAGATTTTTCTAATGCTCCAGTTGTTTACCCCAAGAGCCTTCATTATGCCAATAAAATTAGATCTGACGACAATCATAACCAACAACACTGATCCGATGTTAATGATTCCAATAATAAGCATTAAAACAATAATAATAATAACATTAGTGTCTAAAAAGGAAAGCCATGAAAATATTTCATTTTCCGATTCTAGTACATTAACAACCTTTAGTAGTTCATTGTGTTCATTTGGCTCCAATTCAATGATTTCTGAAATATTTATGGATTGGTTCTCTAGTTCTTCCCAGTTTTCTATTTGCACTTCGAATCCTGAAACATAATTTAAGGAGTTTTCTTTTGTGACGCCAAAATCCGTCAACTCTTGAACACCAACTAATGAAGCAAAAATAATCTCATTATCTATTTTTTCAATCCCTGTTTCAAATATTCCTATGATTTTAAACCGTCTCATTAATGATCGTTTTTTTACAAAAAAAACAGCAATTTCATCACCTATTTTAAAGTTTAAATCGTTACAGATTTTTTTGGATAGAACGACACTATGGTCGTTTTCTTTGAATGTGGGAATTCTGCCATCAACGAGTTGTGATTTGAGAAAATCCAAAGGGTAATTTTCGTTAATACCTTTTAATACCACCCCAGTTACGTCCTGTTTAACAATTTCTTTATTATTCTTGTCTTCAAATTTTTCCGATCGTATTAGTGCCGGTTTATAAATAATGGGTGCGATCGATTTGACCCCTTTGAGTTTTTTTACCTTATTTATCTTTTTCTGATCAATGCGAATGGGGTCTGCTTCAAATATATTCTTGTTCCCATCTTTCATAATGAATAATGGTGCACTAAACCCAACAATTTTCTTTCTAATTTCATTTTGAAAACCAGTAACAACGGCTATGGTAATTAAGTTAACAACAATAGTCAGTGCAATACTTATCATGGATATACGCATGATAGGTTTGGAAACTTTTTTACCTTTCTTGTCGGTTTTAATAATTTTGTTCGCTATGAAATATTCAAAAGACACTATTTTGATTTTTAAGTATCAAAAATACGTAAAGCATTTTGGCTTGGTATGGATTTTTTTGTTTTTACTATTTTCTTGTCATTCTAATGACCACACCTTGAACCTAGATCAAAATATTTCCCAAAAGGATTCAATAGAATTAAATTCAGAGGATTCTATTACGATTGGTTCTGATCAGTTGAGTGCTTATGAAGGGATCATCAGTAATAAACACATTGCAATAGTAGGAAACCAATCCTCCATACTCTCTACAGGCATACATCTCGTAGATACCTTGATTGCCTTGAGTCATAATGTAGTTAAGGTATTCTCTCCCGAACATGGTTTCAGAGGAAAAGGAAGTGCTGGAGAGCACATATCAAGTTCTACAGACCCAATTACGGGGCTACCAATTGTCTCATTATATGGCTCACACAAGAAACCAACAATGGAAGACCTCAAAGGAATCGATGTGGTTCTATTTGATATTCAAGATGTTGGTGTTCGATTTTACACTTACATTTCAACGTTGCATTATGTTATGGAGGCTTGTGCTGAAAATGGTATTCCTGTTGTTATACTTGATCGACCCAATCCAAATGGTGATTATTTTGATGGGCCACTATTAGAGAGCAAATACAAATCGTTTGTTGGAATGCACCCAGTGCCGATTGTTCATGGAATGACTATTGGAGAATACGGTAAAATGATAAATGGCGAAAAATGGCTGAAAGGTTCCGTGCAATGTGCATTAAGTGTAATACCCGTCTTAAATTACAATCATCAAATGAAATACAGCCTTCCCGTTCCTCCTTCTCCAAATCTAAAAACAGATGAGGCGATCAGGTTGTATCCAAGTTTATGCCTTTTAGAAGCGACCAGCGTGAGTGTTGGGCGAGGTACGTTAACGCCTTTTGAATGGTATGGTCATCCAAAATTTCCAACATCTGAACATACATTTACTCCAAAATCTACAGAAGGGGCAAGCAATCCAAAATATGAAAATACAAAGTGTTATGCTTTAAAGCCAGCTATTGATTATTCTCGGAAGGAGATCAATTTAGAATATTTAATTAAATCCAGAGATTACTTGACAGGCAGCGATTTTATTACTCGAAAATCATTTTTTCAGAAGTTGTCTGGAACGGACAAGTTGTATAATCAAATTTTATCGGGTTTGAGTGAAGACGAAATTCGAAAAACATGGCAAAATGGACTTGATACATATTCGGAAATCAGATCAAAATACTTAATGTATAACTAGTCAATCTGATTTTGACTTTTTTCTACTTTGGCTTTCATTTCATCAGCATATCTAGAAAGTCTTTTTTCTACTGATTCATCTGTAGTGCCAATGATTCTAGCGGCAAGTATACCCGCGTTTTTAGCGCCATTAAGGGCTACAGTGGCAACCGGAATGCCATTTGGCATTTGTAGAATACTCAAAATAGAGTCCCATCCGTCTACGGAGTTAGATGACTTAATGGGTACACCAATCACGGGTAGGGTAGTCATAGATGCGGTCATCCCAGGAAGATGGGCGGCTCCACCAGCGCCGGCAATAATCACTTTTATTCCTCTTTTAGATGCACTTTTGGCGTATTCCACCATTTTTTCTGGTGTTCTATGAGCAGAAACAATTTGCACCTCCGATTCAATGCCTAGAGAACCTAATATTTCTCTGGCCTCTTTCATAACTGGAAGATCGGAAATGCTTCCCATTATGATTCCTACTTTAATCTCCTTCATTTTCTATATTTTCATTGTTAACTGATTCTACATTAACCTTCTTTGTTGAAGGAGGCTCATAGTTAACGGTATGTTTTATATCGGTCAGCATTTGATCCATTGGCTGTTTGATTTCTTCCTCGGTTTCTTTTACCAGTTCTGAAATATTTAAGTCTTTTTTAATATCAACGCCTGATTTTTTAATCTCATCTTTTATATCATCAGAAGCGTTTCGAATCTGATAGATGGCTTTTCCCATTGTTTTTGCGATACTCGGAATACTGTTTGCTCCAAAAAAAAGCAATACAAAAGCTAGGATTAAAAGAATTTCACTTCCTGCGATGTCGTTAAGAAACAATAAAAAAGACATATCAATGCAAATTTACAACTAATTTAAATGTCAAGAAATTTTAATTTCGACTATTAAAATTCAAGTTCTGATATCTAGACCTTCTCTAAATGTATTGGAATGAGCTTCAACAATGTTTTTTATATCCTCACTGTATCCGCCACCCATTGTGCACACAATAGGAACATTGAGCTGCTTACTGAATTCGAAAACAAGTTGGTCCCTGTTCTTACAGCCCTGTCTTGAAACACCAAGTCTCCCCAATTTATCGGACTCGAGAATATCTACGCCGCATTGATAGAATATGAATTCGGGTTCAATAGTATTCCCGATATATTCGAGCTGAGATTCCAATTGATACAAATACGTTTTATCATCAGTTTTATCCGCTAATTCAATGTCTAAATTGGATTTCTCTTTCTTTAGAGGATAATTGTTTTTCCCGTGCATGCTAAAGGTGAAAATTTCGGATTCGTTTTCGCACAAGGCAGCTGTTCCATTACCTTGATGAACATCTAAATCTATAATAAGAATCGATGAAACCATGTTTTTATGTAAAAGCCACTTCGAGGCAATGACTTGATCATTTAGTAGGCAAAAGCCCTCTCCTCGGTCATGGAATGCATGATGGGTTCCTCCAGCAATATTAAAGGCTATGTTTGTTTTTATTGCAATCTCTGCGGCCATTCTGGTTCCCTCCATGATGGTTAATTCTCGTTCAATAAGCTTTTGAGAATGAACAAAACCCGTTTTTCGTTGTGCTTTAGGAGTTATTCCAAGTGATTTTAAATCCCTAAGATATTTTGAGCAGTGAACCCGTTCCACATTGGCCATTTCAATGGAGGAAGGACGAGTAATATCGCTTTCCTTAATTGTACCCTCATAAATCAATTGTCTAGGAAGTAGATCATATTTTTCCATCGGAAATCGATGATTTGATGGTAAGGGGTGAACATATATAGAGTCAAATACGACCATAAAAGAAGAACAGCTTTGTATTGGGTTTGTTTAAGCTTTAACTTATAAGATATCTATCATTAAAATTCATAAAGAAAGTTAAAAACCAGTAAAACAGGGTAACGAAAACTGTTGATTTCGGTTTTAAAGCAAGTGTTAATTAAAAACAAAATTATGAAAAAGTTAGTTTTTTTATGTATCACAAGTTGTGGATTGGGACTTGTGAGTTGTGGTGGTACGTCTGCCTCTGACAATCCAGATGTTATAGTGGAAGAAATGACAACCAAAGATTCTGATGTGGATTTGCAAGATCCAGAATCTGAACTTATTGAGCTAAAAGCGGAGGAGCCAATTGAAGATGACAAGCTCAAGAAAAGTAAGAAGAAGGTGTAGCTAAATGCTTTCACTGTAAAAGTCAAAGTCCAGTAAATGCTGGGCTTTTTTATCGATTAATATTTTTTTATGTGCAATGAATTTTTAGATTATTTTCTTGGGGGGAGTAATCACTATCCATTTATTAATCAATGGCATGATATTACGAATTTTATACACAAATATGTGAGTACGAATAATGATGTTGTCTATCTGTTTCAGATAGGCCTTTCGGCGTTTTTGATTTTTTCTGTTTTATTTTTTGTAATGATGTTTGCAGGATTCATTGCAGACGTTGCAAATACCATTTTTTACAGGTTTAGTTTAGAGAATTGAAAAGAAAGTCAAGGAATATTAACGATTTGTTTTACAATTCGAGCCACAGCCGGACAGACCTCTGTATTTTTAATAGTAAGATCCATAATTTGAGCTACATTTTTTCGATCTGTATGTGGATATTCTCGACAAGCTAAAGGTCGAACGTCGTATACTTGGCAGGTGTTGTCTTCATTTAAAAATGAGCAGGGCGACTTTTGTAACACATAGTCATTATCGTTGTCCAGCGTTAAGTATTTTTCAGTAAACATTCCTGCTTTCATCCTGAGATGCTTTGCAAGTCTATTAATGTCTGCATTTCTAAAAATGGGACTGGTGGTTTTACAACAATTGGCACAGCTCAAACAATCCATTGTTTCAAATTCATCTTCATGAAGTTCGTTGAAAAGATGATTCAATGATTTGGCTTTCTGTTTTTTTAACTGAATTAGTTTTTTTCGATAAACCTTTCGGTTCTTTTTGGCTTCTGATAAGCTATTTCGGTCTCTATCGTTTAATGATTCACTCATAATATTATCTCATCTTATACCAAATTAATATACTTTTAAAATAAAATGCAATTATGTCCAATATTAATAAAGCCTATTTTGTTGTGGCTTTGATCTTTATGATTGGTCTTTTTTCCAATTGTAATGGTGATGGTCAAGGGAATAAAACTAAAAATATAAGATTTGAAAAAATTGACCATTTCACAAAAATTACCGATAGTACTCAATTAATAGAGCAAGTTTACATCGTTCATAATTTCCCATTGAATTCCGAGGCCTTTGCTCGTGAGGCAGCTAAATTTCTTAACCGTCAACCTTTGGAAGATTATCGAACAATGTATTTTATATTTATACAGGAACATGAAAAAATTGAATTACCTCTTTATGAGGATACATTGAACTACAGATCGAAAGGAACAACTATTGAGGATATTTATTTGCCTGATGTACTTTATACTGCTTTGAAATTTGTAAATGAGGAAAAAGAAATTAAACAGAAAATAAGCCGAGGTAGGTTCTTTAATCCAAACAAGTAAAGATGTATCCCCAATACCGAAAGCTTTTGAACAACAAGTCCTTTTACAAGATATTATCCGAGCATTCATTTGAAGAGATTCAGCTCGTTGGTTCCTCAGTAATTACAACAAAAACGACTGCCGCTAAGTATCCTGAATTTATTAGAATAAAAGACATGATTGACTGTAAAACGCCTTTTGAGTCAAGTACTAAAGAAGAGTTCGATATACATCGAAAGACGTAACATACTTTTTTGTCTGTGTTATGACAAGTAAAGATATCCTCTATGAAGTCAGTGCAGTATTTTCTCATTTTAAGTATAATGCTCTTTTCATTCAATCTGCCCAATGAAGAGCCAGTTTTAGTAAAATTTGACTCTAATCCATCAGGAAATGAACGAATTAAGGCAATAAACAGGGCTTATGAAATTGAACTAATGAATTTGATTAATACCTATCGAACTGAAAATGGACTTAATAAATTGCAAATACATCCTTCTTTAATGTTGGCGGGCAGATACCATGCGGCAGACATGGCAAATGAAGACTATTTCGATCATGCCACTCATAATCGAATTAATGGCCGTTTACTGCGTGGTGTTTCTACATTCAAGAGAATTAAACAATTTTATCCAGGATTTGCAAACACTGAAAACCTTGGTGCTGGTTATAACTCGCCCGAAGCCGTATTTAAAGGGTGGGTGGATAGCCCTGGTCATAATGTAAATCTGTTGAATGAAAGTGCAACTCATATGGGAGTTGGTTTTTATCAAACAAATCACAGCAAATACCAAAGATATTGGGTGTTTGTATCCTCTGTCCATTAGTATTCATGGAAATCTAAAGCTTATGTCCTAGTTTTCGCGTTGGAATTCGTACTTTTAGGCGCTTAAAATTTACATCTTCAATGGAACAGGTAGCACCTTATAAACCCAAGAACAAAATACGAATTGTAACAGCTGCATCTCTTTTTGATGGTCATGATGCTGCAATAAATATCATGAGAAGAATCATCCAGTCTACGGGCTGTGAAGTGATACATTTGGGACATGATCGTTCAGTAGAAGAAGTTGTCAATTGTGCGATTCAAGAAGATGCTCAAGCCATTGCGATGACCTCTTATCAGGGTGGTCATAATGAGTATTTTAAATATATGTTTGATTTGCTTAAAGAAAAAGGCGCGCCTCAAATTAAGATTTTTGGAGGAGGGGGAGGAACAATACTTCCTTCAGAAATCCAAGAGCTTGAAGATTATGGTATAACCAAAATATACCATCCGGACGATGGAAGATCTATGGGTTTACAGGGGATGATTAATGATTTGGTTGAACGATGTGATATTGCTTTAGGAGAAAAATTGGAGCATTCGATCAAAGATCTCGAGCAAAAAAATGTGCCGGGTATAGCGAGAATGATTTCTGCAGCAGAAAACTTCTCAGATATACATAAAGACAGAATCGAATCAATTAGAGAGTTGGCAGGGCAAAAAAGCATTCCTGTTCTTGGGATAACTGGAACCGGTGGAGCAGGTAAATCATCTTTGGTTGATGAATTGGTAAGAAGATTTTTAATTGATTTTGATGACAAACAAATTGCAGTTGTTTCTGTAGATCCATCAAAACGAAAAACAGGAGGAGCTCTTTTGGGAGATAGAATTCGTATGAATTCGATAAAAAACGATCGCGTTTACATGCGGTCATTGGCAACTCGTCAATCAAATTTAGCATTGTCAAAACATGTGGCAGATGCGATATCAATATTAAAAGTCGCCTCTTTTGACTTAATTATTCTTGAAACTTCAGGAATAGGTCAGTCCGATACCGAGATTTTGGATCATTCGGATGTTTCTTTGTATGTAATGACTCCTGAATATGGAGCAGCAACTCAGCTGGAAAAGATTGATATGCTGGATTTTGCAGATGTTATTGCTTTAAATAAATTCGATAAACGTGGAGCTCTAGATGCTTTAAGAGATGTAAGAAAACAATATCAGAGAAATCATAATTTGTGGGAATCGAATGTAGATGATATGCCAGTTCATGGCACCATTGCTTCTCAATTCAATGATCCAGGCATGAATACTTTATACAAAGTAATCATGGATCACATTGATGAAAAAACAGGGTCTTCATTGACTTCGACATTTCAAATCACAAGAGAAATGTCTGAAAAAATATTTGTAATTCCACCTGAGCGAACCCGTTACTTATCTGAAATTTCAGAAAACAATAGGTCCTATGACAAATGGGTTGAGCAACAAGTTAAGGTTGCTGAGAGGCTTCAGGGATTGCATTCCTCAATGGAAACTATTGTTGATTCTGAGCTTGAAGACAAAGACCGTATAGTGAAAAATATTGAAGAAGTTTTTGAAAAGGAGAAACTCAATTTTGATCCCAAAAACTGGGAGCTTCTTCAAAATTGGAATGATAAGAAACAAGCATTCAAAGATCCTGTTTATGAGTTCAAGGTGAGAGATAAAGTGTTGAAAATTAATACCCACACCGAATCTCTTTCTCATTCTAAGATACCGAAAGTTGCTTCTCCAAATTACAAGAGTTGGGGCGATATTTTACGATGGGTACTTCAAGAGAATTTCCCTGGTAACTTCCCTTATACATCAGGTTTATTTCCCTTCAAGCGTGAAGGAGAAGATCCGACAAGAATGTTTGCAGGTGAAGGAGGTCCAGAAAGAACGAATAAGCGTTTTCATTATGTGAGCTTGGGCATGCCAGCCAAACGCTTGTCTACAGCATTTGATTCTGTCACTCTTTATGGGAATGACCCAAATTTACGACCGGACATTTACGGAAAAATCGGAAATGCTGGTGTTTCTATATGTTGCCTAGATGATGCGAAAAAATTGTACTCTGGTTTTGATTTAAGTCATCCGGCAACATCTGTTTCGATGACAATTAACGGTCCCGCACCAATGCTTTTGGCTTTTTTCATGAATGCTGCAATTGATCAAAATTGTGAAAAATACATTAAGGAAAATGGTTTGGAATCCATGGTAGAAAATAAAATCAAGACGATTTATCAAGCGAAAGGTGTTTCAAGACCAAGTTACAATGGAGAGTTGCCGGAAGGAAATGATGGTCTCGGACTTATGCTATTAGGGGTAACTGGAGATCAGGTTCTTAATGATGAGGTTTATCAGAAAATTAAATCGGATACTTTGAAACAGGTGAGAGGTACGGTTCAGGCTGATATTCTAAAGGAAGATCAGGCACAAAACACTTGTATTTTTTCGACTGAGTTTGCCTTAAGGTTGATGGGAGATGTTCAAGAGTATTTTATTCAGAAAGGAATTCGGAATTTTTATTCTGTTTCAATTTCAGGTTATCATATTGCAGAAGCAGGTGCCAACCCTATTACGCAGCTTGCTTTTACTTTAGCCAATGGATTCACCTATGTAGAATATTATCTGAGTAGAGGAATGAGTATTAATGACTTTGGACCAAACTTATCTTTCTTTTTCTCAAATGGGATTGATCCTGAATATGCCGTCATTGGTCGTGTTGCAAGAAGAATATGGTCGAAATCAATGGGTAAAAAATATGGCGCCAATGCAAGAGCTCAAATGCTCAAGTACCACATTCAAACTTCAGGACGTTCATTGCACGCACAGGAGATTGATTTTAATGATATTCGTACTACTCTTCAAGCCTTGTATGCCATCTATGACAATTGTAATTCTCTTCATACCAACGCTTATGATGAGGCGATTACAACGCCTACAGAAGAATCGGTGAGAAGAGCTATGGCTATTCAACTCATTATAAACAGAGAATTGGGTCTAGCTAAAAACGAAAATCCTTTACAAGGAGCTTTCATCATTGAGGACTTGACTGATTTGGTTGAAGAAGCCGTGCTTACTGAATTTGATCGTATTACGGAGAGAGGTGGCGTGTTAGGTGCAATGGAAACCATGTACCAACGTTCAAAAATTCAAGAGGAATCATTGTATTATGAAACTTTGAAGCATACTGGAGAATTCCCAATCATTGGTGTGAACACATTTTTAAGTTCTAAAGGATCTCCAACAATCCTACCTAAAGAGGTAATTCGTGCAACGGAAGAAGAGAAGAAATATCAAATATCAATGCTTGATAATCTCAACAAAGGAAATGAAAAGGAAGTAAAAGAAGGCTTGAAAGTCATTCAAGACGCGGCCGTCAATAATGAGAATATTTTTGAAGAATTGATGGAAACTTGTAAAGTAGCTTCATTGGGGGAAGTCACAAACGCCTTGTTTGAGGTAGGAGGGCAGTATCGTCGTAATATGTAATAGGGTTTAAATGAAATTTTCGATTGGAGAACGGGTTTCAATTTTGAACGAAACGGGAACCTATACTATTGTCAATATCGCTGACACATATGCCGAAGTAGAGGATGAGCATGGTTTTGATCAAAAAGTCACTTTGGGTTTAATTGTCAAAACCAAACCTGTCGTAAGTGGAGAAATCGTAATAAAAGACGCGGATGAAACAGGCAGTTCAATAGCAAAAAAAGGATTGGATATGATTCCTTCTATTGATCTTCACTTTGAGGCTCTATTGGATGAAGATGACCGATTCAGCTCTTATGATAAGTTAAATCTTCAAATCAAAAGGTTTAGGGAATTCATTAATCAAAATTTGGCCAAAAGAAAAACAAAAGTTTTAGTAATTCACGGCGTTGGTGAGGGAAGATTAAAATCAGAACTCGCGACTTTATTGTATAAAAGTGAAGGTTACGTTATGCATGATGCAAATTTCAGTTCTAACGGCGTAGGTGCTTCTTATATTGAAATAACCATTTCTAAAGCACAGCCAATCTAAACTTATAAATGCAAGAAGCTTTTTTTCGCCAAAAGCTCATCTTCTGATTCCCGATAATCTGGATCGTCCACACAGCAATCAACAGGACAAACAGCAGCACACTGAGGTTCATCATGAAAGCCTACACATTCCGTACATTTATCGTGAGCGATGTAATATACGTCCATATCAACAGGCTCTTGCGCTTGATCTGCCTGGAGGTCGTCTCCATTAAGTGTTGTAATCATGCCTTTGAGTGTTGTTCCATCTGAATATTTCCATTCAGCTCCCCCTTCATAGATAGCATTATTAGGGCATTCGGGCTCACAAGCTCCACAATTGATACATTCATCGGTGATTATAATTGCCATAGCAAACAAATTTTTTACAAATATAGAAACGGATTTTGGAATCTTTTGTTCAAATTACAAAAAAGATGCTTTGTATATTTGTGGTGTGGAAAAAATAAAAATAGAATTTGCATTTAGTCGACTTGGTAAGTTGATGACTCACTTTGGAAAATCAAATGATTGGACAGGTTTTGATTTGGGCATTACAAAAGAAGAACATTCAAACTTTAACGAACTAATAAGTAGACAAAAGCACTACAATGGTTGGTTTACCGAAGATATGGTTCGTAAATCACTTCTTAGCCTTGGTGGATTATTGACCGAAAACCAGCTTCATAATTGGACAGCAGAGTATGATTATCATAGAGAAGCTAAAACTGTCGCAGTGATTATGGCTGGAAATATTCCATTGGTAGGGTTTCATGATTTTCTTAGTGTTTTGATGTCTGGAAATAAGGTTTTAGCAAAGCTTAGTTCAGAAGATAAATATTTACTACCTGCTTTGGCGGACTTTTTATTTGTTTTTGATCCTGAGCTCAAAGAAAGAATAGCGTTTTCCGAGGGTAGAATTTCTGATTTTGATGCTGTCATTGCAACAGGAAGTGATTCTAGCTCTTCATATTTTGAACAATACTTTTCTTCTTATCCACATATATTTAGGTCTAATCGAACGTCTATAGCGATTCTTAACGGAAATGAAAGCAATAAAGATATTCAGCTTTTGGCAAATGATATCTTTAATTATTACGGAAGAGGGTGTAGAAACGTATCTCATTTGTTATTGCCTCGAAGCTATGACCTTAATAAGGTTTTTGAGGGTATTGTTGTTATGGGGGATGTCATTCATAATAAGAAATATGGAAACAACTATGATTACAATAAAGCGGTTCATCTATTGAATCAAGAACAACTTCTTGATAATAACTTTGTTTTATTAAAAGAATCTGCTGAGTTGTTTTCACCCTTAGGTATGCTTTATTATCATTTTTATGATTCTGAATCAGATATTACTGCCTATTTAGAAAAAAACAAAGATCATTTACAATGTATTGTTGGGAATGGTCATATTTCTTTTGGTAATGCACAACAACCTTCGCTTAATGACTATGCAGACGGTGTGGATACACTTAAATGGTTAAATCAATTAAAATAGCTTTCGCAAACTGATATTTGTCTAAATTTGCAGGTCATGCCTTTATTTAGCAGAAACATGATTTTATACAAGACTCAAGAAGAAATAGCCATCATGCGTGATGCTGCCCAAGTTGTAAGTAGAACCTTGGGACTAATTGCGAAACATATGAAAGAAGGGGTTACGCCAAAAGAGCTCGATAAAATGGCACACGATTATATTCTTTCACAAGAGGCCACTCCCGGTTTTTTAGGTTTATATGGCTGTCCGAGTACCTTGTTGATATCAGTGAATGAGATGGTTGTTCATGGCTTGCCAACGGATAAAGCCTTAGAAGAGGGAGATGTGGTTTCTGTGGACTGTGGTGCTGTTTATAAGGGATATTATGGTGATCACGCTTACACCTTTCAGATTGGAAATGTTGATCCTCAAGTAAAAAAATTATTAAAAATCACTAAGGAATGTTTGTATAAGGGAATAGAACAATGCACGACATCCAATCGATTAGAAGATATTGGGTATGCCATTCAGCAACATGCTGAAGCTAATGGTTATGGTGTAGTTAGGGATTTGGTTGGTCATGGATTAGGTAAGACTTTACATGAAGAACCACAGGTCCCAAATTATGGGAGACGGGGTCGAGGTAAAAAGTTACAAAACGGACTTACCATAGCCATTGAACCTATGATTAATATGGGTACAGAAAAAGTCATTACCCTTGAAGACCAATGGACCATTGTTACTGCGGATGGAAAACCAAGTGCTCATTTTGAGCATGATGTTGCCATTGTGGATGGTGAACCAGATATTTTATCAACATTTGATTATATATATGACGTTATAGGCAGTGATGATTAGGGAGGAGAAAATTGTCTCAATAGCAATTCTTACAGTTCTCATGTATGCTTTAGGTTTGTTTTTTGACGCTGACTTTTTTCTTCTTCCTTTTCCTCTTTTT
>CALKHF010000118.1 GCA_938092255.1 uncultured Flavobacteriales bacterium | reverse complement strand
TCCAACAAACAATGCATTTCTAAAGCCTAAAAAGAAGTAGAGGACTGCAACGACTAAAATAACCCCTAATATGATACTGTTTTCAAGATCAGAAACCATTGTTCGAGTGTCATTGGATTGGTCGTTTGTCTTGGAGATAATTAAATTGTGTGGAAATACGTTTGCAGCGGCATCCTCCAAAAGAGCATCAATTTTTGTTGAAGCTTCAAGAAGGTTTTGCCCTCCTCTTTTTTTAACATCTAACATGACCACAGGCTGTAGATACTCACGAGCAAAACTCTCTTTTTCTTGTTCTTTGAAATCTACATCCGCAATATCTCTTAGGTAAACGATGTTACCTTTTTCTTGTTTGACAATAATATCTTTAACCGCTAAGGGATCCTTAAATTCGCCTAAAACACGGACGGTTCTTCTAATACCATTCTCCAGAATATCTCCCCCAGAAATACTCATGTTTTCAAATGCAACTGCATTTTCAATATCGTTGAAGCTAATTTTTGAAGCTTCCATTTTATACAAATCTACCGCAATTTCAAGTTCCTTTTCTTGAACTCCTCGGATGTCAACACTCGAAATTTCCGAAAGCTCTTCAATTTTATCTTCTAAATATTCCGCATATTCTTTAAGTTGATCCATCGAAAATTCGCCAGACAAGTTAATATTCATAATTGGAATTCGCTCGCTAAAATTCATTTCCGAAACACTCGGTTCAGAAGGCAAGTCCTTGGGAAAGTCTGGATCAGCCATTGCTACATCGACTTTGTCTTTTACTTTTTGAAGTGCTTCAGTAGGCGTAAAATCAAAACTAAATTCCACCACAATACTAGAGTAGCCTTGAATGGAATTAGACGTAATTTTGTCAACTCCAGTAATTGAGTTTATTTCTTTTTCTAACCGCTTGGTAATTAGCTTTTCTACATCCAGTGCCGAATTTCCAGGATAAGGAGTTGCAACATAAATTTGTGGGATAATAATTTCTGGAAAATTTTCACGCGCCATTCCTGTGTATGAAAGTAATCCACTCAATACAATGATAAATGTAATCACTGAAACGGTCATGCGATTTGAGATCGCCCAAGAAGAAAGTTTAAATTCTTTTATTTTTTTTGCGCTCATAGTTTCCTAGTGTACAAGAGTTACTTCTTCATTATTATTTACAAGTCGTGCGCCTTTATCTACCAAAATCGAATTCGGAACAAGCCCGTCAGATATGTAAGATTGGTTGTCGTAATTCATAACTTCTGTTACATACGTTTTAATAACCTTGTGATTGTTTTCTTTAGGTTCAATAGTATAAACAAAGGTTTTATTATCGCGATCTCTTTGTACAAGCCGCGTTGGGATAACAGTCCCATTCGCCTTAAAGTCATTTATTTTAATGTCTGCAAGTAAATTTGCTTTTAACTCATTATTAGGGTTTTTAAGATCGATACGCATTTTAAAACTTCGATTGCTTGGATTGATAAAATTCCCAACTTGAGAGACTGAGGCTTCAACAGAGGTTCCAATAGATCTAAAATTTAGCAGAACTTTGGTGTCTTTTTTTATGGAATTTAAATACGTTTCAGTGACCTCGCTTTCTACATAAACCTTATTCAGGTTTACAAGTTTTAGGAAAGGTTTTTGTGGCGAAGTGAGTTCTCCAGTTTTGGCATAAATCTGATCAATGATCCCTGAAAATGGAGCGATTATTTTCATTTTTCGTGCTTGTGCTTTCAAGCTTTTCACACTATTTTCTAGACCTTCTTTTTGGGCTTTTGCTTGTAGATATTGAATTTCACTTCCAATATTCTGTTCCCATAGTCTGGCTTGACGTTCAAAGGTAGTTGTTGCTAGGGCGAGTTGTGTGTCTAATTGTAAAACAGAATTATCTATAACATCACTATCCAAGGTTGCTAGGAGCTGCCCTTTTGAAACTTTTTGACCTTCTTTAACCAAAATAGCCGTTACAGTACCGCCCATTTCTGCATGAAGATCAATGGTTTGATCGGCTTTCACAGTTCCCTGTACTTCTACATAGTGATTAAAATCTTTGACTTCTACCTTGATAGAGGTTACGCTCATAAGTTTTTTCAGTGTATCTAACTCTGAAATCGCTATTTCAATTTCTTTCAGCTCTGTTCCCATACGGTCCATTTGTTCTTTAAGAGCTGCCTTTTTGGTTTTTAAGTCGGTCAAGGATTGTGATTCTTTATCCGAAGTGCCGCAGGAGAGCACAAGTGATAAAATAAGTAGTGAAAATAGATGTTTCATCATTGTAAAATTATGGAGTTGTTTCATTATTTAATTTTTAAGGGTTGGGGTAATAAGTGCTTCTAAATTTACTCTCTTAACAAGGATATTTAACATAGATGATAAATAGTCTTCTTGTGCAGTATATAGTTGGCGTTGAGCCTGAGATAAATCAAAACTAGTGATCAGTCCTTCAAAGAATTTTATTTCATTCTTTTTGGCTATGTTTTCTGAAAGTTCAAGGGCCTCTTTTTTGATTTCAAGATCTTCAACCGCAAACTCATACTCACTTTTTGCACGAGAAATTTCTAGCTTAATTTTTTCTGAAGTATCTTTTAAAAGTGATTTCGATTTTTCTAAATTAAGGCGCGCCTTTTTAGTAGATGCACTGCGTCCAAAAGAACTAAAAAGAGGAACGTTCATTGAAACGCCAAACAGAGATGCGCCAAACCAATTTTGAGATTTATCTAAAAAGTTAAATTGATTATTATTCCCAGAATAGCTGCCATTCAGGAATACATCCAGAGTAGGCAATGCTTTACTTTTTTCTAATTTAAGGAGTAGTTCCTTGCTTTTTAAGTCATTGAAGGCAATTTTGTAATCCACTACATTTTCTACTTCAAGAATAGATTCTAAAGGCTTTAGCGAGGCATACATCGCAATTAATTGACCAAGGTTATCTGTTAGCTCCACTGGAGTCTCCAAATCAAGACCAATAGTGTTGTTAAACATTTGATACGCAATTTTGTTAA
>CALKHF010000117.1 GCA_938092255.1 uncultured Flavobacteriales bacterium | reverse complement strand
ACGGTCACAATATAGAGTTAGAAATAGATCATAATACTTTTGACAGTAATAACATTGCAGACTTTTCATATCCCGTAGGCAACAGTTCTGATTACTTAGATTTCAACAAAACGGATCGCAAACGAACCACTGTAAACCTTGACTATGCGAATCCAATTAAAGAAAATTCAAAAATAGAATTGGGCTTACAAGCAAACCTCTTCAGTTCATTAGTAAACTATGCTTCTACTGGAGACTCGTATAACCTCTCTGGTACACTCGTTCCTACTCCCGACTCCGATTTTGATTATTCACGGGATATTTATTCCTTGTATGGAAACTACAACACCAAGCTTGATAAATGGTCGTATCAACTAGGGCTGCGATTAGAAAATGTAGTCGTAACCGCCTTAGAAGTACAAACAAGTCAACCATTGAATACCATTACAAACACAGCTTTTTCAAACGAATATTTTGAATTATACCCTTCCGCCTTTATTACCTATGCACCCACAGACAAAAACGCCTTCCAACTCAATTATAGCAGACGTGTGGATCGCCCTGGAATTGGTCAAATAAACCCTATAAAAGAATGGAGTACCCCCTTAGTGTCTTCTTACGGTAACATCGAGCTTGAACCTCAATTCACCAATTCGATTGAATTTAATTACACTCGAAATTTAAAAGGTGGGAGTATGACTTTTGGAACTTATTTTAGAAAAATTTCAAATGAAATTAATCGAGCGCTGTTTGTAGATCGTTCGGATATAAATTCGGGACGATTAATATTAACCCACGATAATTTTGATGATACAACCGCTTATGGTATCGAATTATCTAGCAGTTACAAGCTCACAAAATGGTGGAGTTTAAACGGTGGTTTTGATTTATACTCTCAAACTCTTGAAGGGATTGCAGAGCGTCTTAATGCGCCCATAGAAACTGCCGTATTAGAAGACATCATTACGGAAACAAATTCGGTTGATAATACCGCATGGAATTTTAGACTTTATAACAGTTTCAAAGTGAGCAACAAAGTAAACCTCACCGCATTTGGTTTTTACAGAGGTCGAAACTCAAATTTGCAGTTTAATGAAAAACCTATGTATTTTGTCAATATCGGTTCTCGAGTTAGTTTTGATGAAGGCAAAGGAAGCCTTAGTCTAAATTACAATGATATTTTTAACACCATGAAGTTTCGATTTGACGGCTCGAGTCCTTATGTACAAGAAGGTGAGTTTAACTGGGAAAGCAACACTATTTACCTAGGAGTCACATACCGGTTTGGGAGTACAAAATACAATGCAAAGTCTCGTAAAAAAAGAGAGGATAATGAAAAAACTGGAGGCGGATTTATGTAATTCTAAACTACCATTTAATAATCACACTTCCCCAAGTAAAACCACTTCCAAAAGCCGCTAAAACAACCGTATCACCTTCTTTAATATTTCCTTGTTGATGGGCTTCAGATAAAGCAATTGGAATGGAAGCTGCGGTAGTATTACCGTATTTTTGAATGTTATTATAAACTTGATCGTCCGACAGTCCAAATCGCTTTTGAATGAATTGAGAGATGCGTAAGTTTGCTTGGTGCGGAATGAGCATATCAATATCAGATACCTCCAATTTGTTTTTTTGCAATCCTTCACTGATCACTTCACTAAAGCGTTTGACAGCGTGTTTAAAAACAAATTGTCCGTTCATATAAGGACGGTAACTAAAATCATTGGGGTCATTATCTTTAATAATATCGGTCACCCAACGCGTTCCCATACCTGGTGCCTCGGTTGCAAGCTCAAGAGCATGTTTTCCTTCAGAATGTATATGTGTAGATAGAATCCCTTTTGTTAAATCTTCTTCACGAGTCAATATTGCGGCACCAGCACCATCTCCAAATATAACCGAAATGCTACGACTTCGAGTCGATTTATCAATCCCATGCGACTGGAGTTCACTTCCAATTACAAGAATATTTTTGTACCTCCCAGTTTTTATAAATTGATCCGCCACAGAAATCGAATACACAAATCCTGAGCCTTGAGCTCTAATATCCAAAGCAGCCACCGTATTAATTTCTAAAGCTTCCTGAATTTGCACTCCTGGACCAGGAAAGTAATAATCTGGACTTAGAGTAGCAAAAACGATAAGATCAATGTCTTCTTTTTCAATTCCAGAATTTGAAATCGCCTTTTTGGCAGCTTCCAAACCCATTGTAAAAGTCGATTGACCATCACCAGCTAGTGCCCAACGACGCTCTTTAATTCCCGTACGTTCTTGAATCCATTCGTCGGAAGTGTCCATAATCTTAGACAAATCGTCATTAGTAACAATATTTTCTGGCACATAATGGCCTAAACCTATAATTTTTGAGTTGTACATAGTTTAAGATAACGTAAATGCTGTAACAAATATAAACTAAAATGTCAGTTTGTCACTTTTTAATATTTGGTATTTTTTTTGACTATTGATTTGTATATAACTTAAAACAAACATAATTATGTCAAAAGGAACGATTAATGTATCGGTAGAAAATATTTTCCCACTGATAAAAAAATTCCTCTATAGCGATCACGAAATATTTTTACGTGAATTAGTGAGTAATGCCACAGATGCCACTCTAAAACTTAAACACTTAACCAATATTGGCGAAGCGAGTGTAGAGTACGGAACCCCTAAAATTGAAATTAAAATCGATAAAGAAGGTAAAAAACTTCATATCATTGATCAAGGTTTAGGGATGTCCTCAGATGAGGTTCAGAAATATATTAACGAAGTTGCTTTTTCTGGCGCCGAAGAATTTTTAGACAAATATAAAGACAAGGTTGA
>CALKHF010000116.1 GCA_938092255.1 uncultured Flavobacteriales bacterium | reverse complement strand
AATCGATATCTTTAATGAGGACGTCTGCAATTAATATCCTATCTGTATTGCCAAAGGAGGTGGCTTTTTTAAACTCCTCAAGCCTAAAATCAAAATCACAAAAACCAGTAATAGATGTTGTAATTGCATTTACGTTAAGACCTTGTAGATGTAAATGAAATTCCGCCAGAGCCTCTGCAGCATTAAAAGCCATTTCAATTGAATTGCAAACATGATGGGTTTCACCATCAATAAAACGCGAAATGCGCCAGGCATCATTTTTATGAATTATCAATTCATCCCCGTTAAATGATTTAATCAACTCTAATTTATCTCTTGGGTATTTTGATTCCACAAGATGCTCATACACTTTAGAATAGTTGACATGAATAATCTTAGGATTCTTAAAAACATTAAGGTTAATCCTTTGCAAAATATAAGTCTGATTATGAACTTTAAGCCTAAATGTATTATTAATGAGCCCTGATTCAACTATTGATATCTCTGTGTTTTCTTTGGTGACGTCTCTTAAAAAACATTGGGCTATTTTAATGCATTCATCCATTACAACTCAATATTTGGTGGGTACTCTCCCCTATTTATTAATGAGGAAATCGATGTTTTTACTTGGTCCAAATCCTCTGCATACGTTAATCCAAACCAAGAAGTATCTGTGGAAGTAACGCGTACTGACAAGTGCTCATTCCTTATCAAATTATTAATAACAGTGGGTAAAAACAGTTCCTCGCTTTTATTGTCTTTATTTGCATTATAAAACACCTCAAATATTTTCTTCAAATGGCGAAACACGGAAGGGTTTAGAATCCATAAATTCATGGACACAAGCTGAGTTCCGTCTAGTTCTATATTCTTCTCATCACATGTGATGATCTTCTCATGAAACGCAATACCTAATAACTCTTTAACATCAAGAAGCTGATTGTCATGAGTATTACAAATACCCCGAGAAACCCCTCCAAATTTACTTAAGGTGTTCTCTAATTTATACGCAATCATTCCATAGTTTTGAAAATCAATATGACGCACCATTTGTTTTGCCCTAAAATAAGCGTCATGACCATAAAAGTCATCTGCATTAATCAATAAAAAAGTTTCTGAAATGAATTCAGCACAAGACAAAACCGCATGACCCGTTCCCCATGGCCTTTTTCTGTATTTGGGATAACTTGGATCAAATTTGAATTGATCTACATAATCGATTTTTATTTTCGACGTTAAATAATTCAATTTGATTTGTAATTCAGGTATGCATTTGTGATTAGAAAGAACAACCACTTTTGAGCATCCATTTTTGATTGCATCATGTATTGAATACTCCATCAATAGCTCTCCATTGGGCCCGATGCCATGAAGTTGTTTGGTCCCATTGAACCTACTCCCTAATCCTCCTGCTAATATAAGTAAAGTAAATCCCATTAAAACTCACTTGAAATACCAAATACTGGCTTTCTGGACTTCCAAGACCCCTTTGTGAAATCTGGAATATCCTGAGGTTCACCATTGTTTTCAATTGACTTTTCACTCAATGGTGTAATGGCATACCAACTCGCAAGATCATAAACGTCCAACGGAAATTCTATATCTCTCTTGATGCATTCAATAAAAGCATTGTCTACAAAATAATCCATTCCGCCATGTCCGGAGTTTTCTGCTTGGGCCGCATGTTTAGCCCATAAGGGATGATCGTATTTCTTGAGCCATTCCTCCGTGTTATCCCACCGATGAGAATGCTCCATTCTTTTCTCAAAATATATATGCCCCTGAGAAGCTCCTCCCCATCCAAAATCTTGCCAGATTCCTTCTGTCCCTTGAACGCGAAAGCCAAGATTATATGGTCTTTGAAGTGAGGTGTCATGAGTGAGTAATAAGGTTTCTCCGTTGGCGCATTGGATTTGGGTCGTTACCACATCACCTTGTTTAAACTTGATTTTTGCATTTGGGTGATCTTTACCCCCTTTTTCGTGCTCCTCAATATACTTATTAAGGCCTCTTGCCTTACTTGACATGGATTGAAGACGTACCATTCTATTACCTCGATTCAGGTCAAAAACGGATGAAAGAGGACCAATACCATGTGTTGGATAAATTTCACCATTCCTATTCAGGTAATGATTCGTTCTCCATTTTGCCTCACTGAACCCTCTGTCTCCAAATTCAACCCCCGAATTATAGGCCGATTTTCCATCATTGAACAATACTCCCCTTAAATCGTGCTCATATCCTCCTTGACCATGAATCAATTCACCGAACATTCCCGATTTAACCATATTTAAAATGGCCATGACATCGCGGCGATAACATACATTTTCCATCATCATTATTGGCACCTTCGTTTCCTCGTATACTCGAACATACTCAAAACAATCTTCAAGATTCATTGCGCCACACACTTCCATGGCCACAATTTTACCCGACTTCATAGATTCAGTACCATGCTTTAAATGCCACTCCCAAGGTGAGCTCACAAATACAGCGTCGATATCATTTCTAGATAATAAATTTCTGTAATCATAATCGCCATCACCGTATTCATCTACCTTATTTCCCGTAGATTTTTCTATCATTTGTTGAGCCTTGCTCAACATATACTTATCAGGGTCTGCTATTGCTTTTATTTCAACATCACTCCTCTTAAGCATTTCAGCGATATGGGTTTGACCACGAAACCCCGTGGCAATAAATCCAACCCTTACTTTTGATTTGATGCTTTTATTAAAAGAAAACAAAGAATTGGGCAAAATAAGTGCCCCTGCTGCCAATATAGAGCCTCTTTGTACAAAACCTCTTCTATTCATAGTGCCAATTTGAATAAGAAAGATAACGAAATTATATGGTTTAACTATATGGTTTCGTACTGTTTGATTCTAATAGTTTTACTCATTGATAAATTTATTAAACAAAGCTATTTTCTTAATCCATTGACTTTTCCGTATCTTAGATAACCTTAACCAATAAACAACATTTGATTTAATGTTCAAATACTTTATGATTTCTTTATCAATTGCATTTGTCTTTAGTGCAAAAAGTCAAACCATTTTGAGTGATTTTGATATTGATCAAAGTAATGGAAAAGTATTGCTCGCTTGGACAATAAAGTCAGG
Source organism: uncultured Flavobacteriales bacterium (assembly GCA_938092255.1). Taxonomy (GTDB): domain Bacteria; phylum Bacteroidota; class Bacteroidia; order Flavobacteriales_D; family Crocinitomicaceae; genus UBA952. Next base: position 2,169 of record CALKHF010000116.1, on the reverse strand, counting down.
CAGTATATGCAACGGAATGCAGATATACAGAAGCAAAGATTCTATTGATTTTGTACTTATTGAAGACATACAAGGTGTTTGTGGTAGTCTGTCAAGTCCTGTTTCATATACGTATACAGATCAAACACCACTATTGAATAATTATAATTATTACAAAATAAATTTTGGAGGACTTGAAGAATCTAATATTCTAGGAATCGAAGTCATCAACATCTTAAGCAATAGCTATTTGTTAAAACCGAACCCTATAACAGGTGCTTCTGACCTCTATTTTGAAAATGACAATCAAAGTGAAGTTGTACTTAAAGTTTTTGATGATTTTGGTGATGTTATATACCGGGAGGAAACACAGGCCAATAAGTTCATTTTAGACAGCACGTCGTTTTCATCTGGGATGTATTATTTCTCACTTGAAAACAAAACGACTAGAAATGTCATTAACGGGAAAGCTGTTATTCTAAATCAGTAAATCCAAAAGCTTTATTTATCTTTAATTTTCTCCTACTAGTTTCTTAAATTAGCCAAATGACACATGGAACTCACAATGCCTTACCGGATTCTCGTAATGCCGATATTAAAATATGCATTAATGGATCGTTTTACAATCGAAATGAAGCTAAAATATCCGTTTTCGATAGTGGTTACCTTGTTGGTGATGGCGTTTGGGAAGGTGTTCGATTGTACAAAGGGAAATTGGCATTTATAGAAGAGCATTTAGAACGTCTTTGGATTGCGGCTAAAGCGACAGGTATTTCCATTGGTTTAACAAAAAAGGAACTAACGGATCAGATTCATTCAACTCTCAATGTAAATAACATGCAGGACAATGTCCATATTAGAGTAATGATTACTAGAGGGATTAAAAAGACACCTTCTCAAGATCCTAGACTGACCATATCAGGACCCAATATTGTCATTATTGCTGAACACAAAATAGCTTCAATAGAATCCAAGAACAAAGGCATCAAGCTTTTTACCAGTACTTTTCGAAGAGGCTCTCCAGACTATCTCGACCCAAAGCTAAATTGTCACAGCAAATTGCATGAAGTACAAGCGCTTATTCAAGCGATAGAGGCAGGTGCAGATGAAGCACTTATGCTTGACATAAATGGTTTCGTAAGCACATGCAATGCAACTAATTTTTTCATTGTTAAGAACAACGAAATATGGACCTCTACAGGTGATTATTGCATGAATGGAATAACCAGAGGAAAAGTAATTGAAGCATGTTCTAAAAACAATATCATATGTCATCAAAAGAACTTCTCTCTTTATGACACTTACAGTGCTCAAGAAGCATTTGTGACCGGAACTTTTGGTGGACTTACTCCGGTAACACATATTGATGGAAAGCAAATTGGAGAGGGTAAACTTGGATCTATGACTTCCAATTTGAGCACATTTTATGAATCATTAATTACAGAAAACATCAATGACTAATACAAAGCGTATTTACCTTTGGTCTGGTCCTCGAAATATTTCAACCACACTCATGTATTCCTTTGCTCAAAGACCTGATGCTAAGGTTTTTGATGAGCCACTTTATGGGCATTATCTATCAAAAACAAATGCAAAAAGATATCACCCTAATGCAGATCTGATTATTAACAGTATGGAATGCAATGGGGCAAAAGTGATAAATCATATGGCAGAAGATGAAAGCGCTGAGGTGCTTTTTTTCAAAAACATGACTCATCATCTGCTTGATCTGGACAAGTCATTTATGAAAAAAGGAACAAATATCATTCTTACCAGAAGTCCTGAAGAGATGCTTCCCTCTTACCATAAGGTTATACCAAACCCAACAATAAATGACGTTGGATATAGGGCACATTTTGACTTGATTCTTGAATTAACAGAAAACAATACAGATTATGTGGTCATGGATTCTAAAAAGATTCTAGAGAATCCTGAACAAGAATTAAAGAGACTATGTAAACATGCCAATATTCCGTTCTATAAAGAAATGCTTTCATGGCCAATAGGACCTCGACCTGAAGATGGTGTTTGGGCGAATCACTGGTATCATAACGTACACAATTCGACAGGATTCATGAAATATCAGAATAAAAAGGAGGAATTTCCATTTGAACTGTTGCCACTTTTAGAAGAATGTCAAATGTATTACGATCAATTGATCAAAAAAATCAAATATTAATCTACTCCTCT
>CALKHF010000115.1 GCA_938092255.1 uncultured Flavobacteriales bacterium | reverse complement strand
TTTCGTCACAGAATCAATTACCAGGACATTAAAAGCGTAAATAAAACATTTAACCTCTTATCCTCACCAGCACTTTCCTTAAAAAGAATTGAAATACAATATTCTAAAGGGATTGGATTTACATTGATTTCACCAAATGATTTAGAAAGTTTTGTCAAAGATTTATCCATCAAATGTCCCCATTTGAGATTGGAGGATAGCGAATTGAAATGATGGAGCCTTGTGATCTAAAGAATGAATCACATCAATATCAAACTTCTTTTCAATATGGATTGACAAAATTCAAAACAACCCACGTTTTTTATGAACAAAGAATTGTAGATTTGTCTTTATTCTAATGAATTAGAATTATTTTTGTGTAGTCAGACCAAGACGGCAAACACTTTCTAAATGAACATGACGCGTATTTTCGGGTTTTTTCTTCTTTCCTTTATCTATATGGGATGCGGAGCAAATGATGAAGCCATTAACAAAACGATTAAAAAGGATTCAAGCAAAATTTCTCCGCCCATTACTGAATATGGCTTTGTTTTGGATTCGTTTCAGGTAAAAAGAGATACTGTAAAGGCCAATTGGACCATGAGTCACATGTTCACCTCTTATGGCATTTCACAATTTGATATTAACGTAGCTGCAGAAAGGGCTGCAGATTCTTTAGTTGGCCTTCGATATGTGAAAGAAGGAACACCATTTGTAATTTTATCAAAACTTGGAGATACTTCTCAAAACGCAGAGTACATCATTTATCCTCAGAATATTGTAGATTTTGTGGTCTTTGATTTTAGAGATTCCGTGTCTGTTGAAAAGCGCTCGAAGCCGAATGAAGTGAACGAAAAAATGATTTCTGGAGAAATTATTAAAAATTCCAACCTCACTTTGGCATTAGATCAACAGCTAAAGGATGTCAATATGACGGAAGAAATGGCCGAGTACATGTCCGGTGTATTCGCATGGGCAATTGACTTCTTTCGTTTGTATCCCGGAGATGAATTTAAGGTGATTTACAATGAAAAATCTGTGGAAGGAATGCCCTATGCCATTGGCGGGATCAGTTCGGTCTGGTTCAAGCATCAAGGACGCGAATTTTATGCTTTCAAATATGCGTTAGATGTTGAAGGAAAACAAATTGGCTTTTTCAATGAAGAAGGAAAAGAAATGAGACGTCCGTTTTTAATGGCTCCAGTGAAGTATTCACGAATAAGCTCAGGTTTTAGTGGGAGACGATTTCATCCTATACAGAAAAGATGGAAAGCACATTTAGGAACCGATTATGCCGCACCAAAAGGAACTCCAATTGTATCGACAGCCGATGGAACTGTCATTGCGGCCTCCTACAACAGTGGCAATGGAAATTATGTAAAAGTAAAACACAACGAAACGTACTCTACGCAGTATTTACACATGACTGGTTTTGCGAAAGGTATTCGTAAGGGTGTTTATGTGGAACAAGGCCAAACGATTGGTTATGTTGGGAGTACCGGTCTCGCAACGGGTCCGCATGTTTGCTATCGATTCTGGAAGAATGGGAAACAGATTAATCATAGGGCTGAGAAATTTCCGTCTTCAATTCCAATGGTTGATTCCTTGTTGCCTTCTTATATTGAGTTTATTCAGCCCATTCGTGAAAGGATGGATGCTATGCCAATTACGCCGTATATCGAAGAAGATACGCCTTAATTAAGAAAGTTGCCACTTTAACAAGTGGCTTTTTTACTTTTTCAAGTAAACAAGTTATTCTATTATATTTGAATTGCATATACACTAATAAATAGGTCTAATGAAGAGGAACTTAATTATCATGGTTTTTTTTGTGATTGGGTTCGTTCTTATCGTGGTTAATAGCTTTTACGATCATCGTAAAATTATTAATGGTTATACCGATAAGGAGTCCTATTTTCCCGGAGAAGTTGCTTCCGTATTCTTGAACCCGCAGACATCAGGGTTTAAAAACATTCATATATATGATTTAAAAGGTAATATTATTTTAACGTTTCGAGCGAAAGTATCAAAACAAACCATAAATTCATCAAAACCATGGGAAAATGGATTTAATTATGAGGAGAGTTTCAAATTTCGAATTCCAAACATCAAATCTGGAGTTTATTTAATAGAGAATAAAATACCCTTCATCGTTAAATCAAAAACACCAAGGAAAATCACATTGGTTTACCCCTCCAATACGGTTAATGCGTACAACAGTACAGGAGGTAAAAGTGCATATACATACAATAGCAGTAATAAAGAAAAAGCGAATATTTTATCTTTCAATCGACCTAGACCTTTTAATGCACTTTCTTACTGTAAGGAATTTCTTATTTGGTTAAATAAAGAATCCAGCTATGATATAAATTATTTATGTGATTTGGATCTTGAAGATTATTCCGAAATAGCCAATTCTGAAATAATTGTAATACCAGGACACAGTGAATATTGGACGAGACAGGCTCGCAAAAACTTCGATAAATTTATTGATGAAGGAGGGCATGCATTAATACTTTCGGGAAACACAATGTACTGGCAAGTGCGATATACCCAAGATAAAAAGAAAATGGTTATATATAAAGACCATAAAAAAGACCCTGAAAAAGATAGTCTATTAAAGACCGATTTATGGAATTCCACATTTTTGAGGTATCCTACATCAAAAAGTATTGGAGTTAGTTTCGAGAATGGTGGTTTTGGAGGTAAAAATGATGAAGGTTGGGATGGATTCAAGATTGTAAATGAAAAATCCCCTTTGTTACGAGGTACTGGATTATCAAAAGGGTCTATTATCAAATTAAAGACAAAT
>CALKHF010000114.1 GCA_938092255.1 uncultured Flavobacteriales bacterium | reverse complement strand
GCCTTCCTCTTCATTATTGTTTCCAGGATCATTTCCATTGTCTTGACTTTCGTCGTCTACATCACCACTTTCGTCTTCCTGACCATTAGGCCCTCCATTTCCTTGTCCTGGGTTCGAAACATCTACACCATCATCATTATTTCCATGCCCATTATTTCCGTTACCGTTACCGTTACCGTTCCCATTGCCGTTACCGTTGGAATCACCTTCATCATTTGACTCGTTGTCCTCGGTATTTTCTCCATTGTCTTCATCATTGGAATTACCCTCATCATTTGATTCGTCTTCCTCTTCATGATTGTCTTCAGGATCATTTCCATTTTCTTGACTTTCGTCGTCTACATCACCACTTTCGTCTTCCTGACCATTAGGCCCTCCATTTCCTTGTCCTGGGTTCGAAACATCTACACCATCATCATTATTGCCATGTCCATTATTTCCATTTCCATTTCCATTTCCGTTCCCATTCCCATTGCCGTTTTCGTTTCCGTTGGAATCACCTTCATCACCTTCATCATTTGACTCGTTGTCGTCAGTGTTTTCTCCATTGGAATCACCCTCATCATTTAAATCGTTTTCACCGGAATTTTCTCCATTGTCTTCTTCGTTAGAATCACCTTGATCATTCGACTCGTTTTCATCGGTGCTTTCTTCATTGTTTTCATTGGAATCACCTTCATTATTTGACTCGTTGTCATCTGTGTTTGATTCTTCATCATTCTCAATATCGGTATTAGGGTTGGGAGAGTCTGGGTTAGGCGTCTCTTCAACATAGTTCACTACAATACTTTCAGAATCAGAACCACAAGGACTTATGACTTGAATTGAAATCTTATTAATGCCGTTTGACAGGTTTACTGTACCATTAACGACGCCATTATAAAACTGAAAGCTGTTACTAGGAATGATATTTCCATTATTTGAAATCACTACATTAGTAGATGCAGAATAATTTTCAATGGTGAAGTTGATTGGTATTGAGGAGGAAACTGAGCTATTATTAGTGGCAGAAACAAGAGCTGCCATGTTTCCACTGAAAGTAAGATTGGGAACCAAACAAGGATCAAAAACAAGATTAACGCTCTCCTCATCTTCCCCACAAAGATTCTCTACCTCTATTTTAAAATTGTTGACTCCTTTATCAAGCATGACCAATGCTTTAATTTTGTTGTTTGCAAAAGCAAAAGGAATCGCACTTCCATTAAACTTCACATTAATTTGATAGGCATTATCGATATTGTTTGTACTTGCCATCATTAAGTATTTCGCTTGATTAGAAACTGAATTTGATGAATTCGGTGCATCAAATGATACTGAAGGCGCTTTACAATTATTAAAGACCAAACTTAAGTTTTCGTTGTCTCTGCCACAAGGACGAACCGCAAGAATAAGGAATTGATTTTGACCTGGTTGCAATGTAACATGGCTAGTAACGACACCGTTGTTATAGCTGAAGTTTATATTTTGTCCATTCAAAGTTAAGGTAATTCCATTTTGAGTTGGCATGTTTCCGATGGAAGCTTGAAAGGTGTAATTGTCATTAGTCACTTCATTATTTGAACTGATAATGTTAATGTTGGGGATTTTGCATTCGTCAAATACCAAATGCACCGTTTCAACATCAGCACCGCAATCATTTGTTGCTGAAATAGTAAAGTAGTTGTCACCTGCACTAAGTACAAGATTTCCTGAAACTAATCCATTTGTTGCATTGTAGCTAATTCCTGAAATCACATTTCCGTTTAGCTGATAGCTCAGGCCTTGTGGGCCCAATATATTTTGAATTTGGGCGGAAATATTAATGCTGGAATTTTGAACAGTTGTCCCATTGATTGGGGTGTTAAAGACAATATTAGGTGGATTACAGTCCTCTAAATCTAGAGTAAAGGTCAGTGATTCATTACCGCAATCATTTGAGACTTCAATTGTAATTTGATTAATGCCATTAATTAGGGTGATATTAAACTTCAAGATACCTTGATTAAAATTCCAGTTGTTATTATCCGATTTGTTGAGAAGCTTTCCGTTCAATTTGGTTTCGATATTTGTGCTTTCAATATTTGATCCCGTGAGAAGCACTTCTATTTCATGAACTCTATCATTTGTAGTAGATCCCGAGGCTGTTGGATGAATAAGCTCAATATTTGGAGGAGTACATTCAATATAATTTAGGGATGTTGAAATGGCTCCATTTCCACAAGAATTCTCAAAGACAATTCGAATGTTGTTGTTTCCTGACAACAAAGTAAGATCACTCTCTAATGTTCCTGTGTTTACATCAAAGCTAAATCCATAGACTTGAACATTATTGACAAAAAGCTTAATCATAGAAGCACTCTTTAAATGCTTAAAATGAGCTCTCAATTGATAGTTTGAATTTTCAACACTTAAGGCATTTTGAGAAGGGGAAATAAAATTACCTTCAGGTGAAATACAATCAGCAAAGTTGACATTTAGCTCCTTCATATCTGAACCGCAATTATTATTGGCCTTAATGTAAAAAGTGTTATTTCCTGAAACGAGATTGGCTATTGCTGTTAATTTATTCGAATAGCTATCAAATTCAAATGGCAATAGCATTCTATTGGCATCCATTAATTTAATTTCATTTACATCAGAAACATTTTTGATTTTAGCTGAAATTTGAATGGTCTGATTGCTTACTATTTCATTTTGAGTATTGTAGATGTATACATCAGGCGAAGGACAGTTTTCTATTTGACTTTCGTTGGTACTAAAACCTGACGAAGAACTTGAAGAATTTGTAGAGCTATTATTTCTTCCTCCTAATCCAAAACGAAGAAAAGCAGAGGTGTAGTGATACCAGTCGTTCTTTAAACGTGGGGTTTCTGATAAAACACCATCAAATTGATCTTTTAGAGTAAATGTGGTTTTGTGTTCGAAGCCAAGAGAAACTCTTGGAGCAATTTGATACCCTATTCCAAAACCAGCACTAGGCATGAAGTGAACCTGATTCTCATTGGGGTTCAGCTGAGTTTCGAAATCAAAATCCAGATTGTTATTGAGTAATGATTCTTCAATATACAAGTCTCCATTATCATCTAATAGGTCACCCATTGTCTTTTTAAAAGAAAGACCAATTCCTCCAAAAAGGTAGGGATCTATGCCCGTTTTTTCGCGAAATCGGTTGAAATGTAACACGAGCTCAAGACTTAATCTATGGATATCATTTTTGTAGTTGTGAATGTATCCGCCATATGCAGCCTGATACATTTGCTTGATTTGTTCTGCATCTGCATCTTCAAGGTTTACAAATGGGTCAAAGTTTTCCATAGAAATTGAATCCATGCCTTTGTTTTGACCGTACCATTTTCCATGTAGGTAACGTCCGCGTAGATCAAAGCTGAAAATCCGACCGTAATCGTAATTAAAAGATTTACCGAGAGTGACGCCCCAACCAAAAGGAATGGTTCTGCCGTAATTATCATTATCTAATTCATAATAATTCTCATTGCTTCTCCATTTCCAAATATTATTCACATCATCACAGCTCCAAGTCGCTCCTGTATTAAAGCCAAGAAACCATTTTGAATTATAATTAGTGGTTTTAACCTGCGCATTCGCAGTCAATGAAATCAATAAAGAAAATAGAATAAAGTACAAATTTTTCATATGAGTGATTTTGAATCAGATATTGTAATAACTATGCCAATTTACTTAAAAAAACAATTTATGTTAAATCGTAGACCTTCATTAATGGGTTTTTTCTATAATTAACAGGGGTATTAGAGCTTTTGTTAAAGATTTGTTAATGGGTTTATGGATAGAACTCATATTTTGTAAATCGAATGATTGACATAAAATTGCTAACTGGATTTCTATCAATTATTGAATGAAGAAGCCCTGTTTTCGTATCAAAGATAACTTGAAAATCTTTAGTGAAAACGCCCTGCTTATATTCGTGTCTCTCCATGAGGTTACCGAAACCATCATATTTGAATTTTAACGCCTCAACAGGATCAGGATATGTGTCATAGAATGTTTCGATGCTTATCAATAGCCCTTTTTTATTGTAATCGTATTTCTTTTTATATATGGTGCCCCCCATTTTTAATTTATCGATACTCGATGTTTTGTAGCCATCTTCATTGTAATTATCATGTGAAACTAGGTAAGGCAGATTGTATGAATTATAGGTGGTTTTTTTTTTATTAGAATACCTCATAGTTTCAGTATTCATTTCATTTTTTCTCACAATTTCACCGTTCTCATCTAGAGTCACTCGATAATTGGATATTGAAATTATTCTATTTAAGCTATCTCGGAGAAATTCTTGTAATGTTATGCCATTATTCTCACTTTTTTTAAGGGCAATGATTGCACCTAATTGATTGTACTCATAGTATTGTAATGTGGTGTCAAGAGTTTTTCCGTTCCATCGTATATCAATACTCGAGCTCAATCTTCCTTTCGTATTGAATTCATAAGTGTAGCTTCCAGGTACTTTTCGAATGAGGTCTTTATTTTTTTTAAATGAGTATGTACCTTTAATGGTTTTTATTTTGTTGTTTTTAATGAAATCGGCATTAAAAAAGGGATCAGTGGTAAATGCTTCGCCATCCTGATTTAATAACATCTGTCCAAAACCATTTGAGGTAAAACATAAAAAAACAAAAAATAGTATAAAATCTTTCAAAGGCTACTCGGTTAGGTTTGAAAGAAGCGTTTTCCATCCAAGATGGCCCTCTAAGATATTCGGTAGTTCCGAGATTTGTATCCGTTCCTGCTTCATGGTGTCTCTGTATCTAATAGTAACGCTCTGGTCATTTTTAGTGTCATGGTCAACAGTAATACAAATTGGTGTCCCAATGGCATCTTGTCTCCTGTATCGCTTTCCTATTGAATCTTTGAGGTCAATTTGAAGATTGTATTCAAACTTTAGCTGATTGGCTATTTCGTCTGCTATTTCTGGCAGACCGTCTTTCTTTACTAAGGGCAGGATAGCAGCTTTAATTGGTGCGAGTGCTGGTGGTATTCTCAAAACAACCCTTTTCGACTGATCGTCGAGTATTTCGTGTTTGAAGGATGCGCTCAGTACAGCCAAAAACATACGATCAAGACCAATAGATGTTTCTATAACGTAGGGAACATAGCTTTTATTGAGCTCAGGGTCAAAATATGCGAGCTTTTTACCAGAATGTTCTTCATGCTGTTTTAGGTCAAAGTCAGTCCGAGAATGAATGCCTTCGAGCTCTTTGAACCCCATAGGGAAATCAAATTCAATATCACACGCTGCGTTCGCATAATGTGCCATTTTAATATGATCATGAAATCTATACATAGTATCTCCCAAGCCCAAGTTTTTGTGCCATTTCTCTCGCATAGACTTCCAATAGTCATACCATTTCATTTCTTCTCCCGGTAGAACGAAAAATTGCATTTCCATTTGTTCAAATTCACGCATTCTGAAGATAAACTGCCTCGCGATGATTTCATTTCGAAAAGCTTTACCTATTTGTGCAATTCCAAATGGAATTTTCATTCGTCCAGATTTTTGGACATTTAAGAAGTTCACAAAAATACCTTGAGCAGTTTCAGGACGCAAATATATTTTTGAGGATTCTCCAGCTACAGAACCGATTTCAGTTGCAAACATCAAATTGAATTGACGAACCTCTGTCCATTCTCTAGAACCGGAAAGAGGACATGCAATTTCTAAATCGACAATCAATTGCCTTAGACCTTTTAGATCATTGGCATTCAGAGCCTCTTTCATTGATTTCTCAATCGACTCTATTTTTGAGGCATTTCTTAAAACATTCGGATTTGTTTTTCTGAATTGTTCCTCATCAAAAGTTTCCCCAAATCTTTTCTTTGCTTTGGTTATTTCTTTTATGATTTTTTTATTGATTTTTTCAATATACTCTTCAATTAAAACATCAGCACGGTATCTTTTCTTTGAGTCTTTATTATCAATTAATGGGTCATTAAATGCATCAACATGTCCTGAGGCTTTCCATGTTTTTGGATGCATAAATATTGAAGCATCAATCCCGACAATGTTTTGGTGCATTTGTGTCATGGCTTTCCACCAATATTGTTTAATGTTGTTTTTTAATTCAGAGCCTAGCTGGCCATAGTCATATGTCGCAGCTAAACCGTCATAGATATCTGATGAGGGAAAGATAAAGCCATATTCTTTAGAGTGAGATATGATTTCTTTAAGCTTGTCTTGATTTTGTTCCATGCCACAAAGATAGTTTACTTCTGTTTCGATTTGAATTATAATTGATAAATTCTTATTGAGGATTATTGTATTAATTTTATACTATGCTTTTTTACTTAAATCGAGATGAGTATATAGATACTTTAAAACCTATTGACATTTCCATTGAGATGTCTGGAGATTCCACAGGACCTATCGCTTGGGGACAAGGTAAACCTATAATTGAGCCGGTTCGCGATGAACACTTTATTGGAAGTATAAAGGAAGGAGGTGTTGTAAATTTTAACGATATTAAGTTCAATCCTCATGCCCACATTACTCATACTGAATGTTGCGGGCATATTACTGAAGGTTTCTTTTCTATTAATGATGTTTTAAAGTCTTATTTTTTTGAAGCACAACTCCTCTCAGTAAGGCCAGAAGGTAAGGAAGATAAGATTGTAAGCTTAAGTCAAATTAAAGAAGTCGGCATTATTGAGGGAGTCAAGGCATTGGTTATTCGCACGCTACCAAACTATGAGAACAAAACCCAAGCAAACTACACCAATTCCAATCCCCCTTTTTTAGATGTGGAAATTGCAGAGTATTTGATAAGTGTGGGGATAGATCACCTGCTTGTTGATTTACCATCCGTTGATCAAGAACGTGATGGAGGTGCTTTAGCTTTCCATCATGCTTATTGGAATGTTCCAAATAAACCCAATACCACAAGAACCATTACGGAATTTGTTTTTATTTCAGAAAAGATTGAAGATGGTAATTATATTTTGGAGCTTCAGGTGGGACCTTTAAAAAATGATGCCTCACCCAGTCGCCCCGTTTTGTATAAAAAGATGAAATGATTTAGATTTAATGAAGAAAGACAGGGCTTCTTATACAAAAGCCATTGAGGCTCGCTAAAACTATTAAACTCTTATCAAACTATAAAATAAATATACCAAGGAAGGTATACTTTAGATGTATAAGAAGATTCCTGTCTTATTACCAACAAAGTTATTAATATTTCTTGAATGAAACTTGGTTTTTGGGAAAATAATTTAAGTTAACTTTCTTGTAAACAGCGTGTTAATCGTTTAACTTCCTGACTGTCAACTAACTAAAAATAAAAAAGGTCGTTTCCGACCTTTCTTTTATTGATTGTTTGTGTTACTCCTTTGTTAATCGATTAAGGAATACAGGAACTTCTTATGCAATTGACCCAGGTGGGTCGACTAAAACTATTAAACTCTTATCAAACTAGAAAATGAAACTGCTTCTCCAAGCAGTTTTTATATCGCATAAGAAGTTGCCTGTGTCTCTCCTTATTTCTAGTATAAATGTAGAAAGTTAGTTCGGTTCTTTTTAGGAGAATGAATATTTAGGACTTTACATCGAAAATAACCTTATTTTGGTTTATTATTTATTTATTGTTGTTTGCTGTCAATGGAAAGCAAACACGGATCTAAAGGTTTTTGTACGTCCCATTATGATTTAGGAGAATTTATTAAGGACTAGTTTACTCATCAAAAGAGTAAAATTTTATGGATTCTATACTTGTTTAATTTAATAGTTCAATTATTTATTGAAGGCAATGGATCCAAAAATGAGGTGAAAAAAAAGGTCTTGCGACCCAGACTTGTGTTTTTAAATTAAGAATACAGGAACCTCTTATGCAATTGACCCGAGCGGGTCGACTAAAACTATTAAACTCTTATCAAACTAGAAAATAAACTGCTTCTCCAAGCAGTTTCTTATTGCATAAGAAGTTTCCTGTGTCTCTCCTTATTTCTACTCTAATTTATGATGTTAATCAGGTTTAAGGTCATTCGATGAATATTTCCTCCATCAAATTGAAGAAAACACGTTTCTTGTTTATTATTTCTTTTTTAGAGAGTCAGTTTTTAAAAGTAATTCTACCACAAATCCAAGCTGAATCTAGTTCGGTTTTGTGTTTTTTATAGAATGCAATAGCTGGATTATTCCAGTCGAGAACCAGCCAGTCAAGCCTTTTGGCTTTGTTATTTTCAGCAATCTTAATTATGTTTTTAAAAAGCATTGATCCAACACCGAGTTTTCTATGTTCTTGTTTGACAAAAAAATCTTCCAAATACAAGCATTTACCTTTCCATGTAGAGTAGGAAGTATAATACAAAGCAAATCCAATGATTTCTTCGTCTTTAGAGGCGACGATAGCACTACAAAGCTTTTCTTCAAATAAATGATTTCTAAGTTCGGGTATTGTATTACTTACTTCTTGAGGTTCTTTTTCGTAAATAGCCAATTCTTTAATCAGGTGGAAAATGGCTGTTTCATCTCCGATTTTGGCTTTTCTTATCGTTATCATTGCACTCCTGCTAGATTAAATCTGATTTTAAATCCAGTATTAATATTTCCAGTTGGATAACTCGTTTGGACTTTAGGTGTATTCAAGTTTTGATCATAATAAAACATCAGTGTCAAATTGTTAGTCAGATTATAATCTGCAGATATTTTTATTGACATCGTTTTTTGCCCTGCGGTAGCTTGATTTGTGTTCTCAATAATTTTTCTAATTACCGTTAGGTTATCTCTAAATGAAAAATCAAACTTTATATTGACATCACTTGGTTTAATGTTTTTAAAGGGCAGCTTAACATCCTTGATTCTGGCCGCAGTTCCAATCACAATTTCTTCAGATAATGATTCTGTAACTTGATTGTTGCTAAGAGCCAAGGTTGACTGTCTGTCTTTTTTATATTCAAAACGTGTTTGAAGTGTATGTCCAAAAATTTTCCAATTGGCATCAATACCGATTAGTGGTGAAAAACGTTCTGAAAGTACAACATTTTGAATTTGCATTTCTGGTATAAAGTTGTTGTCTATGTCTAGATTATTTAAATTGCCATTTTGGTCTTGGGTTCCGTTTAAATTTGTTTGCATCCCGTTTACAGAAACAGATGAGCTGTAACCGTGTCTAACAATAAAGGACTTAAGGAATTTTTTTGTGAATTTATATTTGGTCAAGCCACTATAATTAATAGACCAATTGGGTAGTGGTGTATTTTGGAGAGGGTCGATATTCTTACCGTTGATTTTAGAGTTGTTATAAGCGGTCATGAAGGATCCCAAAACAACATCTTGTTGGGAACCAGAATAACCAGAATAGAACCCATTTGAGCTGATTAAGGACGAATTAGAATTTTCTTGGCCAACAATTTGGGAAACCTCAGACCGATTATCCAAAAGGTTTTGAAAAACTTGAGATTGATAGTCGGCTCCTTCTTTTGTGAAAGCAGTTCCCCATGTAATTGTTGAATATGTCAGAGTTGCAGTTTCAAATCGACTTTGACCCTCAAATTGCGAAGTTGCATCATTCCATCTATAAAACTCTCCACTATTTCGCGAATAATTTCGGTTCAAGTTTAAGTCAATATTTACATCCTTAAACGGTTCCAAAGTAGCTCTCATTGTAAGGTTGTTCGAATGGGTTATTCCATATTGGGTATTCAAGTTTTCGTTTTGTACCAACCAACTGTTTTGGGTGGCTAAATTAGATACGCTATAATTATTTTTCCTTCCAAAGACATCATACCCTTGTTGTCCAAATATAAAACCAGACAGTTGAGTGGTTGATGAGTTCATTCCTAAGAATCTGGTTTCCTCTCCATAGCCCGGTAATATTGTACCGTCATTCAGGCTATACGTACCAGAAATGTTGCGAACAGTCATGACCAACCTTGCAATAAAACCGGCAATTTTAGGGACTTTTCGTTTTGCACGTAATTCTTTTCTGGTTTTCTTTTTGTATGCCCTGTTCTTTTTTTTGTATGCTTTGAGCTCATCTCGATTCATTGAATCGAGAGGTTTATCTGATTCAAGATCTTCAACTTTGATCCATTCCCATTTTTCTTTTTCTTCATTTCCCTTTGCGTCTTCTTCCCCCTCTCCGTTAGAACGACTACCTGGGCCATTTCTAGGATTGATTCTCCCTCGAGAGTTTCTTCCATCAGCCAATACCTTTTTGAAAAATGGCACCTTGTTATAGAGATTCACAAAATTGGCCTGTGCAGTGGTATTGATACTTCTATTATTTTGAATAGTATTGCCAAAATCACTTTGTCCAAGAGGAGCTCTAGCCCAATTGTAGCTTCCTGTATATTTGATATTTGCACTGATCCAGTTTGTCAATGGGAATTTATCAAATGGGATTTTGTAGTTAATGGAATAATTGTGATCGTATTCCATTGTTTTGCCCAAAGTTGACATTTGAGACCTTATCGTGTCTAGAAATTCTTGATAACCATCAGGGTTATTGAGCCGATCTACACTATTATTGCCCTCTTCAAAAATAGATTTGTTAGATGCCGAAAAACTCGTCTTAAGGTTTCTGGTAATATCGTATCCGATTTGATAATTTCTATTCCAGTCAAACCGTTTCAAAAAGATGGGTTCAAATTCATAATCTGGAACAAGGTTGTTCCGGACCTGTCTCTCATTATAAATCCTTGAATAGTCATTTGTAAATGAGATGTTTTTAGGCATTAAGAACAGGTTGAAATCTTTAATAAGCTTTAAGTACTTCGATTTTTGTACAGGCTTCCATTTTTTAAATGGCTGAAATGGTTTTCCTTTAAAAGTGTAATTATAATTCAATGCACCTGTCCAAGTTTTGGTGAGGTCTTTTTTTGTGTTGAAGTCTCTTTGAAGATTCTCTGCATATGCATAACTAGCTGCCCAGTTTGAGATTTTCCAAAAATGATTTTTTGAACCTGCTTTTGCTTCTTTACGAACATTTGCAAAATTGAAGGATTTACGTTCATTAAAATCTTGTCCTAAAGCAGCTCGTTCTTTTCTTTTATCCGGTTCGTAATCTGATAACTTAATATCTGGATTAAATGGATCGTATTCTGGATTAATAATTCCTAGAGAATAACCATAAAAGAACGGAAGTGAAACTCTTGCCTGCTTTCCAAAAAATTGTCCAAGCTGTATACTAGAATTGAAATCAAAACCGATTTGCTCATTTCGTTGTCGATCTTGAACACGGCTGTCTACACTTCCCCAATTTATACCTGAATAATTTCCAGAGGCATTAATATTCGCGAAGTCAGCAAGTTTCAATTGCACTTGGCCCACGGCTGCAGACCCTCCTTCACTCACAAAATCAGTTAACCTCAATTCATTAATCCATGCAATTATACATTCGGATTCTCCATTATCGGGTTGCCATATATTGTTCGGGTCATTTTTTAATGGATTACGAACTCCAACCATTATGGTTTTTAACCCTTGAAGATTTGGGCTTCCTTTTACTTTAATTCTCCTATTTGCGTTTTTTGGGTCAGTTTTTGAATATTCAACAATGTATGAAATTCCGTTAGCTCCTTGCTCGATATCCTCGTTTCTATCTTTTTTCAGTTCAATAAAGTCATCAAAAACAATTTCTATATTATTGTTTTCTGGCCAAATATCTTCAGGAGTAGTAGAACCCCATGGAGTTACATCTAGTGGAAGCTCGTATTCGTAATAATTATCTACAAAATCAGTTCCCAGCCGAATAAACATGGTGACATCTTTATTCTTTAATGTATTCGGAATGACTTCTTCGGCGTGAGCAAACATTTTTAGTTTTTGGTACGTCCGCACATCAAACTGAACATTTCTATATGCTGCTCTTGCATCCCCATCCTGCAGATTGCAAATATCCAAAACCAATGACTGCTCATTCATTTGTCTTTGATATACTTGAGAAGGATCAACCTCTCTTAGTATCCCTGGTGGGATTTCATATTTTACAGGGCTTCTTTGGTCATTCTCCTCTACATTTACGGCTCCAATATTGAAGGTGGTTAAGTTTGGGTCCTGTTGTATACTGAGTCCGGGTTGACTTAAATCCTCATTAAATCTTCTCCATTCTCCACGAATTAATTCAAGACGAGCAAATCGCAAAACCACCTCTTCATCAAATTCCTTTAGGAACATTCGCATGAATCTGATAGATCTAAAATCTTGAATTCCATTCACTTTTTTCTCAAAATCAGCAATCGGAACTTTGAATTGATACCACGTTTCTGTTTTATTTCCATTTTCAAAAATCTGTTTATTGGTGATATAATTTTTACCCTCTTGTAGGTCTTCGGGCCTCATACTTACCTTGTATTGAAAGTAACTCTCGGTTTCAGATAGGTTGTTATCCTGATTAATATCCTCGATATCAGGCATGTTGGTCCCTTGAGTTGGGTATCCATTTGCATTTGCGGTATCAGACATTTCAGTAGTGGGAGAATTACCTTCCATTCCATTAAAGCGTTTGTATCTATTCAAAATGTCAGCTTCAATATTGTCATAATTGTCATCCAGATAATAATTGTAATCGTCATTGGAAGGGTCAGCAATCATTCTAGATTTAGTTGTTGCCGTCAGAGTAGTGTTGTTGTTTACCCAATTGACATAATTCTCAAATGCGATTTTTTCCTCTTCGTTAGTCCATCCATCTAATCCAATGTCTTGATTTAACCTTGATTGTGGGTCATTGTCAAAAGCATTGACGACAACCTGCTGAGTAGACACTTTTGCCCAATCTGTGGTATCAATGTTATCGTTTAAAGAGACCCCCGTACCTGGAAGGCCATTCTCAAAACTTTTTCTTGAATCAGGCAGAACATCTTCAGATATATTACCAAGATTGAAATATAAGTCTCCGCCATTGTGAGTTGCAAGAGTATCTACATTTTCTGCATCTTGATTGAATGGATCCAAAACCCAAAACTGAATAAATTCAATGTTCGCCAATTCAAAATCGTTGGTTGTGAGGCCACGCATAATTCCTCCCCATCTGTTTTCTGGATCTACAAAACGACCAACTGAGTCCACCGTATTGGTTGTGTCGTAATTATACATTCCTCGTTCCTCTGGGTAGAAAGCCAAATCCAAAACAGGAATATTTTGAATTGAGCCATATTGTAATTGCTGATTTGGAAAGATATCAACCTGATTCACCAATCGCATTCTGCTATCGGCAAGGATTTCACCTCCATTTTGTTTGATGTGGTCAGGTGTTAAAGAATTACTTTGATAAAAAACCGGATCAATCACATACCAGGATGTTTTGGCTCTTTTAAAACCTGTAGAAAGATCTTTAATTGAAGCCTCGGGAAATAAAGAAGGTTGTCCCTGTGGAATAGATGCCAATCTCCAAGCAGTTACAGTTCTCAGGTCTATTGCGCTCTGCGCTGCCTCGAAATCGTCAATATATGACGTTCCTTCCTTATTTATGGCTCTTGGTTGTCCTGGGATGAGGTGAGCTACTTCTCCAGTAAAAGAGATTGTTGATTTTTGTTTGGTGGAAATAACGGGAAGTAAATCGACAAGTTTAGTTAGAAAAGGAACTTCTGCTCTAAAAGCAAGATCTGCACCTATCACGTTGTTTTTGAATGGTTCACTACCAAAATCTACTTTTTGGGTTACAGGGCGTTCCATCATTCTGATCCATGTCGCTCCGATTTTGAATTTATCACTAAAACGATATTGATAACGACCTCCTACCATTGAGCGCGCTTGAAATCCAAAGACGGAGTTGCTCTCAATAGAAATCTTTATCGGAGTATTGGATTCTAGAATTCCTGTATTCAATATTTTAACACGTCCAAACGCATAATCAACTGTGTAGTCGACTCCTTCTATCAATCGAATTCCTCCAGCAGTAACAGATACTGAACCTTCAGGTACTGACATTACGTTTAATGGAATATCTGAAGTGATAGAGGACTGATATTCTCCTTTAAGTAAAAATCTATTTTTACTCGGAATCTGCTGAGCAGCAGTTTTTGTGGAATCATATAATTCGTGAAATGCAATCTTATCTACAGTAATCTGAGGGATCCCTGCATCTGTCATTTTATCTGCAAGTGTTTTTCCGAAAGGCTCAATAGTTGAGAAAAATATACGTCCATTTTTTTTGTTAATGGTTCCACCATTATCAATCTTGTTTCCTACCTGATTAAATGGTGCAAAATCAAAAACTCCATCTGAAAACGGTTGGTTGTTTTGATTGATTTTATCCATATCAATTAAGGTTACAATCTGTTTGTTGTCAACACCATCAAGAGGCATAATGGGGAGCTCCACAGATGTTTCTGGATTATTGTACAAAACATCAATTTTGAATCCCAATTGATCTACTTGATAAGCGCCAATGGAATACACGTTTTTCATCATAAGGTCCCAAACTTTATTATTGGGGTTTGTAATGGTTGGCTTTAATAATTTAAGAATTAAAGCATCCTGACCTGTAGACCCATCTGTTGAAAACTCACCAATCTGATAGGTCTCTCCTCGATAAGTATATTCATAAGCTACACTCAGAACCTCATCATTATTAAGTGGTGTATTTAGAGATATATACCCCAGTAGGGCATTGTAGGTGTAATCACTTTGCTCTAATCTTCTTGCATTTTCTAGTTTTTCGTATTCAACAGCTTGATTAAAAGGACCGGGAGAAGTAAATTGAGAACTCAATACACCAACAGAGTTGGCAAAGCCTCTAACCAGAGGTTGATTCGATGCCCAATCGTAAAGTCCGTTGGATTCATTTCTTGGGATGATATCAGTAGAATAATTTCCTGGATTCCCCTGGCAATTGATTTGTTCAGACTCACCAAGATCTGAGAAAGCAATAATATTTCGTGTGTTTTCTATACTATTGTTTCTGTTGGTTACCCATACCTCAATTCTAGTAATGTACATTGTTGAACTAACCACAGGAAGAGTCGACATGGCCTCATCATAATGTTGCTGATGATAGAGGTTTAAAAAGTAATGTCTGTTTGCTTCATAGTTATCAGCTGAAAGCTCAAATTCTTGAACCTGTGATTTCCCGCTTACATTAATTTCATTTCGTTTTCCTTTAGAAGATGCGGCTATTAAATCAACTGTAGCCCTTCCAAATTTAAGTTGTGTTTTGGCTCCGAATAAAGTTTGGGATCCTTGAATCAACGATGTTGGAAGTTCTAGGGCCACATTACCTAAAGCGATTTTTTGAAGAATTTGATCTTCATCCCCCGTATGTTCCAATTTGGAAATATTTTCAAAATCAAAAGAGGCTTGAGTATTGTATTTTGCTCCGATTTTCAGCTTCGTTCCAATTTGCCCAACAATATCCATGTTTATGTTTTGCTGGAAATCAAAACGAGTAACTCTTCTTTGGCGAAGAGGAAGAAGTGGATTGTCATATCGAGATGAGTTGGCTCCTAGAGATAACTCTATATTTCCCTGGGGTCGAATTGTTATTTTATCTGAACCAAAGAAATTTTCAAATGCTTTGCTTCCTATCGTAATAGGCAATTCAAATGCTCTGTTTTCTTCTGTCTCTTCCTCAATGAGCTCAACCCAATCCTGTGACATGGATTTTTCTCTTTTATATTCGAGATATTCTTCCAAGGTCATGGTGGATGGATTTCTGTAATAAAGACCACCTCCTAGTGATTCTGAGAAGATATAGGTTCCAGTTAAAGGGTCATAAGTAATGTTTTGATTTAATCCTGTAGGGTCACCAAGGTCAAACCTTTGATTGTCAATTTCAAATGGATTAACGGGATTAATAATTGGAAAAGGCAATTGAAATGGATTGTTTTGCGAAAAGGCAGAAAATCCAAACAAAAGGAAGAAGTAGATTAAACCTCTATTTAATTGGAAATGATATGTACGCCTATTGCTCAATTTACAGTTGCTTCAACGCTTCTTTGATCAACTCTTCAACCGATTTATCATCAGAACTAAACTTATTTAAAGTTTTTTCTGCTGCTTTCTTGTCAAAGCCCAAAGAAACTAAAGCATTTAACGCATCAAACTTATTTGTATTGTTTGTGCTAATGATATTTTCATCATCAGAACTGAATCCAACAACTTTACCTTTTAAATCAATGATAACACGTTGTGCCGTTTTGGCTCCAATACCCTTGACGCTTTGAATCGTGGCGACATCATCGGACTGGATCGCATGAGCAACTTCTGAAGGCACTAACGAGGATAACATGATCATAGCTGTGTTGGGGCCAATTCCAGAAACGCTGATAAGTAAATTAAACATCTCACGTTCCTCTTTTGAAAAGAATCCATAAAGTATTTGAGCATCCTCACGCACGATTAATTTGGTGAAAACCTTTATGGCCTCACTGTCACCTAATGCGCTAAAAGTATTTAATGAAATCTTGATTTCGTATCCTACTCCATTACAGTCAATGATGAGGTTGGTTGGGTTTTTTTCAATGAGTTTTCCTTTAATTTGTGCAATCATGATTTTTT
>CALKHF010000113.1 GCA_938092255.1 uncultured Flavobacteriales bacterium | reverse complement strand
TAGAATTTTTGGTTTCTGATTTATTTACGCTAACCGCGAGTTGGGAGGGTCTACTATTTAAGCCTTGGGGTATTGTTACAAATATTTTCGCTCATTTTGATTTGTTTCATATTTTCTCAAATATGATCTTCCTATACTTTTCGGGTAGATTATTTGAACAATTTTTTGATTCAAATAAATTATTAATTGTATATCTTTTTGGTGGAATATTGGGAGGCTTAGCAGAAATTATTTCTAGTACGGTTCTTTTCCCTTTAGAGCCCGTTCATACCGTTTTAGGGGCTTCGGGTTCAGTTATGGCCATATTCACAGCTTTGGCTTTCTACAGGCCCAACATGAAAGTGTTTCTGTTCGGAATGCTACCCGTTCGCCTATTCCTATTGGCCTTGTTTTTTCTTGCAACTGATCTTATAGGAATAGGAAGTCAAGATGATCATGTGGCACATTTTGCGCATTTAGGTGGTGCCCTCTTTGGGTATTTTTCCATGTATCAAATTCATTCGGATAAAAATATCCTTTCAAGAATTGAGGCCATAACTCGTAAAAGGAAAGGACTATTTAAGAAAAAACCAAAAATGTATTATACACGTTCGGATCAGCACAAGACTGACGAGCAATACAACTTGGATAAAAAGAAAAAACAAAAGAAAACAGACCGTATTTTAGATAAAATTTCAAGTTCAGGATACGACTCATTGACCAAGGAGGAAAAAGACTTTCTTTTTAACCAAAGTAAAAATGGGTGATTCCGAAAAAGTAAGGTCATATGCGATACACATCGTAATTGGAATAAACATTCTTTTTACTTTGCTTCTTTTATTGAGCTATACTGCTCCCTATATTCATCCAGGCAACAACTCCATCATTCCATTTATAGGCCTAACCTACCCCATTGCGTTAATTATGAATTTCGTTTATATAATGGTTTGGGGATTCATGAAGTCGAAGTGGTTCTTTCTTTCGACATCCATAGTGCTTTTAGGTTTGCCGTTTCATTTAAGGGTTTTCTCCATTAATTTATCGGACAATTCGATTCCAAAAAACGCAAATACATTAAAAGTGATGAGCTACAATGTACGCCTATTCGGATACTATGATCAAAATTCAACGAATACTAAAAATGGCATACTAAATTACATTAGAAAAGAGAATCCGGATGTTTTATGCCTTCAAGAATTTTTCAATAAGAAAGGTTCTCAAGATTTTAACACTCTCGATTCTATCTACAACATTATGTCAATCCGTTCTCATCACGAAAAAAGCAAATACATACCTAGTAAAGGATCTCATTTTGGTATAAGCCTTTTTTCCAAATACCCAATTGTAAATAAAGGTGTAGTTCACCATGAGGGAACAAAAAGAGACAACTTAAACTATTGTATTTTCGCAGACATTGTTAAGAAGAAGGATACAATCAGAGTGTATAATGTTCATTTTCAATCTATAAAGCTAGAAACTGATGAATATGTAAGACAAACCAATATGACGTCTAATGGGGAATCCAGCAATATAAAATATAAGTCCGCTATTGCAAAGTTGAATAAGGCTTTTAAAATCAGATCAATTCAAAGCTCTACAGTCAGTGCTCACGTCAATAAATCACCATATAAAGCCGTGATTTGTGGTGATTTCAATGATACTCCGATGTCGTATACCTATCAATTATTCAATGACAAGCTTATTGATGCATTTAGAAATACCTCCAGTGGTTTTGGGACTACATATAGCGGTTATTTACCCGCAGGAAGAATTGATTATATTTTTCATTCGGAATCCTTAAAATCGGCAAAATTCAAGATTCAAAAAGAAAAATTAAGTGATCACTTTGCCATTTCTTGCATTCTATTTTAATTATGTTTTTCGAAATCAATCCATACCATATCGATACCCGTTTAATCAAAGAAACGGCAGCAACTCTAAGAAAAGGTAATCTTGCAATTATACCTACTGACTCAGTTTATGCGGTTGTTTGTGACCTACATCACAAAAAAGCTTTAAAAGCCTTGTCAAAATTTAAAGGAGAAAAGCTACATCAAATGAACTTGTCAATTATTTGTAAGGATATTTCTGAAATTTCCGAATACACAAAACAAATTAGTAGATCAAATTTTAAAGTCCTTAAACACAATTTACCCGGTCCATTTACATTTATCTTAAAAGCTGGACAAATTGTACCTAAAATGTTTGATTCCAAGAAAAAAGAAATTGGTGTTAGAATAACGGACAATTCCGTCGTACAAGCCATAGTAAAAGAACTTGGGAATCCAATTGCCTGTTCATCTTTACATAATGAGGATGAGCCTATTTTAGACTATTACATAGACCCTTATGCCATTTTTGAAAAATTCGAAAATGATATTTCAATAATTATTGACGGAGGCCAAGGGCAGATAGAACCTTCTACAGTAGTGGACTGTCTTGAAGATAAACCTCATACAATACGGCAAGGAGCTGGGAAATTAAAACTATGATTTATATACTTGACTGTGGAAGCAAAAAAACAAAATTTATTCACCAAATGGTTGATGAATATATGGATTGTGAAACGATTCCTTTTTTTGATTTCGACGCATCTTATCTTTCAGTAGCAAAAGGTGTCATTATATCAGGAGCTCCCATACTGATAACAGAGGAAGACATGAGCAAATATATTTCGGCAAGTGAATGGATAAAAAGCATATCGATTCCTTTGTTAGGAATTTGTTTTGGACACCAATTGATTGGAATACACTTTGGATCAATGGCAAAAAAAATGAAAGAGGATCGAGAATTTCAAGAAATCGAAATCTTTGAGGAATCCAATCTATTTTCAAGACTACCTAGAATCATTGAAATGCAAGAAGATCATTGCGAATTCATATCTGTACCTAAAGATTTTAAACTCCTGGCATCTTCAGATCATTGTTTTCATGAAGCAATGGAACATAAAGAAAAACGTATATTCGGTATTCAATTTCATCCAGAAGTTTCTGGTAATCATGGTAATATTATTATCGAAAACTTTCTTAAAATTTGCGTTTAGTCTTCAATAATTCGTTTTAAAGATTGTAAATCCAAGACTTTTATCCTTCGGGCTTTCACGGTAATAATTGAATGCTTTTTGAACTCATTTATAATACGAATTAAGGATTCGGTGGCCGTTCCTACCATATTTGCTAAATCTTCTCTAGCTACATTGATTTCTTTTTCATCATAAGCTTCATTCAAAAAAACCAAAGCCAATGCGGTTCTTTGACGGACCGTTCTTTGTGTCATATCCGTAACAAAATCCGCCCATTCTTGAAGTTCTGAAGACAACTCCTGAATCAATCGGTTTTGAAGCTGAGGGTTTGAATTCTTGTATTGATTGAAGTCATTTGTTGAGATAAAACATATACTAGTATTGTCTTCAAGAGCAGCGGCATTTACATTGTATGAATTTTCACTTAACACGGCCCTAAATCCTATAACTTCTCCTGACTTACATATTTGAATGATTTGCTCTTTTCCATCCTTACCGTACTTAAATATTTTCACCAATCCTTTATGGATATA
The DNA here is from genome assembly GCA_938092255.1 of uncultured Flavobacteriales bacterium. Lineage (GTDB taxonomy): Bacteria > Bacteroidota > Bacteroidia > Flavobacteriales_D > Crocinitomicaceae > UBA952. The sequence continues at coordinate 11,193 of CALKHF010000113.1, read as the reverse complement.
AAAAATACCTTTGGGGTATTTGCCTTCTGAAAAAATTACTTCATTTCTTTTTAATTGAATACTATTGGTGTGATTATCCCGATTATATGAAAGTGAATTCATACCATCTATGAAGAAACTGTCCAATTTATTTAAACAGTATTGGCAAGAATAAAGGGATGTGAATCCAATCAAAGTTTACAGAATTAAAAGTCAAAAAAAAGGCGGCTTAAAAGCCGCCTTAAATTTAAAGTTTCAACAACTTCTTGGTGAGCTTTTGATTTCCCGAAGTCATTTGAATAATGTATGTTCCACGAGACAAACCATCAATATTTAATTCAATATTTTGTCCTCCTGAGACTCTGTTTTTGTATTTTTCATTAAACATCAATCTACCTGATAAGTTGTAAATACCAATATTGACATCTCCGTTTTTAGATAAATCAAAAACCACGTTGCACTCAGAAACAGACGGATTTGGGTATAGCAACATATTGTCTTTATTAGAACCTTCTTCAATAGATGCTTCTTCCACACTTAAATAATTGTCAGAAGCCCAAATACCTCTTCCATATGTACCTGCATATATTTCACCAGGACGTCCATTGCCTTCTTCAAATGTTCTCCATGACTGACGTACTTCATAAACTGGAGTACCCTCAAATCCTGCAGAGGCATTTGTCCAATTAGAGCCTCCATTTTCTGTAACAAATACACCACTTGAAGTTCCAACAACGATAATATTCGGATCATTACGATCAATGATACCATCATAACTCGCTACTTGAGGCGATGAGATAGAGGGTAAGTTTGTAAACGTAGGTACAGCTGCTGTTGCATTAGATGTTCTTTTATTTGAACCCGAGAAACCAGCAAACATTATTAAATCGTCCGCATTATTAGGATTCAAGGCTATTCCTGAAGGTGAACTGTTTGATATTTTAGTAGCGGTCGTATACGTTGGTGTCGTTGGAATTCCAGCAACTATATCATAAGACACTTTCTCATTAAAAAGGGTGTCGCTTGTATAAACACTTCCCAAACCATCAACTCTCCATACACCACCATTACCAACATTGATATAACAATTTTCTAAGTCTCTTGAAAATTCAACATCAACATTTCCATTACCAATTCCTCGCGCTACACAAACCCAATTAGGATCTTCAGAAAATCGCAGTGCATTTCTTGTTCCCCAAAGTTCGCCCCCATTGGCATTGATAAACACCAAAAACCATGACTGATAAGGATCTTGTACCTTAACTGTATCCCATGTCACGTTAAAAGTTAACGTATCTGTTCCTATACCCAACGTTTCACCAGTAATAGAATTCACCACATAGTTCGTTCCATTTGACGTTAATGATGGGTCATAATATAAAGTATCATCAAAGTAATAATCTGAATCTGCAATAAAACTAATAGTATCTCCAGAGGATAAACTTGGAACCCTTATCTCATCTCCAACTGAATAATTTTGAGTCGGTGAAAATTGGACAGAATCCTCAGAATTTAAATCATAGTGCTCAGCCAAAACAAACTCAGTGTGGAATGGATGAAAACTACTACCCTCAGAGCCTGGGGGGTCATAATTACCGGGTAGTTCAGGTGAAAAACCTGTAAAACTAGCACCACCATCTCCAGACCTGCTTATAGAAGTGTAATAAACAGAGGAGAACATTACTCTAGAATTAAAATGGGAAATTTCACATTCAAACCCATCACCGCCACCTACTTCAATGAACTCTTGAAAGGTATTTAAGCTGTGGTCATTATATAAAGTACCGTTATCTTGCGTTCCACCCATTACGGCTCCACTTTTATCAAAAGCAATTCCATAAAATTGTGTAACGTTGTACCCTCGATTCGCAGGGTACCAATTTTGACCGAAATCTTCTGTTACACCGACACCACCGTCGTTTCCGACATACAAGCGATTGTTCTCATCCCATTGCATTTCATGATTATCAGCATGAACATAAATCGGAGTTGTTGGATTTGCAAACCATTGACTCACCTTTTCAAAACCACCTGAAGGAGGATTATTCACGGTTTGATTCCATCTCCAAACATCAATTCCACCAATAAATATTGATTCAGGGTCTGTTGGATTTACACTGACTATAGAGTTGTATGTACCTTGGTTCCTGTAAATATCAAATTCATTGGGTGGACCAGAAGCTCCTACAAATTGAGTCCAAACCTCACCATTATCATGAGAAACATGCATACTCAACAAATTACTATTTGTTCTTACTGCATACAAGGAGTACATCTCATCGTTGTTTTTCTCTTTTGAAACTGCATATTCGATACGATTCGCACCTGCTGGAACTAAATTATTCGTTGCTGAACCTGAACGATCTTCAAATAAATCACCTCCATTAGTAGATACATAAGTTTTATTGGATTGAAACGATGCGACTATAACCTGAGCATCACTTGAAATCTTAACCGCTTTACAAATTCCCGAAGTTACTGAAATACTTGTTAAAGAAGTTTCTCCCAATTGCCAAGTTCGTAATCCCGAATTGGTTGCCAACCAAACTCTATTTTCAACATCGGAGCTCACAATTTCAGTGCAATTAGAAGTTCCAGGAATTTTAGTCCACGTATCACCTAAATCTTGTGAATACCATACTCCATTACCATTCCAACCTTCATTGTCTGATCCCGTAGCAACGAAAAGCGTACCGTCTAACGTCTGCGTCATGCTAGAAATATTGGGGCTGGCCCCTTGATCTATAAAAGAGGAAACTCTTCCCCAAGTATCAGCACCATCATAGGATACAAACAAACCTCCGGAAACTCCTCCCGCCCAAAGCCTTTCATTCCAAGTACGATCTACACATATTGCTCTTGTTCTTCCCCCAATATTATCCGGACCTTGCGAATAAAATGAAATGGATTTCGTTCGTGGCAACCTTCTCAAATCCTGCTCAATAGCAGCCAATTTTTCTGCTGTAATGCGTTCTCCGGTTTCTTCATCTATATACCGAGCATTTATCCACTCTAAGGCTTCATTTGCATTTGGTTTAAGAATTGAAGATAAGTCCTTTTTTTCGTAACTGCCTTGAACTGTTTCGTTTTTTGGAAATAATAAAAGCAGCCCAATTAACGATGCAACCATCACAGAACCAATAATATAACGTATTTTCATAATAATTGAATAAATAAATTTAGTGTAAAAATCACTGCAAAATAATGAATAAATGTCAGTTAATTAACATAAATTTAAGAAAGATTGTTCAAGAAAAAAAAGAAAATTTATTCTCTTTATTTACAATTTTGTTGATAAAGCTCAAAAGAGGTGTTTTTCGGCTCTGTAGGAAGACCTTACGAGAGGTCCACTCTCAACATATCGAAAGCCCATTTTTAACCCCAGTTCTTTGTATTTAAAAAAACGTTCAGGTGTTATAAAATCACTCACTGGCAAGTGTTTGGGAGTTGGCTGGAGGTACTGACCCAAGGTTAGAACATCAACATCAACATTCCGAAGGTCTTCCATGGTTTCCAGCACTTCTTCCTCCATCTCTCCTAAACCTAACATCACACCCGATTTCGTTTTCATTCCTCCTTTCTTCAATCTAAAAAGAAGCTCAAGACTTCTGTCATATTTTGCTTGAATCCTCACAGCTTTGGTAAGTCTTCTGACAGTTTCAAGATTGTGAGAAACAATTTCAGGCGCAACATCGATAATACGTTGAAGATTATCCCATTTTCCTGCAAAATCAGGAATCAATGTTTCAAGTGTTGTTGTTGGAGATACCTTTCTTATATTTTCAACAGTTTCTACCCATATTTGAGCGCCACCATCAGCTAAATCATCTCTATCAACAGAGGTCAACACAGCGTGTTTAACCTTCATTAGTTTCACGCTATCTGCAACACGCTCTGGCTCTTTTAAGTCTACGGCGTTTGGTCTTCCCGTTTTAACAGCACAAAACCCGCAAGAGCGCGTACAAATATTTCCTAAAATCATAAAGGTTGCTGTTCCTTCACCCCAACATTCTCCCATGTTTGGACAGCTGCCACTTTCGCATATTGTATGCAATTTATGTTCATCAACAAGCTTACGTACCTCACGGTAATTTTCTCCTGTAGGCAATTTTACCCTAAGCCATTTGGGCTTCCTTATTTTCCTTCGGATTTCTTGTTGATCTTCCATTGACTATTTTTTTAACTCAACAAAGTTATCTAAGTTCTGTTTTAGATGCTCCCTTTCTTCTATAATTTTTGTAATCCTTTTATTTTTTAACTTTTCAATTTTATACACCCGTATCCAAAAGTCAAGAAATCTATGAAAAATAAAACCAAAAAATGGAATCGCCAAAAAGTATAAAACAGATAATGGCCAACCCATTATTGTTGGCAAAAATACCAGCACCAATAGATTAATTGGACCAGCAATAAATATCATCATTATCAATTTTGTCGATCCCCAAAAAACATCTCTTCGGAATTTTTTTTCAACAAATTGTTTGATAGAGAAATAAAATAGCGAGCAATGAATAAATCCTAAAAATGCAATTGGCAAATACAATAATTGAATTAGATATTGACTCGTGCTGAATGGATTAGTGGTGGCATCATAAATTAAATCGTCGGTAATGCCCTTACCTTTTAACTTCTTGAAATAGGAATCAATTTTAAACTTAATATCATCTGTAAGTTGAACTGAGCCATCATTTATTCTACGCGCTAAGTTTGAAGAATAGTCCCAGCGATCCATTAAATTTGTGCGATTTGAAAAAGAATCAAACATACCTTTACGTTGCACTTTCATTATCCTTTCATGATACACTGTGTTTTCAATGTTTTCAATATGAGTCAGTTCATTTTGCAAAACTTTTTGAATTTCCAACGTAAGCCTTGAAATTACTTTAGATGGATTTTCTAAATACTCTTCTTTGTAATCGTTTAGGAGTATTGGCTCGGAATTTTTTATTAATACATCACTCCCAAATCTTGAAGGATTGCTGTAATTACATCCAATAGCTGCAATATAAATCTCTTCTTTCCAATTGCATGCTTCCAATGTTGTGAATCCAATGCGTAATGCACCTTTTTTAAGAGGTTTTAATCTTCTTACAAATTTATCATCTGTGACACCTTCTCCAAAAATCAATAAATTTCGATTTCGCAATAGTGTTTCAGTACATTTCCTAAAGACCTCGTTGTTTTTCTCCTTTGTATTCACTCCATCTCTTTGCCTATATATGGGCAACATATGCGCAGTCCAAAATATGGGTTTAGTAAATGACGTAAATACATCAGATCTTGTTAAAAAATAAACTACTGAACGATTAAATGCTGCGATTACAAGGGGGTCCATAAAAGAAGCAGCGTGATTACTCACAAAAATAGTTTTGCCATACTTGCTTGGTTTATTATAAACTTTAATGTTTCTAAAGTACAGCCTTAAGGTGTAGTTTAAAATGTAATACATAATAAAATAGAGAAATCTCATTTAAAACTTTTATTATTGATTGGCAAAAATAACAAATCTCCATTTAAAGAATTAACAATATAAATGCTAATAACTTTTATGCATGTTTAAAAAACATTATTGATCATATTTTAATTTTATATAAAAAAAAAGAATGATGACCATTGGCTTATTTTGTGGAGGGTATTCTTCTGAATATGAAATCTCAATGAAAAGTGCTCAATTGATATTGGATCACTTCCCTGAAGAATATGAAATATTTAAAGTAGTTGTTTCTAAAAAAGGCTGGTATGTCGAACAGTCTGCCGCTCAAATATCATTCGATATGAACTCATGTGAAATAAATCTACCTAGTGGAAAAAAAACCATTGATGCGGGAATTATATGCATTCATGGAGATCCTGGAGAAAATGGTAAAATTCAGGCCTTTCTCGATTTAAAAGGCATACCATATGTCAATAGTAGCTACGAATCTTCTTCACTATCATTTGACAAATACACTTGCAACCAATTTCTTAAATCACAAAACATCAATGTTGCCAAATCGATGTTATTACGTAAACATCAAGCTTACAACGCAGATCATATTTCCAATGAACTTGGATTGCCATTGTTTGTTAAACCAACAGGTTCCGGTTCTAGTTATGGCATATCGAAAGTTTACAAAAAAGATGAATTGGACAAAGCCATTGAATTTGCATTTTCTGAAGGAGAACAAATTATTCTGGAATCATTTTTAGAGGGTCGAGAATTAACTTGTGCAGTTTTTAGAGAAAGGGGAAAGCTTCAAGCATTGCCAATAACCGAAATCATCTCTGAAAATGATTTTTTTGACTATGATGCAAAATACCATGGCAAATCAAAAGAGGAAACTCCTGCACAAATAGATGAAATGATTGCCAATACAATCGAAGCTTTGACATTTGAAATATATGATATATTGGGTTTAAAATCTATTTCACGAATAGATTTCATTTTGGTCGGAGAAGTACCCTACGTCATTGAAGTCAATACAATACCGGGATTTTCTGAGGCAAGCATTGTTCCTCAAATGTTGAACATTGCAGGCATCAACCTAAAAGATTTTTGGAAAATGGTTATTGAACAAGAACTCAATAGCTAGCCATAGCATTAAACAAACGTTCCATTTTTTTAACAATCTGAGATTTTGAACAATTAAAATTATTTGCAATCACAGCAAATGCAAGGTTTTTACCGGACATCGTTTTAACATAACCGGAATATGCCTTGACGTTGCTTAGTGTTCCACTTTTCGCATAAATCCTATTTGCCCCTTTTTGATTCCTACAAACATATTTTAAAGTCCCTTTATTTCCTGCTACGGACAGAGACGCTTTAAAATCATGGTAAATATCACTTTTATAAATACCCTTCAATAATTGGCAAAAATGCGAAGCCGAAACTGCATTCTTACGTGACAAACCGCTGCCATCTTTTAGACTTAACCCCGATAAATCTACGTCTTTTCTAATGAGTTTGTAAACTGCATTAATTCCTGATTTTGTAGACCCAAAACCCGAATATTTATAACCTGTCAAGTTTAACAATCCTTCTGCAAATAAATTAACACTATACAAATTCGTTTTATTAACAATATCGATTAATTTTTCGCCAGTATAGCTGAAAATAAAACTCAATGAATCAAAAGAAGGGTGTGTTGTTGAGAGAAAACGATTGGCTGTAGATTCGCCATTGACATCAAATGAATTCGCCAGTAAATACGATTTAAAATCAATGGCAAGCTGAAGTTCAGGGTCAGGCATACTCCCTTTTACACAGAAACTATCTTTATAAGCAGGCAAACTTCCTCTGCCAAATCTAACATTAGAAAAAGGAGAGCCATAAATGTATGAAAGGTCTCTTCTTGTGTTTTCCGCTTTTATATCGTGTTGAAAAAACAAATCTGGTATTTCTGGAACAGTAGCCAAAAGTTTAACTTTTTCTCCTGGATTCCCAGTATGGAAATAATATTTCAAGGTATTGTCAAAGAAATTAATTCCCGATGCCCCAACACCGTAATAATTTCCCATATCGGACCAGTCCCAACCATCGGGAACACCCGCATAACCAAATTCAGAAGCATCCGTAATCAAACGACCGTTTATTCTTTTAATACCATGAGATTTTAAACTGTCTAGCCAATCGGACATAAAATTAAATTCGGTTCCCTCCTCATTGAAATACTTGCTTCCTAAACCAACATCTCCCCCTCCTCTTATCCATAAATCACCATGTAACACACCAATAGAATCAACAATTCCGTATGTATAAAACCTCGTTTGTGCTCGATAATTATTCCCAAGAAGCTTTATTGCGGATGAAGTACTAAAAAGTTTAGCAGTAGAAGCACACATAAGTGAAGTGTGTTCATTTGCTTGAGCCAATACACTGTCAGAATCCAAATCAATAACCTGTATAGTAATTGAAGCATTTTTATTCACCTGATCCGAAGTAAAATAATCAACATAATCCTGAAGATTTATTTGACCAATTAATGAATTACAGAGCGATGCAAGAATGATAAAGAAAAATAATCTATATTTTCGCATTGAAGTTTTTTATAAATAAAATAGTTATTGTTCAAACTCACACATTTAAGAGGAGTGATTTTTCAACAATTTAACTTTAAATCTTCTTTAAGTTTCACAATTATTCATGAGTAGTCCAAAAAAAATAAAAGTATTAAGAATAATTAATCGTTTTAACATCGGTGGACCAACTTACAACGCAACTTTCCTTACAAAATTTCTCTCTGATGATTTTGAAACACTGCTGATTGGAGGATTACCGGAAGAAAACGAGGCAAACTCATTACATATCTTAAAAAAATACGGTGTAGAACCTATTTTACTCCCAGAAATGAAAAGGGAACCCAATCTGAAATCAGATCGTATAGCCCTCAAAAAAATAAAAACAATAATAAGAGAGTACAAGCCAGACATCGTTCATACCCATGCATCTAAAGCAGGTGCCCTGGGCAGAAGGGCGGCAATTAGCTGCAATGTCCCTATCATTGTACACACCTTTCATGGTCATATTTTTCACTCCTATTTTGGTAAAATCAAAACAGCCCTGTTTAAAAATATAGAGCGTTACTTGGCCCGCAAATCAACAGGTATTATTGCCATATCGGAAATACAAAAAAAAGAGCTTTGTGAAATCCACAAAATTGCTCCTAAAGGAAAAACAACGGTTATTCCACTTGGATTTGACTTAGATATCTTTCAAGAAAATTATGAAAGCAATAGAACTCACACGAGAACCAAATACGACATTGATAAAAACACTATTGCCATTGCCATTGTAGGCCGGCTAACAGCAATAAAAGATCACTCTTTTTTCCTTGATGTCATTGAAGAGCTGGATATACAAAGTGATAAGAAAGTAAAAATCTTTATTGTAGGTGACGGAGACATGAAAAGTGAAATTGAAGAAAGATTGATTCCCATGCAAAAAAGAGGCATCCAAATTTCGTTAACATCCTGGATTTACGATATCGCAGAATTCAATGCGGGAATGGATATAATGTGCCTTACGTCAAAGAACGAGGGAACACCCGTAAGTTTAATTGAGGCACAGGCTTCAAACATCCCAGTAATTAGTACAGAAGTCGGAGGTGTTGCAGATATTGTTGAAGAAAATGAAACCGGATTCATTATTCATCGTAATAATAAACGCGAATTTGTATCTAAACTAAAATTATTAGTAGAAAATGACGAACTTCGCCTAAAAATGAAAAAGAAAGGATGGCAGAACGTACATCAAAAATACAGCTACCAAAGACTTGCGAAAGACATGGAAACATTTTACCAGAGTCTTATAAAAGATTAACTTCAATTAAAACACGAAATCTATTTTTCATTCTAAGTATTTTTGCTTCCCTAGTGATGAGCTCATGCAGAAACATCAACAGTAACATTTTATTTAAAATACCAAAGGGGGATGATTTTAAGTACGATTCAATTCCATTGGTTCCTGAGGAGAACTTTAAACTTGCCGCTGGTGATCGTTTCAGTTTTATGTTTGGGACGAATAATGGAGAGAAAATCATTTTGAGTCAATCAGGTGTTCAAAACGAAACGAATGGAAATACTCAAAACAATTCAAACGTATTCCAAAATACACAAAGACAAATCACCTACCTGGTAAGACAAGATGGAACATCAAATTTACCCGTGTTGGGTATAGTTTCTGTTGCAGGAAAGACAATTGTGGAATTAGAAGAAGAAATTCGTTTAAAACTATCTAAAAATTATATTAACCCGTTTGTTCAAATTAGGGTGACTAATCAACGTGTTATCATTTTCCCAGGGAAAGGTGACGCTCAAGTGGTAGGAATTACCAATGCCAACACCAGCTTATTGGAGGCTATTGCTCTTGCAGGGGGTATTCGTGATGAAGGAAGGGCCAACTCGATTAAATTGATGCGAAAAACGAAAACAGGTAAGCGAGAAATTTATAAAATCGATCTTTCTACTATTGATGGTTTGAATCATGCGCAAATGATTGTTCAAAGCAATGATTATATATATGTTGATTTCAAACCAAGATTTGCTTCAGCATTTCTGACAGAGGTAACACCCTGGTTGAGTTTATTGACAACTGCCTTATTAACCTATTCAATTATAACTCCATAAATTTGGCTGATAAAGAAAATAAAATAGAGCTCAATACCGATTTAAACCCACAAATACTTCGGGAAATTGTTCGGAGGCATTGGTTGTTACCTATTATATACGTAGCACTTTTCTCAACAGCTGCTTTCTTTTACTTGAGATACACAAAACCGCTGTATCGAAGCAGTGCCAAACTTCAAATCATTGAAGAAGACAGAGTCGGAGATCTTTTAGGCACAGGCGGTGCAATGAAGGATGACCAAATCCTTTCAAAGGAGGTTGAACTTCTTAAATCGGATGTTTTGTTTAAAAAAGTGGTCTCCCGTCTTAATTTAGAAACGAGCATATACGCCGAAGGGGAAATTTTAACAAAAGATTTATATCGATCGGCTCCCTTTGAAGTTATCATTTATGATTTAAAAGACTCAAGCATCGTTAACAAGCGTATTGATTTAAAATTAGTGAATGATAAAATTCAATTATCACTAAATGATCGCACCATAGGCACTACTAAACTTAATGAACACCTTGACAACCGGTATTTTGATCTTTATTTTCGCGAAATAAACAAAAAACATGTACCGGAATTCCTCACTGCATCACAGGTATTTTTTAAAGTAAATGACAAAAAAACACTTGCCAAAGAATTACGAACCTACTTGAACGTATCAATTATTGATGAAAAAGCAAAGACTATCGAAATTTCATATGAGTATTACAACTCCCATTTATGCTTTGATGTCGTAAATGAATTAATAAATGAGTATTTGCAATGGGAACGAGATTCAAAACAAAATAAAGTAAATAAGACTATAGACTTTATAAACACTCAAATCGATTCCTTATCAAATATACTAAAACAATCTAAGGACAGTTTAAATGACTACAGAAGGGAAACTAAAATATTAAACCCTGAATCAATTGGTATTGAATTAAGTGATAATATAGGAGAATTGAGTAAAATGATCGTTGCCTTAGATGAAGAATTACTTACCCTCAATTTGATCTCAAATAAGATCAATAAAAATCCAAATAGACTAGAAATTTACCGACTCATACCCGAAATGGTTGGAAAAAAAAGTTTCGAACAAACCCTAGTAAAACAAATTGAAAGATTAAATCAACTGC
>CALKHF010000112.1 GCA_938092255.1 uncultured Flavobacteriales bacterium | reverse complement strand
ACTTTATTGAATCAAAAAAACTGATAGAAGACTTTTCGGCTTTAGAAGGTCGCCGACCACGTATAATGATTGCAAAGATGGGGCAAGATGGACACGATCGAGGAGCCAAAATAATCTCAAGTTCATTTGCTGACATCGGTTTTGATGTTGACATTGGACCTTTGTTCCAAACACCAAATGAAGCGGCTAAACAAGCTATTGAAAATGATGTTCATGTTTTAGGCATCTCTTCTTTAGCTGCAGGCCATAAAACACTTGTGCCGGAAGTAATCAAAGAGCTTAAGCAAATGAATCGATCAGATATTATGGTTGTAGTTGGGGGAGTAATACCACAAAAGGATTATCAATATTTGTATAATGTTGGAGTATTTGGTATTTATGGACCTGGAACAAAAATTTCATTGGCGGCACAAGAAATTTTAAAGCTATTAATACAAAGTCACAAATAAACTTGTAAATTCGGCACAATATTTGACTGCATTGATTCTAAATTAAAAAAATGAAATTTATCGCCCTTTCTCTATTGGTATTTTTACAATTGTTATTTTCTTCAAAAGTTAATGGTCAAAAACCAAATCCGGAACTTTCGTACACCCAATCTGAAAAGTTAATATTTTTAGATAACGAATCAGGAACTCCAAACTCAGTTACTTTCAAATCTAAATTTAAACCTGATGGAGCAAAACGTATAGGGACCTTATGGGAGTTTTCTGGTGTCGCCGGAAAAGACTGGAAAATGATTAAAGGCAATCTAGAAAGTGAAGAAGTAGAAATAGAGTTTAAAAAAGTTGGAATATATTCGTTTACCCTTACTTCAATATATAAATATCCCGTATCTGGTGAAGAAGAGGATGAAGAAGATGAAATAAGTATTGAAAGAGAAAACATCCTCACAGTAACCAAAAACTTAGATGAGCTAACCCAAATTTATGCAGATAAAGACTATTCGAAACTGGTGAAAAAAGCAAATGTATACTTAGTAAAACCTGAGTATGCTGAGGATCCTACTCCAAATATCTTTTCAGCGAAAGGTTTTTATGGTGTTTATCTTGAGGAATCACATGAAAAACTTGGTTTGGGTGATAAACAAGCTGCATTAGAAAACGCAATTGAATGTATATCGGCCGCTGTTGAGCTTGATATAAATGGAATATTTAACGTAAGTATTCATAAAATTTGGCTAAATGCGTTTCAAAACGAATGGTTCGAAAATGAAATCATAGGTAACCTAGACGATGAAGATGGATATTACGTCCCGTATTCCGGAATGGATAAAGAAATTAAACAAGAAAGAAATGGTCTTTCTATAGAAGGTTGTGAAGTTTATCGCACAATAACAAAATTCCCTACTGCCATAAGTTTTATGGAGGCTGCTCTTCGTTATGATGCACGCGATTCTAAAACTGCAAATGCGATATGGAAAGAAGCAATCCCTAAACTTAATAATCTTAGTGATGAAGATTACGAAAACATGACTGAAACGGACCTGTCCGTTTTAAAATATGGTGCAATGCTAAGCGCTGTTAAATTGACTGAAATTTCTTCATCGAATATTCAAGCTTGCCAAATTCTAAATAGTTTAAAGAAACCCTTTGAATTCGACAGAACCTTTAATGCGTTCCTCAAAACCAAATACAACAATTGTATTGAGGAATAATCAACAATGATTATTTAATAATATTTTATTGTTGATCTGAATTCAAGTTCAATGTTGGGTACATTTGAACGTGAACAGAATTACTCCCTTTTTAAAAAACAAATTTATTATCACATCTCTAATATTTGTGACTTACATTTTTTTTATTGATAGTCACGATGTCTTTTTTATCTCTAATCAAAAAAATAAATTAAAAGAACTTCAAACTCGAAATAACAAAATGAAGAAACAATTATCAGAAACTAAAAACGTCCTTAAAAAAATAAAAAATCTTGATTATTTGGAGGCCTATGCGAGGGAGAAAAAGTTTTTTAAAAAAGATGAGGAGGAAATTTTCGTAATTACTTATAAATAGTATCTATTCTATAATCGGAGATTTTAGTCCCAGAAAAATAGTATTTCAATACCTGCTCATAAGAAAAATTTTTTTTTATCATATTCATTGCTCCTTCTTGACATAAACCAACGCCATGACCAAACCCTTTTCCCTTAAAAAGGATTTTATCTCCAACCTGTTCCGTATCAAAATATGTTGATTTTAGACCAAAATGCTTTCTGATATCCCTTAGCGGAATTCCGTAATAAGGGTGAATAAAAAAAGTTTTCCGATTATCTTGCTTGAAGTTGATGATTTCATGAGCAATCATTGGACTATTGACATCTACAAAATACTTTTCTTTTAGAAATGAAACCACATCTTTTTTAGGGATATATTTCTCCCAATTGGCTTGCCTTGTATGAATACAAAACGTGTCCACTCTTGAAAGATATGCTGCAATGTTTGCGGACCATATCTGGTCTGTCTCTGAGGACTGACCACCACAGTTTGCTGAGAAAAAAACAGGGAATCGATTGTTATTTGAGTCGAGTAATATTTTTCCTTTTGTTGAATCTATACCATTTAGAATGGCATTTGATTCACCTTCGTATCGTCCTAAATAAGCTTGACAATGAACACCATCACATAAATTAAAGCCCTCATTAATATGCTTATTTGAATTATTTAATGCGTAAGTTCTACTAATTATTGCTTGAACTTTATAATATTCAGTCTCCAAACGTGTACCTGCCTCAGATGCCAAAACACCTTCTAGATAATCATCAATTAAGATTTCATTAATAATTACCAAGGCCCCTTTGCTTTGAGAAATATTAAAGTCACCTTGATACTTTCTTTTTTTAAATCGGCTGTCAGGTGACAAAAAGCTCAAATAATCTGCAAATTCTAGTTGGTGTAAAAAGAGAGAATCCGAGACCCCCAAAAACTTACCATCTAGACTTATATGAATTTTTTTTGCAGAATTTATGTTCAATGTGATTATACTCCCCTCATTCAAGTCAGTTAAAAACCCTTTTGCAGTATGGACTTGACAATTTCCATTTATGGATCGAATTGTTAAGCTTTTAATCTCTTTGCCATAAAAAACACCTACTCTTATCTTTTGTGCACCCACAAAAAAAGGCATCAAAATTAAAAAAATGAAAACCAGCCTATTCATACACAATTTAGTAATGTTTTAGCAAATCCTGTGCAATTTTTTTACTACATCCCTCCTGCCCCATTGTCTTTATTAATTCATCGTATCCTTTAAGCATTTTATTACGATAATCAGAATCATTTATTAGTAAGTCCAATTCATTTTGAATATTAGTAACATTCACATCATTTTGAATCAATTCTTTAACAACCTCTCTATTCAAAATCAAGTTAACTAAAGAAATAAACTTGATGTCAACTATCATTCTTGCAATAAAATATGAAATATTGGAGCTTTTGTAGCAAACGACCTGAGGAACTCTGAACAAGGATGTCTCTAAAGTCGCTGTTCCAGAGGTAACAATGGCAAAATCGCTTTCGAGCAATAATTTGTATGTCTCACCTGAGACAAAATATACATCTCGGTATTGATCCTTATACTCAGAAAAAAATTTCATATCCAAATTAGGAGCGCAAGCAACATAAATATCAAAATCCGTGTATTTGGAAACGGCTTTCAACATCAATCCTAACTTCCTATCAATTTCTTGCTCCCTACTCCCTGGCAAAATAGAGATAATTGGTTTGTTTTTCTTAAAAATGGAATTATTATAATTTGCTTCAAAATGGGCGATTTCATCCATCAAAGGATGTCCTAAATAATGTACTTTATAATTGTGTTTTGCATAAAACTCTTTTTCAAAAGGAAGTATACAATACATATGATCGATATTCGATTTAATAGTTTTGATCCGTGACTCTTTCCAAGCCCAAATTTGTGGAGAAATATAATAAACCACTTTAAAACCCCTCTTTTTTGCCCATTTAGCCATTCTTAAGTTAAAGCCAGGATAATCAACCATGACGATAACATCTGGTTGAAATTCTAGCAATTGATTTTTACATAACTTGAAATTATTCAGAATCTTTCTAAGGTTCATTAACACCTCAAAAAAACCCATAAAGGACAGGTTTTTTAAATGATTCTTAAGTACAACCCCTTGGCTTGACATTAAATCTCCACCCCAACCTTGTATATCAAGTAAAGGATTGATAAGTTTCATTGCTTTTACCAAATTGGAAGCATGTAAATCACCTGAAGGCTCACCTGCTATGAAAAATATTTTTTTCATTATTGAAAGTAATAGATATATATCATGTAAGGTGCATGGAACAACATACCCATTATTATTCCTCGTGTATGATAGTATTTCTCCTTGTTTAGAAACAGGTAAAACCAAAATAAATTACTAATCAAAGCCAGAGATAAATATTTACTGCTATTCATATTATTCGACAGAAACTGATTCCACAAAGTTGAAAACGAATAACCTTCATAAATACTAATAAAATAAAGCATAATTGGTAAAAAAACCAATGGACTTATTATCCCAATTAACAAGCCAATAAAAAATTGAAGATTTAAATTAGATCTCATTTTTCTAAATATTTAAGGTTTTCTAATACTTTATAATTGGTTAAATCAAAATGTGTTGGAACGACACTTGCAAAACCGTTTTTTAATGCATGTAGATCAGTGTCATCTCTTTTATCTACATCTGAGAAATTACCTGTAAGCCAATAGTAAGGTCTTCCAAATTGATCAAGCCTTGAATCAAACTTATCATCCCAATAGGCATGTGCCTGAGTACATACTTTAATGCCCTTAATTTCTTTTAAAGACAATTTAGGCACATTTACATTCAAACAAGTTTTTTTTGGTAATCCATTTAAAATCACATCTTTGATTATTTGACTAGATATACTTTTGGTTGCTTCAAAATCCGCATCTGAATCAAAATCTGCCAAGGAAAATCCTATTGACGGTATAGACTCCATTGCTCCTTCAATAGCCGCTGACATCGTTCCAGAATACAAAACATTTGTTGAAGAATTTTCACCATGGTTAATTCCAGACAGCAATAAATCAGGCTTTCTTTTTAGAATTTCAAAAATGGCTATTTTAACGCAATCTACCGGAGTCCCACTACATGCATAAGCCACGACATCATCAAACCCCTCATACTTTTGGATTCTTAAAGGATTACTTATCGTAATTGCATGCCCCATTCCGGATTGAGGTTTTTCGGGAGCAACAACAATGACATCCCCAAATGTTTTTGCCACAGAAATAAGCTCTTTAATTCCTTTAGCATGAATGCTATCGTCGTTTGTTACTAATATTAGTTTGTTCATACCTTAATGCGAAATTAATCAATATATGTGATTCAATTTTTAACTTTGAAAAAACTTAAGAATAGATAAGGATGATTCTAAAGAAAGATTGTTTTGCTTTTTGTTTTTTGAGTATTTCCCCGTTAAGAGCTGAAGCAAAAGACGAATCCGAAATTGTGACTCAATTGTTATTTGGAGAACCCGTTAAAGTAATTAAGCATAATGAAAACTGGGCTCAAATAGCAAGTTCTATTGATGGATACATGGGATATATCGATCCAAAACAATTGCTTGCACTTTCCAGAGAGGAATTTGACAATTGGATGGACCAGTATACCTATTTAATCAATCCTTACACAACCATAAGAACCAATAATGGCAATCAGATCATATCAAGAGGAAGTCATGTAGGTAAAATGAACAAATTTCAAATAGGAACATACAATTATGAAATAATCAATAGAGTTTCTGTAGATAAAAAAATGAATGCGTGGAGTATTGCAAATGATTACCTAAATACGCCTTATTTGTGGGGAGGAAAATCAATATTCGGAATAGATTGTTCAGGCTTTACACAAATTGTCTATCGACTCATAGGTATAGAATTGCCAAGGGATGCTTCACAACAGCAAGGTTTTGGTGAGCAAGTGGAATTTTCAAATAAAAAAAGTGGTGACTTGGCTTTTTTTCAAAATGACAAGAATAAAATCATCCATGTAGGAATCATTGGTGATGATTCTAAAATAATTCATGCCTCTGGGCATGTACGAATAGATTCTTTAAAGGTAACTGGTATTTTTAAACAAGAAGCTAAAAAATTCACTCACATACTTCATTCAATTAAAAGAGTAAAGTAAATTTTAATACTTTTAACTTTAATAGTGAAGAAAAATAAAGCAATAGATTTAGCATTTGAAAAAGGAATGGCAAAAGCAATTTCTGATCCTGAGGCTTCCTATGAGATTGGAGTTGAATTACTTTCCAACTCATTAAAAAATGATGACCAACTGCAAGTTGCTAAGTCATACCTATTATTGGCATATTCCGGGCAATTTATTGGTTATCATGCCCAATCTTTTGAATATGTAAATCTGGCTCTCCCTGTTCTCAAAGAGTTTGAAGATTTTAAAAATCAAGCCTCAGCATATAATACTCTTGGCTTTATCTACTATTCTTTCGATGATCATGAGAATCGATTAGATGTCAATTTAAAAAGTCTCGAAATCAGAAAAACCATAAAAGATACAGATGGTTATATGAGGTCATTAAATAATACGGGTGATACTTATCTTAAATTGGGAAAGTATAAGGAGGCATTAGAACTTTTTAATGAAAGCTTAAACCTAAGTTTGAATAACACAAGAATGTTGGCAGTGGTAAAGAGCAATTTATCTGAAACCTATTTCTTCCTTGAAAAATATGATCTTGCGTTAGAAACTATTGAAGAAAGTATAACATATACTAAGAAGTTAGCACTTAACGACCTTCTTTTGTATAACCTCACAATCAAGAGTCTTGTCTATAATAAATTAAAAGATTGGAAAAATAGTATCAAACAGTTAGAATATGCAATCGATCTCATTAAAGAACCATTTAATTATGAGGAAAAGAGTTTACGAGAATTATACAAATCAGCTTCATATGCCTATGAGGAATTGGGTGATTATGTTCAGTCACTAGAATGTCTGAAAAAATATTTTGAAATTGATAAAACCATTCAAAATGACAAACAAAAAAAAGAAATAAAAAATATACTATTCAAAAAGGAAATTGCAAGTTTACAAAATAGAACGACAGAACTTAAACTGACTATTGACCTAAAAACAAAGGAATTAAAACAAGCCTTAGAAACTGAAAAACACATCAGTTACTTCACCCAAGAACTCACTGATACAAATTCATTGGATGAAGTGCTATGGAAACTCGTGAAAAGTTGTATCTCTAAACTAAATCTTGAAGATTGTGTAGTTTATCTTTTAGATAAAAATAAAGAAGTATTAACTCAAAAAGCTGCATTTGGACCAAAAAGCACCTCAGATGAAAAAATAGAAAACCCTATTTCAATAAGGATTGGAGCTGGAATTGTTGGTTCCGTTGCAAAATACGGAAAATATGAATTGATTAATGATACGTCAAAAGACATGAGGTATATCGTTGATGACGACATCAGATATTCTGAACTGGCCGTGCCTATTTTTTACGAAAATGAAGTTATTGGAGTTATTGATTCCGAACACAGTGAAAAGCATTTTTTTAATGACAGACATGTGTCCATTTTTAAAATGCTCGCAAGTTTAGTACAATCTAGAATAGGAAAACTTCGAGAACAAGAAGAAAAACAGAAACTTCAAGAAAAAATCATTCTTCTAAATGAGAATCTTGAAAAAAAAATAAGGCTAAAATCAAAAGAAAACACTCAATTAAATCATAAAATACTGGAGCAAGAGAAAAAAGCAATTATTGGTGAAATGTCCACAATAATTACTCATGAACTAAATACCCCGTTGGCAACGATTAAAGGTGGTAATGAGGCCATTCTATTTCTTTTTAATAAAATCATAAATAGTGGGTTTATTGAGGTAATTACAAAAGAGGAATTAGATTTCATAATCATCAAAACAACAGTTATTTATGAGAGTATTAATTCAAATGGACACGAATTGATTTTAGAAGACGATGAATTACATCAACTAAAAAGTCATATAAAGGACGAAAATCTAATTAAATCGATTCTTGAATTGAATATTCTTAAGAAGAATGAAATTGACGCTGTATTAAAGTTTAAAAACATTCTCCAAACCTTTAATATTTTAAAAGATATTTACACGATTAATAATTTCAGCAATGTTATAGGTAAATCAGTAATTCGGGCTACAAATGTAGTAGATGAATTGAAAAGTTTAGCAAAATATGATGAGAACCCCGAAAAACAAAAAATATTATTAATAAAAAACTTTGAAGGTTTACAAACTCACTTATCATTAAGTCAGCCTGAAGCAACTTTCAATATAGAAGTTGATCCTATACATTATATATTTGGAAATGAATTTAGAGCCATTCAGTTATGGTCAAATATTATTCATCTCATTATAGATAATTGTATTTTCAATATTGAGACAAATTTTCATATACAAACAATAGTTAATGAAAAACATAAAATAATAGTCATTGAATGTAATCCAGATCAAGTTAATACCAGTATGTTCAATTCAAATATTCTGAGTTATCGATTTTATGATGATATTGAAGGGGCTGAAAAACTAAAACTAAACATTATTCAAAGTATATTGATTGAACATCGAGCTAAATTAAAGTGCTCCTTTAATGAAGGGTTATTACAGTTTAAATTGATATTCTAACGAATCAAAGTTACATGGCCTATTATTAGCCTTCTCTCATCTGTTTTCTTTACTTTGTACACAATTTTATATGTATAAACTCCATCTTGTACTCCTTTAGCTCCACTTCCGTATGAGCCATCCCAACCTATACCAGCATCATTTGATTGAAATATGACTTCTCCCCAACGGTCAAAAATCATCATTTCATAATTAAATGGATCATAACCTGAAGTAAATACAGGAAGGAAGACATGGTTATGTTCGTCACCATCTGGCGTAAAGGAATTAGGAATATAAATAATCGGTTCCTCTTGATAATCCAAAGTCAGTTGAGCCGTATCGGAACACCCTTGTATAGAAGATGCAATTAAATTGATTACAAACCCACTCTCTATATCTGTATACATATGTTGAGGATTAATTAGTGTTGAAGTATCCCCATCTCCAAAATCCCATAAATAATCAACTGCTCCACTTGAGTTATTATTCATTTGTACCCATTGACTTACCTCCGTCAATAAAGGAGGAACAATAATAAATGAAGCATTCGGTGCATCATCTAAACAAATAATATCAGTTTCAGAAATACTTGAAATACAAACCCCATCATCCACTGTTAAATTAACGTCATAACAACCACCATTTTCAAAAGTATAACTTGAATTACAACCAGTTATCTGATCTCCATTATTGATGTTCCAAATACAATCAGATCCTGATGTTGCAAATGGATTTGTAAATGATACGGTAAGTGGAGCGCATCCTGCAGTATCACTAATTAAAATATCCAATGGTGATGGTGACTGAACAATGACAACAGCATTGGAAATTGCAATACAACCATCTAAATCATAACTCACATCATAGTTAGTTGTGACCAATGGTGAATCAGTAATGACTGTTGTACTTTCACCATTACCCCATAAATATACACCTCCATTAATTGAAACATTTGCAGACAATAAAGCTGTACCTCCCTCACAGATTACTGTATCAGCAACTGAAACCACAGGTATCGGGTTAACTACTATCGTGCCATATTGGGGAATACTTGGACAAGAATTGAGTGTATAAACAACCTCATAATCAGTTGTGACTATTGGTGAATCTGTTAAAGAACTCGTTACCGAATTATCTTCCCATAAATACGTACCGCCAGGCTGACTAGGAATTGTATTAATAGTTCCTGTTTCTCCCTCACAAATCGTATCATTCAATACTGTTAATGATGGAATATCATTAACAGTGACATTAGCAGATGTAGTATTGGCACAACCATTTATTGTATACAATATAGAATATGTCGAAGAAACCGATGGAGATACTGTTATGCTTGAATTTTGAATATTATTAGACCACAAATAAGTTCCTCCAATAATATCTGGTATTGCAGTCAATGTTACCGACTCTCCATCACAGATAGTCTCATCTCCTATTGTTATATTAGGCACAGGATTAACTGTAACCTGACCTGAAGCAGTTGCATCACAGCCATTTAATGTGTATAAAACATCGTATGTTGTTGAAGATATTGGACTTACAGCTACACCCTGAGTGATCTGTCCGTCAGGACTCCACAGATAATCCCCTCCCCCTATTGTTGGAATCGCAGTTAGATTAGCAGTTTGACCTTCACAAATAGTTTCATCATTAACTTCAACCAGTGGTGTTGGGTTAACTGTAACGGTTGATATAGATGGATTAGTTGTAAATCCGTTAACCGTATACGTGACAGTGTAAACCTCGTTTGACGTTGGGGACACCCATATCGATTGAGTAGTTTCAACTGGATTTGTACTCCATGAATATGTTCCTCCCAACACCGAAGGTGTAGCTGTCAACAAAACACTATCACCACTACAAATCACCTCTGAATTCACGTCTAATGTAGGCTGATCCTCAATAATAACAAGCGCATTTGTATCAATTGAACATCCATTTAATGTGTATATTACGTCATATGTAGTCGTTACTGGAGGACTTACGGTAATACTTGAGGTCAAATCACCAGTATCCCATAAGTAAGTCCCTCCTGAAGCATCTCCCGTAGCGGTTATGGTTGCATTCTGTCCAACATAAATTGTTTGAGTAGAGGGAACAATATCAATCGTAGGAATAGGATTAACAAGAACCGTTATAGTTACTGGTGTTCCAATACATGTTGTTGGAGGACTATTCAATACAGGGGTCACAATATATGAAACCGAACCTGGAAGACCACTTGTAGTATTAATAACTTGATTTATTGTATTCCCATTTCCGTTCCCTCCTCCAGAAACTAATGTTTGTGATACATCCCATGAAAATATAGTATTTGGGAAAGTACTTTCTAAATCTATACCTACAGCATCTCCTGAGCAAATTGATGGGGCTGATAAGATAAAGAAGATATCTGGAGTAGGATTAACATTAACATTCAATGTCGCTAAACTATCACAACCTGTAACTGCACTTGTTAAGCTCGCCGTCTGGGATCCTGCTGCTGCAAACGTTAAGCCATTCCAATCAAATGGAAGTCCGGTATCGCATATTGTTGTATCCGTATTACTAAATAAAGTTGGATTC
>CALKHF010000111.1 GCA_938092255.1 uncultured Flavobacteriales bacterium | reverse complement strand
AATACAAAATATACATACACATGAAAAAAAAATTAGAGTCCGAATTAATAAGTATTGCTCATAGAGTCCTTAAACTTACAGGGAAAGAAGACCTTGAAAAAATGCACTCTGAAATAGCGTTGCTTTATCAAAAAATTACAGTTTTAAAATTTATTGAAAACAATCAGGAAGGAGAATCGTCTGATTTTGCTGGAATGGACACTTCGTTTTTCAATTCACTTGAAGGGGCGTTTAATAATAAAATTACGGACTCCGTTGAAGTCGCAGACAAAACGTTTGTAAATATAGATTCCGAGGAAGAAGAGGCGATTATGGAACCTGCCATCGAGAAAATTAAGGATATGGTTGCTCAAATGCCTGAAGAAACAATAGAAGTTGACACAATCATAGAGGCTATAAATGAACCTAAAGAAGAGCCCTCAGAAGTCGTAGAGCATGACCTCAACGAGTTGTCACCAAGCTATGCACAGCTTCCTATTTTTGATGCCGTAGAGACGGATTCGCCACAAACTTCTTTAAACGATCAGCTAAAAACACAGGGGTTTCAAATAGGACTAAACGACCGTCTTGCTTTTGTCAAAAACTTATTTGAAAACAATAATGAAGATTATGAGCGGGTATTGTCTCAACTAAGTACTTTAGATTCGTATGAAGAAGCGACAAATTTATTAGAGTCAATTATCAAGCCAGACTACAATAACTGGGAGGGACAAGAAGAAATAGAGGCTCGATTTTTGGAAATCATAGAAAACAAATTTAAGTAAACCTTAGGACACCAAAGCTCAGAACGTATATTTTTAGTACTTTTGAACGCTAAAACAACCATCTAAATGTCTTCAGGTTTAAAATACGCAGTTTTTGGAAGTGGAAGTTGGGCAACGGCAATCGTTAAGATGCTTTGTGAAAACAGCGATCAAGTGGATTGGTATGTTCGAAAACAGCAGACAATAGATTATATTATTTCCGAAGAACACAACCCTTCTTACTTGAGTTCAGTAGAATTAAACCTTGACCAGCTGCGCTTAAATACAGATATTAACACTGTGGCAGAGGCTGCAGATGTATTAATATTTGCGATTCCATCTGCATTTATGGAGAGTGAACTTCAAAAAGTAACGATCGATATTTCTTCTAAAATAATTATGTCCGCTGTGAAAGGAATTATTCCGGAGTCAGGATTTTTAGTAGGCGAACATTTTCATCAAAAATACGGAGTTGATTTAAATAATATTGTTGTATTAACAGGTCCTTGTCACGCGGAGGAAGTTGCCTTAGAACGGCTTTCGTATTTGACGATTGCCTGTGCAGATCTTGATATTGCGAACGTTGTAGCGGATCAATTCTCTAGTAATTACATTAGAACCAGCGCCAATGACGATGTTGTAGGTGCAGAATATGCAGCCATGTTAAAAAACATATATGCAATTGCTGCCGGAATGGCCCATGGCCTAGGCTACGGTGATAACTTTCAAAGTGTTCTGATGAGTAATGCCACACGCGAAATGAAACGGTTCATTAAAAAAGTCCATAAAATGAAACGAAACATCAACGAAACGGTCTATTTAGGAGATTTATTAGTGACTTGCTACTCCTTGTTTTCAAGGAATAGAATGTTTGGAAACATGATTGGTAAAGGCTATACCGTGAAATCCGCACAAATGGAAATGAGCATGATCGCCGAAGGGTATTATGCCTCAAAAAGTGCACACCAAATAAATCAAGGCAAAGAAAAACCAGCCCAAACCCCGATTATTGATACTGTTTATGACATTTTATACATGAATAAAGACGCTAAAAAAGCGTTTAAGAAACTTACAGAAAAACTGGGTTAAGATTTTAAAACACCCTTCAGGTTTATAAGAGGAATTTGCTGAAGTGCCTTTTCGTTAATCGTATTTTTTTTAAATTCAAAGGACTTTTCGTATAGGGTATTACCTTCAAAAAAAGAAACGTTAAAACGATTGTTTATAGACAAAACATCTTCCAAAAGCATTTCAATTTTTGCAAAACTTTTAGCGGGAAGAACGTCAATTTTTTTTCTAAAAGTCGCTGTTTTTTTAGTCTCAGAGTAGCCCTTGGTTACAATAATCACCATTTCTAAATCAATAGACCTTTCGTTGATGATATATGCGTTCCAATCATAGGAATTATAGGTGTTGTTGTATTCATGAACAACCGCTAAAGAAATGCCTTTTACTTTTGGAATGAGATTGTCTTTTTTCAAAAAAGAGATTTAAAGTGCGCTTTTAAATTGTTCTAAAAAACGGACATTATTTTCACTTAACAATCGGATGTCACTAATTTGGTGTAATAGCAATGCAATTCTGTCAATTCCCATACCAAAGGCAAAGCCTGAATATTCTTTAGAGTCAATGCCACAGTTTTCAAGGACATTAGGGTCAACCATTCCACAGCCCATAATCTCTAGCCAACCCGTGCCTTTGGTCATTTTATAGTCTGTTTCAGTTTCTAGTCCCCAATATACATCGACCTCAGCACTCGGTTCTGTAAACGGAAAATAAGAAGGTCGTAGTCTTATTTTTGATTTTCCAAAAAGCTCTGTTGTAAAATACTGTAGCGTTTGTTTTAAGTCTGCAAAACTCACATTTTTGTCAATATACAACCCTTCTACCTGGTGGAAAAAACAATGGGAGCGTGCCGAAATAGCTTCGTTTCTATAAACCCTTCCTGGAGAAACGGTACGGATAGGCGGCTGATTATTTTCCATATAACGCACTTGCACCGAACTTGTATGTGTACGTAATAATATATCTGGATCAGTTTGAATAAAAAACGTATCCTGCATGTCTCTTGCAGGATGGTGTTCTGGTAAGTTTAAGGCCGTGAAATTATGCCAATCATCTTCAATTTCTGGACCCTCACTTACATTAAATCCAATTCGTGAAAAGATATCAATAATTTGATTTTTTACTAACGAAATGGGGTGTCTAGCCCCAATATTAAAAGGTTCGCCAGGACG
>CALKHF010000110.1 GCA_938092255.1 uncultured Flavobacteriales bacterium | reverse complement strand
TATCTCGTTTAACGTTGATTCAGTGAACTCTAAAGCACGATTGCCATTTCCATATCCATCAACACGTGTGATTTGAGGTGTGGTTCCATAACCAACCAACTGGCCTGTACCATCCGATTCTGGCATTGGATTGTGAGGGACACCCGGCACACTAGTAATTGCAGTCCCATCAAAATTCAAACGAGAAGAAATATAAGGCATTCTTTGCCCATCTAACAATAAAGGATCATTAGGATTGTATTCTTTCCATTGATTGTATGCATATGCAACAGCAACGTAATAGTAGGTTTTGTGATTCACCAAAGTAGGTGATCCCTGTGCAAATAAATCAGTCGTTACCTTGAATGAATGTTGAATTCCAACATTAGAACCATCGACCATCTCTTCTGGAATTGAGAATCCTAAGGACTCATCAAATGTGAAATTAATTATACGGTCTATATCGTTCTTCTTGTCACATTGAGCAACCAATCTTGACTTCTCCGTGTCATACAAATCAGCCACTGAAACTTCTCCATCCCTAAGCTGGAATATTTGATAACCCTCAAATCGATAGAAACGATCTACACTTGGATCAGCAATATTAATCTCATCCTCTTCTTCGTATAACTCTTGATAATTATTTGAAGAAATTGGATTTTCAATAACAAGAACCAATTCATTTTCTAATTCCTGAATGGTTAATTTAGGAGCATCCGGAGGAGATAATATATCAAAACATGCATCAAATAAAGCTTGAGCCTTTGTATCAGCCTGTTTCATCGCTTCTACGGAAGCCAAAAGACCTCCTTCAGAACTTCTTCCGTATACAATTCCTACAGTAATGTTATTTATAGCACCAGGCCTAAGTGTAAATGGACCTGCAGACTGTACAAATCGACGGTCACCATTTGGATTTGCGGGTAACCCTGGAGTTGCCTCAAACCAACCGTCAGGCCAATCGGCTGACATATCTACACCCCCTGTACCCCAATTTAATGGATCTGATGCTCCAGGGAACATGTAATCTGACAAAACATCAGACTCATTACCTGCTCCTAAACCACCATAAAACATCTCAGATCCATTTGCCCATTGCCCTTCCATGAATTTGTAATACTCAGTAGCTACATCAGGATCATTGTAGGGATATAGAGACGTTGAGGTGTAATAAGTAAATCTTCTCATACCAAAACGTTCGTTATCAATCAAATCATCTGAATAACCTGTACCGATACCATTATATACAATTCCATTATTGTTTATGGCATCAGAAATTGCAGGAACAACCATTTGATTTGTAACACTGTCGAGGTATGGTCCTGGATTATCTAGCCCATCTGCATCTTGATAAGGGCCTTCAAAGAAATCACAACCAATTGCTGGCGGGTTTTCACCATAGCCATTTGTTCCACCATCACTTTGGTCAACTAAATCTCCGTTATAAGTATATCCTAACCCTCTTGAAACATCGCATCCCACATAATCGTCAGAATAATTACCTATATCACAATCTAAATATTGAGAGAAATAAGTATCATATAAAGTTTGAGTACCTCTATTGATCAATTCATAGTTATAGAATGTCATAAGATTTACCTCATCATTCGTTGCAAAAGAAAACGCTTGCGCTCTGATTTCCATTCCGATCGGATCTCCAGTAGTTTCTGTATGAATATTTCCTTTGTCATTAAATACCCACCAATGTGTTTCATCACCATACAAAGTAACTCTCCTATCCACTTGGCAGAGAACATCATCTCTACCTAATATATCATCATACCAAGGATGATCTCCATTATCAGGATTGTAATTACCATCTTCATCTCTATCATAATAAGGCGCTAAAAAATAGTCTTGTCCTCTTGAAACATCACCATGAGCAGGCCATCCATAAATTCTTTTTAAAACATCATTGGAAGGTGCTTCAATATCATCACATCCTTCAGTAGCGATACCTGAATTACATTCAAACCAAATATTAAATGCAATAACTTCAGCTTTACGAATTGTATAAAATTTATCATATGCCTGACATTGATCAGGATCAATATTTGCTTCACCAAAATCACGGCGGGCACCATCTCCAACTGGATATAATGGATTATAGTCTCCTGTACCCGGGTTTGCAGTTAATGGTCCAGGCCAAAAATCATTACCTGATCTGTAACGCAAAGCTGCCAATTTTAATTGACCATTCACATCTGTACCTCCCATCCATAAAGCACCAGCATAGATCGCAAACAGATTACTTCCTTTAGGTACCTCATAAGCTGGGGTACCTTCTTGTCTATTTTGAAACATACTTCCTCCTTGCTCTATGAATGCACTCACATCATTGAATTCCATTGTAAGTTTTGCCGTTGCTGGACTACAATTTGCTCCTTTTGGAGTAGCATTATCTCCGCCACCTTTTTTATCATTTGGTCCTAAATAAGCTAATCCATTAAGCGATATGCTTAAACCTATAATTGTTGCAAAAAATTGCTTTTTCATATTTGTAACGTTTAATCCGTTTATTTCTAATAATTTTCTTAAAAATCAAATTTAACTCCCAATCTTATTGTTCTTGGTGAACTAATATTGTACGGGTTTTGAATTTTCATTGAATAATAATCTCTAAATGCTTGTTCATCAATTTGATTCTGAATAGAAGACTGACTAGATGCCGCAGCGAGGTATCCATCATCATCCCAGTTCCCTGTTGCTCTATAAACATTTAAAATATTGAACTGGTTAAGAAGATTGGTCACCCTAACGTAAATATTTAAGAATGCCATTTTCTTTTTATCTCCATTAGATCCAAATTCCAAATTGAACGTACGATCAATCTGCAGATCTAAACGATATGACCATGGCAACCTTGAACCATTTAATGTTCCGTTAAGACCAGCATTTAAGTTTCCTATTGCTTCATCAGTTATAAATGTTTGATTCGAGTATGGTGAACCTGAATAAATATTAGAGAATATATTAAGTCCCATATTTTCCAATAACCTCTTTTTCCCTATCATTGGTCCATTGTAATCTTCTCCACTACCATAGCGGTAATCAAAAGTAAGTGCTATAGCATGTCTTTGGTCATAAGAATAAGGGAAGATGTTTCTTAGATTCGGTAACCCGGCATTAATTAAACCAGCAGCGGAGGTTGCATCGGAACCAGTACCTTCTGCAAATTGAAGTGTGTAATTAGCAGTCATTCGAATATTTCCTGTACGTCTTAAGTCGTATGCAATTGTCATCCCTTTAATCGTACCGAAATCTCTGTTTCCATATGTCCTGTAAGTTGCAGGATGGGCTTGAAAAACATTAATTAGTTGAACATTATTTCTTTGCTCTCTGTAAAAAGCAGAGATCTTTAACGATGACGTTTTTCCAAGAACTTGTTGGAATCCTAATTCATAATCAACAGTAGTTTCCGGCTTTAAATTCGAATTACTTATGATTGCGCTTCTTGAACTGATAAACTGGTATTCGAAAGGATCAAATCTATACCCTGAAGTAGGTCTCTTGGTTAAGATGTCATAATGCGCAAAAAAAGATGCCTTCTCTGAAATTGGAAAAGAAAATGCAACTCGAGGCATAAAGTTAATTTGAGCCTTATAATCCTCGAAAGCGCTTTCATCAGGAGTTTCCTGACCAGGGTTTAATAACCATGGAGCAATACCAGCAGATCCCGCTATTGGCTCTGGATCTTCTACAGGAGTTCCGTCAGCATTAAACCAATTCATTCCTGTTCTAAATCCATTGATTGAAGATGGATCATTTACGTCATCTACATAAACTACATAATCATTCCCCATACTTTCTGGTAAATTCACCCATTCATATTGTGACGGATCACTCTCTTTTAATGCTGCCGCCTCTCCTACAGTTCTTGCATTGAAGAAAAGATACGGATCTTTCAATACGGGTTGATTTGCATCAAAAACATCCACACGAACACCAACATTGAATACGATGTCATTGAATGCAAATTTATCCATCACATATCCAGCCATATAAATCGGCTGAAAAGCTCCAACAAATCGTCTGAAATTTCCATTTTCATCATATTCATTAAAATATTTATTAATATCAGTTATACCCTTAACTTTTTTACCGGTGTGATCATAGCCCCAATAGGATACAAACGAATTTCCACTATTCAATAATTCATCTGGTGAAAACATATCAAACTGAAGAAGGTTTGGATCGTATTGATCAATATCAATGAAGTAATCTCCGTCAACAGCAATGCCGTCCAATTTTTGTCTCAAATTAAAATCAAAAAACGATTGGTTGTCATTTTCCCGCTGACCACCATACTCCCCTGTTCCAGAAGTGTATGCGTAACCAGAATTTAATCGATCATAGGTTATAGACTTAAATGAACCAGAATCAGCTATGATTCCTGAATTCAAATCCAACTCAGTAATATGAAAATTAGTGAGCTGTCTAGCTATTGTCCATATTCCTATCGGACCATTACCACCACCACCGGTAGTCGTCCCGTTGGTCCAACCCCTATCAATTCTTTGCTCGTATTCAAAACCTAAAGATATGGAGTGGTCACCGATAACTACAGATCCAGCACCCGTTACCCTAAATTGATCATTTTCAGACTTATAAAAACCATTGTAAGGTGTTCCGATATTGCTCCACATACCATATACGGATTCAGGAGCATCTCCATTTCTTAATGCATTACCTTGATTGATTTGAGTTAAATTCTCGTAGTGTCCTATGGGTGCACCCGCATATATCTCGTAATACTGGCTTGTTATCGCTGCCAATGCACTATTGGTTGTGGAAGGAGTGAAATCAACCTCTACATCCTTAAAACCATTATGAACATAGGTGTTTGATTCAGAATTGTATTCATACGATGGTCTTCTAGTCGTATTAAAATAACCTACATGTCCGTAATTAAACATATTGTATTGATGTTTTGGGTCGTAAAAATCTCTAGTTGATTTAGAATAATCAACCATCAAATTATAGTTCGCTGATTTAATTTTCGAACTACTTCCCTCTTGGGTATTGCTAAATCTCTGAGTGAAACGACCAAATACTCTATAATCTAGGTTATTGTATTCTCCAAAGTTTCCGAAATTCAAAAGAGATCCATTTCTACCCCAATTCGTCCCGGTCGAATAATTCAGAGATCCTCCAAACTGTAAATTAACTGATGGACCCGTATTCACATCTATTTTGGCCTGAGCTGAAACAACTTTATTTCTAGCATTCATTCTCCATGGGGTACTTTCGAAATCAGAACTATTTAAAAACAGAGCATTGTGAAAAGTACCAAAACCAGATGAATTTGGTCTCAAAGGGTTTGCCAACAACTCGTCTCTGACATCTTTTTTAATTCTTAAGCTTCCTCCTGATAATGGTCTGCTATCCAATCTATCTGTATAATTGGCAGAAATTAAAAATCCAAGAATTGGTTTTGTTTTGTTTCCTACAGAATCTTTTTTCATTAACAAAGGTCCCGAAAGCATGCCTTCAAAAAGATTATAACCATATTGATCTAAACCAATTACTTTACCATCGTAACCATCTGGGTCTTCACCATTAATGTAGAAACCTGAAGATACCGCCTCCATACTACCAAAATAAGTAGCAGAAGGTCCTCTCGTTGTTATTGAGATGATTCCACCGGTCACATCACCATAGTTGGCAGGAACACCACCAGTAATAACTGCAACTTCTTCAAGAGCAGATTTTGGAATATTCGACGAACCTCTCACTTTAATTCCATCTATATAAAAGTAAGTCGCATCAGATCTTGAACCCCTTACTGAAATAGCTCCTGTTCCTTCATTGGAATTTACTCCTCCAACTGATTGAGCAACTCCTGCTGCCGACCTAACTGGAAGTCTAGAAATGTCCTCCCTTGTTACCGTTGCACCTGAAGCACCACCGTCCCTGTCTATTAATGGTACTTTGTACGCGATAACTATAGTTTCCTCAAGATCTTGAACATCTTTAGGTTTACTCATAAGAATGTTGTCTAGAAAAGTAATTTTATCGGATGAAATTACTACCGCAGTAATTTCTTGCGGTTGATAACCCTCGGCATTTCGAATTTCGACTACATAAGATCCGGGTTGTATCGCATTGATTTGAAACTTACCATCAAAATCTGTTAAAGTTTTACCTTTAATATTCCCATTTTGTTTGATGAGAACTTTACTGTAAGGTAATGCCTCTTTTGAGCCATCATCTCTAACAGTACCTTTCAATGTTCCTAAACCCGACTGTGAAAACGAGTAAGACCCTACTAATAAGAATGTTAAGAGGATGTAATGTAACTTTTTTATCATAATATATATGAGTTGGTTTAAAATTCAATCATTTCAAGAGGGTAAATATAAAAAAAAACACCGTTATTCAAGAATTGTTAAAAAATTTAAATTGTTTTATAATAAGACTCAGAGAGTAACATTATTAAATTACGATATAATTAGCATTTTTACAAAAAAAATAACAGGTGATTTTTTTTAAAAGACTTCATATTAAGTTTGGGATTATTCAGAAATCGGATGTTGATATTAATTTATGGATGCTTGAAAAAGAAATCGGTGAGTTGAAAAAAATACACAGTCCAAAAAGGAAAAATGAATACACTGGTATTCGCCAGCTTAGAAATGAATTGCTCCCTAATAAACAAATCATATACAATTCATCTGGCCGACCATCATTAGTAGATGATTCCACAAAACTTTCAATTAGTCATTCATCTCAAAGCATTTGTTTAGCCATTTCTGATTTTCCTGTTGGAATTGATGTAGAAAAAATAGATGACCGAATTCTTAAGGTGAAAACCAAATTTGTAAATTGTGAAGAAAAAAAGTTTTATGGTTTTGATTCAGTTGAAGATTTGACTATTCTTTGGACGATTAAGGAATGTATTTACAAGCTCTATGACATCAAAGGATTGAGTTTCATGGAAGACATTCGTGTAATTGAAAGAAATGGGAATGAACATACGTGTCTTGTTCATGCTAACGGAATGAACAAAACGCATATTCTAAAGCATGAAAGAATTAACAGTGAAATATTAAGCTACAATATTAATTAAAATGGATGTTATAAAGTTTTTAAATGAATTGAAAGATGGCATCGCCGTCCTCATTGACCCAGACAAATTTGTATCAAAAGATAATCTAAGTGCATATTTAGATAAAGTTTCATTTGCCAATCCCGACATGATTCTTATTGGTGGAAGCACTGTATCAAAAGCTGACTTGCAAAATTGTGTAAAGCTTTCCAAAGAAAAAATAAAGGCCCCCATCGTAATCTTCCCAGGTGCTTCCCATCAATTGTCAGAGCATGCAGACGCCATTTTGTTTCTATCATTGATTTCTGGTCGAAATTCAGACTATCTAATAGGACATCATATTGCAGCTGTTTCAGAACTTGAAAACATGAACCTCCAGATCATACCAACCTCCTATATGTTGATTGATGGAGGAAAAAAATCTTCTGTCGAATACGTTTCAAATACAAACCCGATTCCTAAAGAATCTTTTTCAATCGCAAGAAAAACTGCTTTAGCTGGAAAATACCTTGGCCACAAAATCTTATATGCTGATGCAGGAAGTGGTGCAAAGGAACATATTTCAAAAGAAATGATAACGTTACTTGCATCTGTAAATTCATCGTTAATTATTGGTGGAGGAATTAGAAGTATTGAACAAATTAAGGTTGCTCACAAGGCAGGTGCAAAACTTGTGGTTATTGGCAACAAAATCGAGGAAGACATCGACTTCCTTTTGGATATAAAAAACTACAGACTAGACCTCAGCCTTTAAACTAAGGTCAAGACTTTTCACGGAATGGGTCAATGCCCCAACAGAAATAAAATCTACACCCGTTTCAGCATAATCGACAATTGTCTCGTCAGTTATTCCACCGGATGCTTCGGTCTCATAGTTTTCTGGGATTAAGTCAAGGGCGCTAATTATCTCTTCTGGCGAAAAATTATCCAACATAATTCGATCAACCGCTCCTTCTTCTATCACTGCATTTAATTCTTTGAGAGACCTGACTTCTATTTCTATTTTTAATTGTCTTTTATGATCAGATAAATAACCATTCGCTTTTCTAATGGCATTTGGGATACCTCCAGCATAATCAATATGATTGTCTTTTATCATAATCATGTCGTACAATCCAAATCTATGGTTTTCTGCACCACCAATTTTAACAGCTTCTTTTTCAATCAATCGAATTCCTGGAGTAGTCTTTCTTGTATCCAATAACACCGAATTAGTATGAGAGATTTGATCAACCATTTGACGTGTTTTGGTTGCAATACCGCTCATACGTTGCATCACATTAAGAACTAGCCTTTCTGTACTTAATATTGATCGAGCAGAACCTTCTAAGGTAAAAGCAATATCTCCTTTTGAAACCTTTTCACCATCCTCTTTCAAAACGTCTAATTGTAATGAAGAATCATATATTTCAAAAATTCTTTTGGCTACCCTTATTCCAGCAATCACGCCATCCTCTCTTACTTCAAGACGCGCACTTCCTTTGTCATTTTCAGCGATACATGATAATGAAGAATGATCTCCATCGCGTATATCTTCTTGCAGTGCATTTTTTATAAAATCATCTAACATAAATACAAATATAGAGGAATGAATAAAATGTGAATATTAGTTCTAATTTTATTGTATGAATTCGTTAAGTGATGAAATCATAAACTCATTAAAAGTCCTGCCCTCAAATCCTGGGGTGTATCAATTCATGGACTCAAATGGAGAGATTATATATATTGGGAAGGCAAAAAACTTAAAAAATAGAGTGCAGTCCTATTTTAGAGGTAAACATGAACATTTTAAAACTAGGGTTCTTGTTAAATCTATATTTAAAATTGATTATCACATCGTTGATTCAGAAACAGATGCCTTACTCTTGGAGAATAATTTAATTAAAACACATCAGCCAAAGTACAATATATTGCTCAAGGATGACAAAACCTATCCTTGGATTGAAGTAATAAAAGAACCTTTTCCTCGAATTCAAACAACACGAAATAAAAGCAATCGAAACTCTTTATATTTCGGACCATTTCCTAATATTCGCAACATGAATATTATGTTTAAACTCATCAATGATTTGTTTCATGTGAGAAGTTGTTCTCTAGATTTGAGCCCTGAAAAAATCAACAAAAAAAAATATTCCGTTTGTTTAGAATACCATATAGGAAATTGTAAGGGACCATGCGAATCGTTTCAGTCCAAGCAAGACTATGATGATATGATTCATAAAATAACCATGCTTCTTGAGGGGAAAACCATATCCCTAATTAGACTGCTAAAGAGCCAGATGAAAACCCTATCATCGAATTATGAATTTGAAGAAGCAGAAAAAATAAAAAAAACAATAGATGGCCTCAATCAATACCGAACGAAATCCATAATAGTTTCTGAGGTTCACGATTTAGATGTTTTGACTATTGAAGAAAGTGGTGAAGTCTTCTATTTTAACTACATGATAATAAAAAGTGGTGCAATAATGAATGTTTATAATCAAAAGGTTGCTAAAAAGCTAAGTGAAACTGCTGAAGACTTTGCGGTTTTAAACACTTCGATATTAAAAGAAAGGTTTGGATCAAATAACAAGATCGTTGTTTCAAATATCAATATAAACTCATCGTTTAAGGACTTTGGTTTTGTAAAACCCCAAAAAGGCGACAAAAAAACATTGCTAGACCTTTCTTTAAAAAATATTAGGCACTATATAAACAATGAAAAGAAAAAATCGATTCTATTCAAAACTAAAAATCATCAATCTAGAATTCTTGAGACCCTAAAAAAAGATTTTAGGCTGGATAAAACACCTATCCATATGGAGTGCTTTGACAATTCAAACCTTCAAGGCACCAATGCAGTCTCTGCTTGTGTGGTTTTCAAAAATGGTAAACCCTCAAAAAAAGACTATCGACATTTCAATGTAAAGACAGTAAGTGGTCCTGATGACTTTGAAACAATGAAAGAAGTTGTTTTTCGTAGGTACAAAAGGCTTATTTCTGAAAAACAGAAGCTACCAGAACTAATTATCATTGATGGTGGTAAAGGTCAGCTTGGCGCAGCTCTTGATGCCCTTAATGAGCTAAACCTCAGAGGAAAAATAGCAATCGTAGGTATCGCAAAAAGATTAGAAGAGATTTTTTTTCCAGGGGACAAACATCCCCTTTATTTAGATAAACGAAGTGAAAGTTTAAAGTTGATTCAATATATGAGGAATGAAGCTCATCGATTTAGCATTATGCACCACAGAAACAAAAGGAGTAAAAATGCATTACATTCTTCCCTTGAAGACATTGATGGAATTGGAAATAAAACCAAAGAAACCTTATACAAAACTTTTAAAACTATTGAGGGCATTAGTTCTGCTAAGTTCAGCGAACTCACAAGAGTCATCGGACCTTCTAAAGCCCAACTAATAAAAAATCATTTCAATATTTCCTAGAGCTTATAAAATGGCATGGAAGAAGCCGAAGTTTCACCACTTAATTTTATCGTGTACGAACCCTGAGATAAGCCTTTAGTGTCTAATATCAATGTATTATTTCCTTCGTTAGCATGTATCATGATTGTTTCAATCAGTTTGCCTCTCACATCGATGATTTGAGCATACATTTTTTGAGCATACTTAATATCAAAAACAACCGAAACATCCGCCTCTGAAGGATTTGGATATAGATTGATTTTAAAATCATCTTGGTTTTCATTTAATCCAACAACTATATCATCAGACGAGCTTCCCTCGTACAAGTTAATGTCATCAAGATAAAAGTTGTTTCCTCCTTCACCCTCAAATTTAAAACGCATTCTAAAATTATCTACGAAGTAATCTGAAAAAACATTACCCATGTGGATTGTCGTCCAATCTTGCTGAGAACTCGGTTCCCAAAAAGATGATGAAACTTCGCTAGAAAGAGAGTTTCCTCCTAATGTTTTTCTTTGCGCCCAATTTTCACCACAATCTTTCGAAATAAATACTTTTAAAAATTCGTAATTGGATGATGATCTTTTACGATATGCATATCTAAAACTCAATGTAACTTGCCCAGACTCAGGAACACTAGAAATATCTATTGGCGCTGAAATTAATTCATCGACATTTGATGGTTGCTGACCATAATTCAAAAGTTTCACACATTTGTTACCCGTGTGTCCAAATGACGTTTGCATACTAAATGCATTGTTATTATTCAAGTTTATCACTTCCCAGTTTGTCAAGTTTTCTAGCGTCGTGTATGACTCAAAACCTTCCCAGTAAGGCAATACCGCTGCTCCTGGTAAAACCCGAATATAATTGTCTTTAGTTTCAACATCAGATGAAGCACCGTCTGAAGCATTCAACTTAATTGTATACAAACCTTCATTATTAAATATGATGCTTGGGTTTTGAGAATTGGCATCTGTGCCATTCGTGTAGGACCATCCTGTTGATGGAGTTACTGTCCAAAGCCAACTTGACACTGCATTAAATGAGTCATCTGTAAATAAAACCTCATTTCCAGCACAAATTGTGGTTCGATCAGCATCAAATTCTGCTTCACACAAAACCAATACTCCTGTTGCTCCTGTTGCATTTAGATTGCTTGTTTTCCATAAATTCGATCTGCCAGTACTTGAGACTTGAAGTGCTGCCCTCATCCTTGCCACCTGACCCGCAGTAAACATTTTAGAACAATATGAATATTCCATATAGTTCTCAACATTGTCCCTCATGTCAAATCCCCAATAAGCATTGTCTCCATCACATGTATTTGAATTTGTATTACAAGATGTAACGCCTTTACATTCAGGAGTGTCTTGTACATTGTCATCATCGGAACAATTCGTTGGCAAATTAGGATTGTTTGAATTTCCCCACAAATGGTCAAGGTTTAGCCAATGACCTACTTCATGCGTTAAAGTTCTACTTGACCCTATACCAGAAGTTCCGATTGAACCAACATAGTTGTGTAAAATCCAAATTCCATTTGTCATGCTTGTGGCACTCCACACCCCTGGATTGGTTGTGTACCCTGCGGCACCTCCTATTTCGCCACAAACGAAAATGTTTAAATATTTATTTCCTGCCCAAGATTGATTGTAAACATCATTTCCTTGAATAATTGCACTAACCTGATTTCCTCCATCATCTCCCTGATAACTAAAAGGAGAGTTTGTTCTAGTTATTCCTTTAAAACAATTTCCATTAGGCGCTTTTGTTGCGAGAACAAATTCAACCTCAACATCTGATGGGAAACCTATAAAATCTGGATGTACATTGGCAGTGTCTGCATTTTGTTTTCTAAAATCTCTATTCAAAATGGTCATTGCATCATAAATCTGTTCATCTGAAATGTTTTCAACTCCTTCGCTGTGAAGTACATGAAAAACAACTGGAATTTTATAAATAGTTCCTTTTGGAATTGGTTCTTTTAATTTTTTTTGAAACTCTAACTCCCCTGGCTTGTTCATTTCCATGAATTCCTCACTATCTCTGAGTTTAGCCATTTTAATGTGCTGGTGACAATATTCAATATTTTCTCCGTCACGCGCATTGGTAGGATCAAATTTTTTGGTGTTTTGGGAAAAACTGTGTATTGATGAAAGAAGAATTGAACACAGTAATAAATAAGTTATTTTCATGGTTTTAGTTTTCTTATAAACGTTTTTATTTGGTAAAGGTTTGCTAAAATAAACAATAATAATTTTCTAAAAAATAAATAATGAGTTTCCTTCTCAATCCAAAAATGTAAATTACTGTTTCGTTGTATGGAATAATTTACATTCCAATTGTACAAATAACTACATTTGTATATGAAATCAAGAAAAGCAATTGATACGCTTTCAATAGCGACAAAGCTAGTACTGCCAAATGACACCAATACCATAGGCAATCTATTCGGAGGTGAATTATTGGCGTGGATGGATGTTATTGCTAGTGTTTCTGCACATAGGCACTGCCGTAGAGTTGTTGTAACAGCTTCAGTAAACCACGTCTCTTTTAAAAAGCCCATAAAAGAGGCCTCAATCGTGACTTTGGAAGCTAAAGTGTCTAGATCGTTTTATTCGTCTATGGAAATCATTATTGATGTATATGTAGAAGACCGAGTTACGGGAGAAAAAGTGAAATGCAATGATGCCATATATACTTTTGTTGCAGTTGATCAAAATGGAGGACCCATTCAAGTTCCTGAACTCGTTCCTGAAAGTAAGGAAGAAAAAGAACGATTTGAAGCCGCATTGAGAAGAAAACAATTGAGTTTAATTTTAGCCGGAAAGTTGAAACCCAATGAAGCCTCTGAGCTTAAAAAATTATTTTTAGAAAACGAATAATCAAGTATGAGTAAATTTAAATCACTAATTGATGCCTATGGAGTAAGTCATCAAAATAAAACCAATAAGCTTATTCACTGGGTCTGTGTGCCTGCCATTTTTTTTAGTTTGGTGGGATTGATTTCTATTGTTCCTTTTCCATGGGAAATCTCTTTGATTGGAAGCGTAAACTTAAATTGGGCATTTATTGCACTTTTACTAGTCCTTGTTTATTATATGTCCTTATCAATAAGTATTTCAGTTGGGATGACACTTTTTGCTTTTTGCTGTATTTATTTATGTGCAGAGTTAGAGGCCTTGGAGTATACCTTGTGGATTTACACAGGTATTTTTGCAGTAAGCTGGGTCTTTCAATTCATTGGTCATCATATTGAAGGTAAAAAACCTTCGTTTCTCCAAGACATTCAATTTCTACTTATTGGCCCCGCTTGGTTGATGCATTTTATCTTTAAAAAATTAAACATCCCTTTCTAATGAAAGTTCTATTCACCTTTCTTTGTGTCGGTATCTATGCCTTTTCTCAATCCCCACAAGGAGACTGGTATGCGACTTTGAAAGCTGCTGACCTTCCTTTGGTTTTCCACATAAAAAAAGATGGTAAAAAAACCGTTATAACCGTTGACTCCCCTAAGCAAGAAGCATACAATATGCCCGCCGAAATCACCCTATTAAAGGGCAATCAGATTAATGTGGAAATGAAAAACATGGGAGTCACTTATGAAGGGATTTATTATCCAGACTCTATTTCAGGTATTTTTCAACAAGGAGCAATCGTAGAAAACATGACCTTTTTCAATCAACTTAAAGAACCAGATAAGGTTCGACGGCCTCAAAACCCAAAGCCTCCATATAACTATAATAGTGAAGAAATAACTTTTCCACATCTAAAAGACTCCTTCAATCTTGCGGGTACAATTACCCTCCCCAAAAGACAATTACCATCGCCTGCAATTGTTTTAGTTAGTGGAAGTGGGCCTCAAAATAGAGATGAAGAAATGATGGGACACAGACCATTTTGGGTTCTAGCAAATTATCTCACCAACTTAGGCTATGCTGTTCTTAGGTACGATGATCGCGGCACATACAACTCTCAAGGAAGATTCAGTTCAGCTACAACGCTAGACTTTGCAAGTGATGCCGAATCTGCAGTTAAATATTTGCGAAATCGTAATGATATCGACCCAAATAAAATTGTAATTATGGGACATAGTGAAGGTGGTCTGATTGCTAATATTCTTGGTGCAAGAATCGACAACCTTTCAGGAATCGTTTCTCTCGCAGGCACATCAATTAGGGGCGATTCCATTCTAAATATTCAAACAAGACTATTGGCGAAAAGCATAGGCGAAAAAGAATCTCAAATGGAATTAACACATGAATACAACGAAGCGGTTTGGAATGCTGTAATTTCTGCCTCTTCTATGAAAGATTTAGAAAATAATTTAGACTTAATCTCAAAAAAACATGTCAAACGATTAATGAAAAAAGGATTTATTAAAAGAAGTGAAAAAGCGGATGTTATAAAATCCGTAGAGCAAACTATACTCAATCCGTGGATGTACGAGTTTATAAAATATTCACCAAGTCAAGATATCCCAAATATCATGTGCCATGTATTGGTTCTAATTGGATCAAAAGACATTCAAGTGACTAGTAAGGAAAACATAGCAGGGTACAAAAATCTTTTACCCAAAAATGGAAAGCTTCACACCATTAAGGAATTGAAAGGATTGAATCACTTGTTTCAAAAATGTACAACATGTACCGTTAGTGAATATGGTCAACTGGAAGAAACATTTTCAATGGATGCAATGGAGGAGATACGTGATTTTCTGCAAGAAATTTGGAAATAACTAGCCGATTGCTTTTCTTATTTCCCCTGGCTCATGAGCCATGCATTTAAAATGACCTTTTGGGCATTTATCATATCCAATTTTAGAACAAGGCCTGCAGCTCAGCCCATTCTTTTCAATAATAACATCATTCATATTGGTCATTTCTCTGTATGGATACATACCGAACTTTGGCGTTGTATTTCCCCAAATACTTATAATTTCAAGATCAAAGAATGAAGCAATGTGCATTAATCCGGTATCGCCGGTAATTAGTTTTTCAGACTGTTTAATAATACTTGCGGATTGTAGGATAGAATATTTTCCTGCACAATTGCTTATTACTTTATGTTCGAACTTATCTTGTAAGTACTCTCCGGTTTCGGCATCGTTATGATCTCCAAGAAGAGCTATGGGAACATTTACTCCCTCCACAATTTCTTCCAAAAGAGGCAATGGAATTTTTTTTGTATTAAATTTTGCCCCCAGCGCGATAGAAATAAATTTATCATGCTGTTTGCCAAAGACTAAGTTTATATCAATTTCAGAATTACTCGGTATATTAAATACGGTTCTCTTTGTTTGTTGCTTTAAACCTAAGCCCTTTGTTGCTTCGAAATAACGATCTACTATATGCCTATTTGGCAATAAATCAATCTTAAAGGAGGTCAATACTTTTTTTCGAAAATTTAATTTATTAAACCGAACAATCTTTTTAGCATTTAAGGCGGAGACTGAAATACTTCTGATGTTCTTATGCAGATCTATGATTACATCAAATTTTTGATCTCTAATCCATTTTCTCGTATCAAGGATTGAATCCTCAAAGGCCTGAGATTTATCGATGTCTTTATGAGCAGACAGCAATTCAATAAATGTCTTTTTGGAAAGAAAACTTACATGTGCATCTGGATATTTCTCTTTAAATGCTGTGACCACTGGAAATGTCAATACGATATCTCCTATTGAACTAAATCGTATAAATAAAACCTTCACTTTATGAATTAAACTTTAAATCCACATGAGTTCCTTTTCCAATATCAGAATGGAACTTTCCGGAAATTCCCGACATATTCATACGGTATTGTATATTGGCAAGACCAAGCCCATGCTCTACATTCTCAATGTCAAAACCATCACCGTCATCACTTATTGTTATCGATATCTTTCCGAATTGATCTTTTATCATATGAAAAGTAAAAACACTGGCATTTGCATGTTTAATGGTATTATTAAATAACTCTTGAATGATTCGGTAAAGATTGAAGTTATCAATAGAATGCATATCTGATTCAATAATTGATTCTTCCATTTCCAATCTAAATTCAATTTCTCCAATGGCATTAATACGATGTGCAAACCTTTCCATGGCATTTATAAAACCGGCTTCTAATTCGGGGGGCAATAAATTGTATGCAATCTCTTTTACCTCACGAATACAACTTTGAAGCAAATCTCCCAGCTCCTTGTAATTTGATTTTTGCTCCTCCTTAACCTCAAGGTTTTGAAACAATAGATTTAAAAGCACCATTTGCTGACCCAATCCATCATGTAGCTCCCTTGCTATTTTTTTCTTCTCAGATTCTTCAGCGTGAGAAATAATATCAAATTTTCTCTTTTCAAATTCAAGCTCCTTAGTTCTGTCAATGATTAAAGCTATAAATTCAATTTTGCTTACATCTGATTCAATTTGACTGATTTCAATGTCTACGGTGATTTGTGTGCCATCACTAATTAGCTGAATAAACCTCCCTCCATTGGATGTGATTAAATCATCTTTACTCGACCCCGAATTAAATGAGGTTAATCTCTTACCAATAAGCTCTTGATCATCAACTTTATACAACTCCTGCGCCGCATTATTTACAAGCCCGATTGTCATCTCTTCTCCCACCAATTGGATAATTGGTAAAGGGGACTTTTTAAATACGTCTTTAAACTTTCGTTCTGATTTTTGAACCTTTATACTTAATTGTCTCCTTAACAAACCATATTTGATGGTTTTGTTTAATATTTGGGCATTCAAGTCTCCTTTTAAGACATAATCCTGACCACCCTTTGACACAATCTCTAATGCAATTGATTCATCATCCATTCCGGATAATACAATCACAGATGCAAGAGGAAAGAGATCTTTGATTGAATCATAGGTTTCTACTCCTGATGAATCCGTAATATTCAAGTCCAATAATATGACATCCGGTTCTTGATATTTTCTAATCTCTTTTGCTTCAACAATAGAATCAATCGAGATGATATTTTCCAGAGAAATTCCAGAGGTACTTAATTGAAACTGAACCATCTCAGCGAAA
The DNA here is from genome assembly GCA_938092255.1 of uncultured Flavobacteriales bacterium. Lineage (GTDB taxonomy): Bacteria > Bacteroidota > Bacteroidia > Flavobacteriales_D > Crocinitomicaceae > UBA952. The sequence goes on along the minus strand of CALKHF010000110.1, from coordinate 6,519 downwards.
ACAACATCGTCCTCTATGATTAGTATTTGTGCTTCTTTCATAATTAATAGCTATTGCGAATCAAAACCCGGTCATTATCAACAACCTCGCGAATTCCAGAACGAAACGAATCCAACTCATCAGCAGCAATACAATCTGTAGGGAATGATAATTGTAAATCTTTAATGTAATCAAAATATACAGATTCTTTTCCAATAGTGACTTGTCTTAAACCAGACAAATACACAATAGTAACCTCCCTATCTGACACGATAACCGCTTTAGATGAAATGCCAACTCTGAATTTATTTCTTATTCCAATCACAAGAAAAATGAGGCCTTCAATGGAAAACCCAAAGAGAACAATTCCAGGATAATGATGCTCCCCTGTAACTCTAAACATAGCGTAAGCGACAGCAGACATTATACCCGACTCCAGCAGAGTATAGACAATTATTCGTTGAGATCTTCCATTGCTCACCACTTTGTTCCATTTGAACCTTGATTGTTTATTGACAATTAATAAACCCATCCATCTACGAATACTCCTCCATATTAAAAGAACAAAAAATAGTAATGCGAATCCTAAAAATAGATAACCCTGATAAGGAAGTTCACTTCCCGTTGTATGAAGAAAATCAATAGGCACATCAAAGCCAATATAAACTGTTAAACACAACAATGGCATTGTGAAAAATATCAATAGACTATTTGTAAAACTATTCATTTGGAATCATTTTCAACTGACGTTTTAACATTAAGATTTCTTCTTTAGTAGCCTCATTATTTTTATTCACCTGATCAAAAAGTTTCTCGGCTCCTTTTGAAACTGAAAAATAACCGAGATTTGTTTCAGATTGTAGAATATCATTTTCTAATGTAGAAATTCTCTTTCGAAGATTACTTTTCTCTTTAAAGAAAATTTCCTTCCGGTTTTCCATCAGTGCATAGGAATCAATTTTGAGTTTGAATATGGTTAGTTCTACTTGTTCAGGCTTAATCTTAATACCTTTAACTTTATCTTTTAAAACTTTTATGAAATCAGATAAAACATGGTTTGATTTGTCTTTTCGAACAGGACCAATCGCGACAAAAGACTCGATGTCTTCCTTAAGGTTTTGCTCAGAGTAATCGTCTGATAATTCTTTTTTCTTAAAGGAGGCGATTGCAGCATTTTTTGCATTTAAATTGTCTTCAAGTTGTTTTTTGAGCTCATTTGAAACCTCTTCTTTCTTATTAAAAAACTGATCACAAACCTTTCTAAATTCTTCCCAAAGAGAACGTTCATACCTCCCTGCGTTTTTTGTTGTTTTCCACTTCTTTTGAAGGTCTATCAATCCTTTTGTTGAAGATTGAATATCTTCCGCATTATTGAACGCTATCGCTTGAGAAATTAATTCTTTCTTCACATCTCTTGCTTTAATATCAATCTCATCTTTTGATTTGAAAAATACCTTTCTTTCATCAAAAAAATCATTACACAAACTTTTAAATTCCTTCCAGATTTTATCATTGTCTTTTTTTGAAGCGTAGCCAATTTTTTTCCAATCTTCCTGGGCTTTTTTAACTTCATTCGTAAGACTATTCCATTGTTTAATGTTTCTAGAATCAACCTCCTCTTGAACTTTGATTTTCAAGGATGCTATAATTTCTCGTTTCTTATTTAAATTGTCGTTTTGAATCTGACGATATTCATCATAATGCTTATTTATTTTGTCATAAATGGAACGAACGGCCTCCCAGTAACTTGTCTTTAGAATCTCCCATTCGTCATTATTTACAGGGCCTATATCCTCCCAGTCATCTTGAAGTGAACGAAGTGATTTTTCAACTTCTCTTATTTGGCTTTCACCATTTCGAAGAGATTGTAGCTTATGAATGACATCTTGCTTTAGTTGGGCATTTCTTTTGTAATCATGGTCTTTAATCTCACGATACATGTTTATGTTATAAAAGAACATTTCACGAAGCCTTGAATATTCTTTTTGAACAATATCCCTTTTTGTTCTTGGCATATCACCAATCTTCTTCCAGGTCTCTTGTATTGCATTGAACGTTTTAAAAGCTGAGCCAATGTTTTCCTCATTTTCAACGAGTGTTTTGAGCTCTGTAATCAGTGCGTTTTTTTGCTTTAGGTTTGCCTCTTCTAATTGATTTTTTAGCTCAATCTGTTTTTTTCGATTTTCTTTGTAATTACCGTAAAGAAGATAAAATTGTTCTTTAATAATCGAGAAATCAATTTGATCTATTGTTTCTCCTTTATCCTTCGCTTTTAAAACCTCAACTTGTTGACTGCCCTCTGATTTTAATAACCAATCATCAAAATCAACTTTAATCTGATTGACTTCTCGTATATTCGAAATCAAGTCATCTTCACCAATTTTAGCACTAAGCCTTTCTACTAATTCATTTTTCATTTTACCAAAACATTCATATCAAAATCCGCTAAGCTCACGAATCTTTCAATCCGTGATAAAATTTCTTCGTTTTTTAAATCTAACAGTCTTTCGGTTCCAAATTTTTCAACACAAAAGGAAGCCATGACAGAACCATAAATCACCGCTCTTTTAAGATTTTCAAAGGACAAATCACCTGTTGAAGATATATACCCCATAAATCCACCGGCAAAAGTATCTCCAGCACCAGTTGGATCAAACACCTCTTCTAATGGTAAAGCTGGAGCGAAAAAAACTTCATCTTTTACAAAAAGTAAAGCACCATGTTCTCCTTTTTTTATAATCAAAATCTTAGGGCCCATTCCTCTAATCAACCTTGCCGCTTTTACAAGAGAATATTCTCCGCTTAATTGACGAGCTTCCTCATCATTAATAATTAATAAATCAACCATAGAAATGGTCTTTTCAAGATCCCCCATTGCAATATCCATCCAAAAATTCATTGTATCCATCGCAATAAGTTTCGGCCTTTTATTCAGTCGCTCAATGACTGTACTCTGAACCAATGGGCTCAAATTTCCAAGCATTAGATATTCAGTCCCTTGGTATTCCTCAGGCACAATTGGGTCAAAGTTTTCAAGGACATTCAACTCTGTTATTAGCGTATCTCTACTGTTCATATCATTGTGATATTTCCCAGACCAAAAAAACGTTTTCTCACCCGCTTTCACTTGTAAACCTTTGGTGTCGATTCCTCGACTGTTAAGGTTATTCAATGTCTCTTTTGGAAAATCGTCACCAACCACAGATATAATGCTCTGGTTTTTCTCAAAATAGGATGATGCTAATGCAATAAAAGTTCCCGCTCCACCAATAATTTTATCAGTCTTTCCATAAGGGGTTTCTATAGCATCAAATGCAACGCTTCCAACAGTCAATAAACTCATTTTTTTTAATTTTAAGACTCAAAGATACGCAAATTGATAGTTACTTGAATAAATTAAAATTTACATCTGTTTGAGTGAAATAGAACAAATCATCTCGCGCAATTTTGTAATTTTAAGCAAATGAATAAACTAATCCTCCTTATTCTTGCCTCCACACTCTGTTTTACCCTACAAACTATAGGACAGCAAGATTATTCGTTTGGAGAGTTTATTAAAAAATTCAATCAAAATTCAAAAAAATCTCTGTCAGCTAATGATCAATTAGTCGCTGATCTTAAATTAAACTTACAAAATGAACGGGGCCTGATTAATGAAAAGCTGATTGTATTGGACTTATTGTTATCTCATTTCTTAGAAAAAGGTGAATTAATTGAGTTTAAAAGACTGTATCAAAATAACTTGTCATTATTAAAACAGGATGCTTTAAAAATGTATTTCTGGGAAAGTGTTTTTTCAAATTACTCTCAAGCATATTTAAAGAGCTTGACTGCAGCAAGAAAACATCTAAATGAAGCAGAAAAAATAAAAAATAATGACGAGATTTCTAAAGCTTACCGAGTGCTTGCAATTTCAAATATGTTTTTGAACAATAAAGATTCTTCACTTTTTTATGCCAATCTCTCATTAAATTTTGCTCGAAGATCAGCATCAGAAAATGCGGTTTTAAATACTTTCAAAATACAATCCGAAATATACAATCATTTTGGAATGATTGGACAAAGTACTTCGGTACTCATTAAGTTTATTGATGAAGCAGAAGAGAATAGAGACTATAAAAACATCTGCTGGGGAACGATTCAAATTGCCGACAAATCTTTTCAGATACGTTACTATAATGAAGCCAAAACTTACTATAGAAAAGCATTGAGTATTGCTGAAAAAAACAATGCAACATTTTACAAATCTGTCATCTATAGAGGCCTTTCAGAAGTAGCTCTTGCGTTGCAGGATAGTGATGAATCATATACGTATCTTGAAAAATGCCTGCCTCTAATAAAAGAATGGGAGGAAAGCACAAACCTTCCTTTGACAATGCTTACAAAGGCTAAAATACTAATCTATCTTAACCAATATGAACAAGCCAATAATGAATTGGCAACTGCAAGAAGTCAATTTAAACACCTCGGGGATAAAGTTGGAGAATCTATTTCATTACATCTTATCGGACAATTGTTCTTTAAACAAAAAGAATGGAAACTTTCAGAAAGTTATTTTAATAAATCTTTAAATCTTTTGGAAGGGTATGAGTTCAATTCCTACCGTTTAGAAAACCATAAGTTTCTGGCACAAGTTTATGCAAATAAACAAGATTTTACTCGAGCTTATGCTAACCTACAAGAATATCAAAAATACACGAATATAAATTCCTCGATTTCTAGTACCAAAGCCATCAATGAATTAACGCAAATGTACTCTCGCGAACTAAGGGAATATAGAATAAAAGAACAAGGCCAAGTAATATCCAATCAACAAAAAGAAAAAGAACTCCTTGCTTTAAAAAGTGAAAAACAGTTTTCCACAATAATCCTCATCGTTATTGTTTTAACCTCAATAATTATCATTTCCATCTTTTATTTTAGACAACTGAAGATTAAACAGCAAACACAGGAAATAGAAATGTCTCAAACCTTATTGAGAACACAAATGAATCCTCATTTTATTTTCAATGCAATGTCTGTAATACAAGGATATATATATGAAAATGACCCGACTAAATCCTCTAAATTTTTAGTTAGCTTCTCAAAATTAATTCGACTTATCTTAGAAAATTCTCCAAAAGAATTCATCACAATCGAAACCGAAATTGACATACTTGACAAATATCTAAAAACACAAAAATTAAGATTTGAAAACCGATTTGATTTTAAAATTTCAGTACCCGATGAACTTTTGTTTAAGAAAGTGCTAATCCCACCTATGATTACCCAGCCATTCGTTGAAAATTCAATTGAGCATGGACAACTTAATATTGTAGAAAATGGTCATATCCACATAGAATTTAAAGAAGAAAACGAAATGCTCTTTGTAAAAATCGAAGACAATGGTGTGGGACGTAAAGAATCTGCAAGAAAGAACCTAAAAAAAGACCACAAGAGCATGGCCCTGAATATTACGAAAGAAAGAGTAAAAATTCTCAATAAAAAATACCGATCAAAAGCGACTGTAGAAATTGGAGATCTTCAAGAAGGTGAATATAGTGGAACTCTAGTAGAATTAAACCTTCCTTTACTGACGGAAAAGATTAACTTAGAATAACTATGAAAAAGATTCTTATTATTGACGATGAAAACAAAACAAAAGATTTCATAAAAAAACTCTTGATTTCTTTTGGGCACAATTTTGATATTTATACAGATGGTTCTAATGTTGAAACAGGAATTCAAGCCATTAACAAAATTAAGCCTGACCTTGTATTTTTAGATATTCAAATGCCTGATGGAAATGGTTTTGATGTTTTAAAAGGGGTGAAGGAAAAAGATTTTGAAATCATCTTCATAACGGCGTATCAAGAATATGCTATTCAAGCCATCAATTTTAGTGCACTAGCCTATATATTAAAGCCTATTGACGTTGAAGAATTAGAATTGGCGGTTGATAAGGCCTTAGATAAGCTAAATAAAAAGAACAATGAAGTTCAATTTAATGCCTTAGAAAACAATGCGGATCGAAATAAGAAAAAGAAACTCGTTTTAAAAACCCAGGAGAGTGTCTATGTGCTTGAACTAAAAGACATTATTCGTTGTGAAGCAGATAAAAATTACACTTCTTTTTTCTTGAATTCTGGCAAACGAATTTTAGTCTCAAAAACATTAAAAGAATACGATTTGCTCTTATCTGGACACTCTTTTTTCAGAGTACAGCAATCTCACCTAGTAAATCTTGATTTTATTGACCGATATGACAAAGTAGATGGCGGAGCGGTAATAATGAAAGATGGTAGCTCAGTACCATTATCCCCTGCAAAAAAAGAGCAGTTTTTTCACATAATAGAAAACCTATAAAGCTTGATTTAAATCTTCCAACAAATCCTCAGCATCCTCGATTCCTACACTTAATCGTATCAAACTATCAACAATACCACTTTTTTCTCTGTCCTCTATAGGGATTGCAGCATGTGTCATTGTCGCAGGGTGGCCAATTAAGGATTCTACTCCTCCTAAAGATTCAGCCAAGGCAAAGAGCTTTACCTTTTTAAC
>CALKHF010000109.1 GCA_938092255.1 uncultured Flavobacteriales bacterium | reverse complement strand
AAGCTCATAGCAGTAATTGGCAATAATTGCAGGAGAATAACTTTTTGCCGATTCGTCAATCATTAAAGGGAACTTATTCAATAATTTAATCAATTCCTTTTCAGCAGGTACGAGATCATAATCTAAGCTAATTTTGGATTCAAATTTTCCTGCTTTCGCCAACAATGAGCAAATTCTTGCATGCGTATACTGAATGAATGGACCTGTGTTTCCATTCAAATCAATTGAATCTTGCGGATCGAACATCATTCTTTTTTTAGGATCAACTTTTACGAGATAATACTTGAGTCCAGCAAGTCCTATTTGGTGATAGAGTTCCTCCTTTTCAGAATCATTCATGTCATCTAGATGTCCACGCTCTTTTGTCATATCCGCAGCCTTATTAATTACATCATCCATGAGTTCATCGGCATCAACTACCGTTCCTTCTCTCGATTTCATTTTACCCGTTGGTAAATCGACCATGCCGTATGAAAGGTGATAACAATTATTCGCCCAAACGTACCCAAGTTTCTTAAGAATCAAAAACAAAACCTTAAAGTGATAATCTTGCTCGTTGCCAACAGTATATACCATGCCTGTCAAATCAGGATAATTTCGATATCTCTCAATGGCTGTTCCAATGTCCTGAGTCATATAGACCGCAGTACCATCCGAACGAAGTACAATTTTTTCATCTAAACCTTCCTCCGTCAGGTCAATCCAAACAGAACCATCATTTCTTCGGTAAAAAACACCTTTTTTTAGCCCCTCATCAACCACATCTTTACCCAATAAAAAGGTATCCGACTCATAATACAATTTGTCAAAATTAACACCCATTTTTTCATAGGTTTTGTCAAAGCCATCATATACCCAGCCATTCATCGTTGTCCAAAGCAAATATACTTGAGGGTCTCTTGCTTCCCATTTAATCAACATTTCTTTCGCTGCTTTCAATAAAGAAGTATGCGCTTTGGCCAATTCCTTGATTTTCGCGTCAAGCTCTTTGAGCTGATTTTCATTTTTTTCAGCTTTGGCATTGCTTAGTTTTAAATATTCTTCTTGAGCAGATTTGTCAATATTTCCATTTTCCCATTCAGTGATTAGCTCCTTAACTTCTTGATTCATTTGCTTGTCAAACTCCACATAATACTTTCCTACAAGCTTATCGCCTTTCATTCCCGTATTTTGGGGAGTCTCTCTTTCCCCTTTCTCATTAAGTGGAGAAAATCGTTCCCATGCCAGCATACTTTTGCAAATATGAATTCCACGGTCATTAATGATTTGAGTGCGAATCACCTCATGACCATTCGCCTTTAAAATTGACGCTACCGAATCACCAAGAAAAATATTTCTTAAATGTCCCAAATGAAGAGGTTTATTCGTATTTGGCGATGCGTATTCTACCATCATCATAGGGGCAGATCCTTCTGGCTTTATTCCAAAATCATTTGATAATGTAGCCTTGGCTCTTTCGAGCCAATAAGTGTCGTTTAATGATATATTTAAAAATCCACGAAGTGGCTCAAAACCTGAAACCTCATCAATCTTATCCGATAAAAACGTTCCAATTTTCTCACCCGCCTGCTCAGGACTACAACGCAATATTTTGACAAACGGGAAGACGACAAGTGTTAAATCTCCATCCACATCCTTCCGCGTCGGTTGAAACTGAATGAGATTTTCTGAAATCTGACTCCCGAATAGTTCTACACTATGCTCCAATATCAACTCTTTGATGCGATTTTCCATTCTACTGTTTAAGATGCGCAAATTTAAAGAATTCCATTCAATGATGAACCCTCAAGAAAATAATCCGATAAAATACTATATTTGCGGTCTTTGGGGATGTAGCTCAGCTGGCTAGAGCGCTTGACTGGCAGTCAAGAGGTCGTGGGTTCGACTCCCATCTTCTCCACAAGGCTATCACCCTGTAAACAAGGCGGTTTATAGGGTGTTTTTTTGTGAAAATGTTTTTGTTGTGTGGTAGTATAGTTGTGTTGGTATCGCCCTAGTATCGGAACAGGGATCCTTAACATCAAAACAAGCTATTTACAAATAAAAAAGCACCCGTATATTAGGTGCTTTTTTCTGATATTAATAAGTGTTATTATTGTTTAATAAGTGTCATATGCTCAGGGGTCTTATATACATCTACAGGGAGTCCTGTTACATAATTTGTTCGTTCACCATATTGATGCTCCCATGTTAATACTTCTTGTGAACCACTTGTAGAATAAATAATATATGCCCTAGAAGATTCTCTATAATCAAATCCTGGCTCCATATATCTTAATTCATACATATTAGCATTTGCAGGAGTTTTTTCCCAATGACCAGCTGACTGATTATAGTTATATTTATTATTGAAGCCACTTGTATACCATATGCAGTCGTCACATGGGTTTGTGTAGGTATTGAATTGTTCAATCCCACCAAGACTTAATTTAAAGTTTGCTCTTAATTGATCATAGGAATCTACGTCATCACCATCTGTATAATGTAGTACTTTGTAAAAAGTAATTTCATATACCGTGCCATTGCCGTCGTCATATTTCCAAGTACCAACAAATTTATCTAAGACATTATTAACGTCTTTAAAATATATCCCTTCACTTGTATCTATTAATGCTCCATTATAGTTCCTTTTATTTTCTACAGGAATAATAGCTTGTTGTGCGTTTGTAAAAAAGCTTACAAAAAAAATGATTAGTATTAAGTTTTTCATGATTTAGTATTTTTATAGTTCTTCAAATGTTATTATTTCCTCTCCATCATAAACAGCTTTATATAATACAAGACCAAGGTCCTTGTCTTCTATAAATTGTTTTATTATTTCTTCATGCAGAGTCCAATTTTGTTCTCCTACCCCCGGTGCTAATATTAAATCTTTCAATTCTTTATTCAAAGCTTTTCTTCCATCCCTTTTCTTCTTATAATTTCCTTTTAAATTTAATACTTTTTGTTTGGTTTGACCAAATGGACAATATTGTCCTAACACGGACAAATATGTCCTTTTTGTTAATTATTGAAATATAGCTATTTATTTGTAAAACAACACGCTTAGGGTATGGTGGGATAAAACAATAAAAAAGCCTATCAAATTTGATAGGCTTTTAAAAGAGAATTATCTAGCTAAAAATATTTTCAACTTCTAGCGTCTTAACCCATTTTCCGTTTTGTTTTTCTAAAACAAAATAACTTCCTATATTAAGAATGTCCCCAGTATAGCTAATAATTTGTACTAGAGCTTTTGTCTTATCTCGATTAAGAATTGGCTTTCCAATCGAAACATAAGTGTACTTATAAGTGTCTCCTTGTTGTTTTTCTTTTAATGTAAATTTTCGAGGTTTTTCAACAATGCTTACTCTGTTATCTATAATCATTTCATTATTCCAAAAGAATGAACTTTTATCATTATCTGATTGTTCAAGCATATATTCAATATCCTCAGGTGTTAATGACCATTTTGTTACATTTCTAATTGTAGGCACGGGTCTTAAAACTCCTTTTTCTTTTGATAAGTTATAATAAGACGAATATGATTTTAGTAATCTTTTTGTTTTTAGTGCGCTAGCTTCTTTGAGTAGATAATAAGGTTTCTCATGTTTGTAGTCGTTTAATAAAGCATTCAACACTT
>CALKHF010000108.1 GCA_938092255.1 uncultured Flavobacteriales bacterium | reverse complement strand
GGGAAAAATGTCGTTTGCTCATATGTTGGGGTGGCATTTTTTCTAATACTCGAATTGGTTTCAAAATACTTCTCTATGATTTCTACATTTTCGGGAATGTTGTTATTGTATTTTTCAAGAGCCCATTTTTTAGCATCGTCCTCTTTGACAAAACCTTTAACATCTTTGTCTTCATCAATCACGACCCAACGGCGCAAATAGTAAGCGGAAATATCTTCAAATTCATCTCTTGGATTTTCTTTAGAATTCCAATAGGGTCCGGAAAAAATAGGGGCACTTCCATACTGCTCCCTTTTAAGGTATGAATGGAGTGTAACCAAGTTTTCAGGGTCATTTTCATCAAGAGGGGTATTTGCATTGGACCGAATAACGATTACGGCAAAAGAGCCGTAACCTATCAATAAAAATACAAGTCCCATTAGGGCATTAGACAATAGATGCATATCGTTCTTTCGCGCATAACGAACACCAAAGATGCACAATGCAATAAGTAGTACAAAAAAGAAAAGTGAACCAGAATAAAAAGGCAAGCCCATGGAGTTAACAAAAGCAGTCTCAAAGCTAGACGCCATAGAAATTGTACCTGGAATTACACCTTCTTGAATAAATCCGAGAATTACAATAGATAATATTCCTGAAATAAAAAAGCCGTTTCTAGTTGTTTCTTTTACCCTAAAATAAATAACATAACCAATCGCTGGAATGACAAGAATTCCAAGGAGGTGAACCCCTATTGCCAAGCCAAGAAGAAACATAATTAACAACAACCATCTGTTGGGTGTGGCATTTGAAGAAATTCGATTTGTTTGAAGATCAGCCATCTCTTCATCCCATTTCAGGATGGCCCAAAAAATAACTGCGGTAAACAAAGAGGCCATTGCATAAACTTCCCCCTCAACTGCTGAAAACCAGAATGAGTCTGTAAAAGTGTAGGCAAGAGCTCCGATAGATGCGGATACAAAAATCCCTATTTGATCATGCTGTTCAAGTTCTTTTTTACCTTGCAGTATTAATTTCTTTAAAAGAAGAGTAATCGACCAAAACATAAAAAGAATGGTAAAGGAGCTTGATAATGCGGAAAGCGAATTGATGTAAAACGCTACGTTTTCAGGAGCTGCGAAAAAAGAAAACACCCGACCCAAAATCATGTAAAGAGGTGCGCCAGGAGGATGGCCTACCTCAAGTTTATAAGCCGCCGTGATATACTCTCCACAATCCCATAAACTCGCGGTATCTTCTATTGTAAGCATATAAACAATGGTAGCTATTGCGAAAACTGCCCACCCGTTGATTTTATTGACGAAATTGTAATTCATTTTCATTTTAATTCGTTAAATAGTTTGCGAATTTACGAATATTAGCGTTGAGATAAAAGATTTAGACGATCCAAAAGTCATATGTGAAACAATAAAATTTTTATTTCAGGAATGAATTATGAAATTAAGTTATTAAATTTGCAGGCTTGATTATACATTTTAATCATTTTTGACCCATGGTGTAACTGGCAACACATCTGGTTTTGGTCCAGAAGAGTCTAGGTTCGAGCCCTAGTGGGTCAACTTGTTACAAAGAGTGAATGCAGGTGCATTCACTCTTTTTTTTAACCCTGAATAATGAGTGAAAACACAAAAAACGAAATTGAATCAATAGGTGAATTTGGCTTGATTGATGAATTAACCGGAAATTTCGAGTTAATTAAGAATTCTAGTATTAAGGGAATTGGTGACGATTGTGCCGTAATTTCAACTGAAGGGGATTCTTGTAAATTGCTTTCCGCCGACATGTTGGTAGAAGGTGTACATTTCAATTTGTCATATATGCCTTTAAAGTCGTTGGGTTTTAAAGCGGTTTCAGTAAACGTATCCGATGTGTATGCCATGAATGGCAAGCCAGAACAAATCACTGTTTCACTTGGTGTTTCTAGTAAGTTTCCAATTGAGGCATTGAAGGAACTTTATGCAGGTATAAGAGCGGCTTGTGAGTTTTATTCTGTAGACCTAATAGGTGGAGATACTACTTCTTCTTATTCCGGACTGATTGTTTCCATATCTGTACTGGGAGTTGCTGATAAAAGTATGATTTCATACAGGAAAGGTGCAATGGAAAATGATTTACTTATCGTTTCTGGAGATTTAGGGTCTTCTTATTTGGGTTTACAGATTTTGGAACGTGAAAAGGGCGTTTTTAATGCGAACCCAAACATTCAACCTAAGCTCGATGGCTATGACGAATTAATTAAGAATCAGCTACAACCTATTGCAAGAAAAGATGTAATCTCGATGTTCGAAGAGTTGTCTTTTAAACCTACATCAATGATTGACATCTCCGATGGCTTGGCTTCAGAGGTTCTTCACCTGGCAAAGTCAAGCGATTGCAGTTTTTCGATATACTCGGATAAGTTACCCATCTCGGAAAAAAGTATATTAACATCGGAAGAACTCGGTTTGGATCCCTTTGTCTGTGCTTTAAATGGCGGAGAGGATTATGAACTATTGTTTACTGCTGATCAAAAGGATTTTGAAAAATTCAAGAATAATCCAAACTTTTCTATTATTGGTTTTGCTACAGACAAGTCCAATGGAAATCTATTAATTGATAAGAACGAAAGTGCTGTTACCCTGAATGCACAGGGTTGGAGACATTTTTAATCTATTCTTGGAAGATTCACCAATTCTTCATGGATGATGGAAATTACAAATTCCCCAAAAATTTGTCGTTTAATTTTCTCTGCTTCCATTTTACTCCTGTAATCTCCAACTTTTAAATTAAAATGCGGGTTTTCAAATGCCATGTAGGTATCAGTTAATGGAAATAGTTTTAGGAATTTCCCGCGGGCTCTATCAGCCTCATTCTTATCTGAGTCGAAGCAGATTTGTATCCGATAACCCTGTATTTGATCAATTCTTTTCTCAAGCTCAACAAGCTGATTTATTCTTTCATCACAATGAATGTTGACATCATTAGAGCTATAGTTTTGTTGTGCAAAAGAAACACAACAAGAAAATAAATAATATGTTAGAATGAAATTTTTAAGCATGGTGATTTGTACATGAAGAAATCGAGTCGTTATTAGTATTACGAAAATATATAAAATAGTTTCATTTTCATTAAAATGCTTATTTAGAATGATTTTAAATTAATATTTATGAGCGTCTTTTTGTCATAAAAGTGTCATGTAAACAAGGAATCTTCATAATTTTGCAGACGTTAAAATGTATGTACACGGTTTAAATTTTGACCAATTTAGTTTAGGTTTCATGAAAATAACTAATACACAACGGGTTAAGAGATTAGGTTCCGTCCTTACTGGACTTGTCTTGTTGGCGTTTATTTCGTTATCCCCATCCTATCATTCTCAAGGAGAAGCCTTATTTAAGGCAAAATGTGCTACTTGTCACGCTGTTTTCCAAAATGGCACAGGGCCAAAATTATACGGAGCTGTTGAACGTTGGGAGGCAGAAGATGAGGGGGACCTTATATACGAATGGGTTCGGAACAATGCAAAGCTCAGAGAAAGTGGTAAGTCAAAAAGAGCGGCCTCTATCTTTTCTGAATATAAGGGTAGTGTGATGACTGTGTTTGCTGATCTAACCGATGAGCAAATAGGTTCTATTTTTGAGTGGGTAGATTCACAAGATCCAAACGCCTCAGCTGGCGGAAACGACCAAGCGGGAACTGAAAATGGCGCTCTGGAAGAAGAGGAAGAAGGATTGCCTTGGATTTGGATTGTTTTGGGTGTTATGTTTGTCATAATCATAATGGCTGTCAGTGGCGTCCGCAGACAATTAAAAATTGCAACTAAGGAAAGTGGTGATGTAGCAGACTCGTTAACCTACGTTGAAGAATTTAAAACATGGGCATGGAAATACAGATTGTATGTGGGCCTAGCCACTCTTGTTTTGGTGCTTTCTTTGGTCGTTGGTTTATTCAAAGTACTATATAGCATCAACGTGATGGAGAATTATCAACCTTCACAGCCAATAGCCTTTCCTCATGATGTTCACGCAGGGATTAATGGAATTGACTGCAAGTATTGTCATAATTCAGTTACAAAATCAAAATCTGCGGGTATTCCGTCGGTCAATGTATGTATGAATTGTCATAAAAAGATTAATGGTGACGGAAAAGAATATAAAGGAGAAATTGACAAAATTTACGCTGCGGCAGGATGGGATCCCAGCCGTGGTCCAGCCGGAGAATATACCGGTAACACATCTCCGATAGTGTGGAATAAAGTACACAATCTACCTGACCATGTTTATTTTAATCACTCTCAGCATGTTGTAGTCGGTGGTTTGGATTGTAAACAGTGTCACGGTGATATGGCCAAGATGAAAGAAACTGCCAAGGTTCAGCCTCATGGAGAATTAAATAAGATTCAAGAAAATATAGACAGTAAGATAGAATTTACTAAACCAACCTTAACAATGGGTTGGTGTATCGAATGTCACGGTCAGTCTGGTGTAGATATCGCGGGAAGTGGTAATGCCTATTATGATGAAATACACAATAGACTTAAAAAGAATGATTATAGCTTGTTAAATAGCTACAATGCTGACGGTAAAGTTACTGTAAAAGAACTTGGGGGATGGGAATGTTCCAAGTGTCATTATTAATTGAAAATTTTCTATTGTAAGCATAAAAAAGTATGGCGAATACGAAAAAATATTGGAAAGGAATTGATGAGTTAAATGAAACGAAGTCTTTTCAGGAATCAAAAGAATCTGAGTTTTCACAATCAAATTCAATTGAGAGCTTTCTGGCTGATGACCAATTGAGTGAGTCTTCAACGGGTAGAAGAGATTTCTTGAAGTTTCTTGGGTTTTCTGTTGCTGCTGCGACAGTTGCAGCATGTGAGGCGCCTGTAATTAAAGCAGTGCCTTATGTGATGAAGCCTGAGAACGTGACTCCAGGAATGCCAACTTGGTATGCCTCTACTTATTATGATGGAGCATCTTATGCGAGTATACTTGTTAAAACAAGAGAAGCTCGTCCTATTTTCATAAAGGGTAATAAGTATAAAAAAGATGGAAAACATTTTGGAATAACTAAAGGATCGGTTACACCATCAATCATCGCATCCGTTCTTGGTGTTTACGACAGTGAAAGATTAAAAAGTCCTTTAAAAGGCGGGAAAAAATCGAGTTGGGGGACTGTTGATAAAGAAATTTCAGCGGCAATTCAAAATGCAAATAAAGTCGCCTTGATTTCAAACACGGTTATTAGTCCGTCTACTATTGATGCGATTTCAGAACTTCGTTCTGCCGTTAAAGGTGATTTAGAACATATTCAGTATGATGCAATTTCTTATTCAGCAATTAGAAAAGCGAATGAGTTAAATTTTGGAAAGTCATTCATACCGAGTTACGATTTTTCTAAAGCGAAAACCATTATTGGTGTCAATGCTGATTTTTTAAGTACTTGGCTAATGCCTACTGAATTTGCCGCTCAATACGGTGAGACAAGAAATCCAGAAAGTGATTCTGGTTGGATGTCAAAGCATTTTCAGTTTGAATCAGTAATGAGTGTTACAGGTTCTAATGCTGATTACAGAGCAATGACAAAGCCTTCTGAAGAAGAGGCCGTTCTTAAATATATTTTAGCTGGCTTAAGAGGCATGACAGGGACAATCCCATCAAACCTTAAGAAAGAAGCTGATCTCGCTATAAAATCTCTGCAAGAGCACGGTAAAGAGTCCTTGGTCGTTTGTGGAACAAACAATACGGGTCTTCAGCAATTGGTCAATGAAATTAACGATCAAACTGGTGCGAATAAATTCACAATAGACCTTTATAACGAACTTTTCATGTTTCAATCTGAAGATGAGAAGATGATGAATTTTGTGAAAGGAATTGAATCTGGGAAGTACGATGTAGTTCTTTTTTACAATTCTAATCCAGTTTATTCATTCCCAAAGGATAGCTTAAAAAAAGCACTCAAGAGCAAAAAGGTGAAAGTTACCGTTTCTCTTAATTCACATTCTGATGAAACAGGTTCTTTGTGTACGTATAATTGTCCTGACCATCACGCACTTGAGTCTTGGGCAGACTACAGGCCGAAAACGAGTCATTACGCCATCGCTCAGCCAACAATTAGACCTTTGCACGATACGGCATCTGCATTAGAGTCTTTTTTAGTTTGGTCTGGGAAAGTAGAAAGAGGCGGAAAAGACTCGACAGTTGCTTACGATAAAATTAAAGAGACATTTTCTAACCTAAGTGATGCCGATTTCAAAATGGTTATGCATGACAGTTGTGTAGACCTCCCACAACCAATGTTTGAGGACACGATATCGTTCAGTAAAAAGAATCTTGAGCCTATGCCTACAATTGGTAAAGGAGTTGAAGTAATTGCTTATCAGAAATCAGCAATAGGGGCAGGGATTCATGCAAATAACCCGTGGCTTCACGAATTACCTGATCCAATAACTAAAGTTACTTGGGACAATTATATCACGATGAACCCGGTTGAAATGCGAAAGGCTGGTTACAAAACAACATATGACCAAGAAAATGGGCTGTCAATGGCCAAGGTTGCAGTAGATGGTGTTTCAGTCACGTTACCTATTTATCCATTACCAGGACAAGCTCCAGGAACAGTTGGAATAGCTTTAGGTTATGGAAGAGGTGGAAACGGCGAGAAAATTGGAAAATCCGCATATCAAACCGCCGAATACGGTGGATATGAAGTTTCTAAAAATGGAAAACCAAAATCGATAGGGGCAAATGTTTTTCCTATGCTTTCGACAGATAATAATGAGTTTTATTACTCAAATTCTGGTACGCTTACAAAGGTAGATGGTGAATATATAATTGCGGCAACGCAAATTCACCATACAGTTATGGGGCGTCATTCTATTGTTCGAGAGACAACAAAAGAGATTTTTGATAAAAAAGGAAAAGAAGCTTATAACCCTGCTCACACTTTACAAACATTAGACGATGATTTAAATCACGTAGAAAAACCTGTAAGCGAATTCGATATATGGGATGCGCACCCTGTTGAAAATGTTGGTCACCGATGGGGCATGTCAATTGACTTGTCATCATGCATAGGCTGTTCAAATTGTCTAGTAGCTTGTCAGTCTGAAAACAATGTTCCAGTAGTTGGTAAAGACGAGGTTCGACGAGGTAGAGAAATGCATTGGTTAAGAATTGACAGATATTTTGCCAGTGACGAAGAAGCTGCAGTAGGAACCAAGAAAAATAAAGATTCATTCTCTTATGATCAAGCTGAAATAGCGGCACTAAACCCTAAAGTGGTTCATATGCCAATGATGTGTCAGCATTGCAATCATGCACCTTGCGAAACAGTTTGTCCGGTTGCAGCAACTACGCATAGTAATGAGGGATTAAACCAAATGACGTACAACAGATGTATTGGTACAAGGTATTGTTCTAATAACTGTCCATATAAAGTAAGAAGGTTCAATTGGTTCAATTACCCATCCTATAAAAAATTCACAGAAATAAATCCTGCTCAGGATGACTTGGGTAGAATGGTTTTGAATCCAGACGTAACCGTTAGGTCTAGAGGAGTCATGGAGAAATGTTCTTTCTGTGTGCAGAGAATACAAGCAACAAAATTGAAATCGAAAATCGACAATAAGAAAGTTGAAGACGGATCATTTTCAACCGCTTGTGCAGATGTTTGTCCGACCAACGCAATTGTTGTTGGTGATTGGAACGATATAAAATCTGAAATTAGAACGAGTTCAGAAAGCGATAGATCTTACCAGGCGCTTGAAGAAGTTGGTATAAGACCAAATGTATGGTATAAAGTTAAAGTCCGTAATGAGCAAAATAATCTTCTTTCGAAGCTGCAAGTAGAGAAAAAGTCTCATCATGGGTCAAATAATAAACATCATTAAGATAAATCAGTATGCAAAAGGAAGCTGCCATAAGAGAACCACTCATACTAGGACACAAGACCTATCATGATATCACCGAGGATGTATGTAGGCCTATAGAAGATAAAGCACCCAAAATGTGGTATATTCTGTTTGGAATAGCACTTATTGTTGGACTTTACGGTGTGGGTTGTATTTTATATCTATTAGGTACTGGAGTCGGTGTCTGGGGATTAAATAAAACCATTGGATGGGCATGGGACATTACCAACTTTGTATGGTGGGTAGGAATAGGACATGCTGGAACATTGATTTCTGCGGTGTTATTATTATTTCGTCAGAAGTGGAGAATGGCGATTAATAGATCCGCTGAAGCCATGACAATTTTTGCTGTATTTATGGCTGGACTTTTTCCACTTATACATATGGGAAGACTTTGGGTTGGATATTGGGTTCTTCCGATTCCCAATCAGTTTGGTTCTTTGTGGGTAAACTTCAATTCACCATTATTGTGGGATGTGTTTGCCATATCCACATATTTATCAGTTTCATTGGTTTTCTGGTATATTGGCCTTATTCCCGATTTTGCTACAATTCGAGATCGTGCTAAAAAGCCAGTAGCAAAAAAGATGTATACCATTCTTTCATTTGGTTGGTCAGGAAGAGCAAAGCATTGGAATAGATTTGAAATGGTTTCACTTGTATTAGCCGGTCTTGCAACTCCGTTGGTATTCTCGGTTCACTCGATTGTATCCTTTGACTTTGCTACTTCAGTAATTCCTGGTTGGCATACTACAATATTCCCCCCATATTTTGTTGCTGGTGCTGTTTTTTCAGGCTTTGCAATGGTTCAGACCTTACTATTGATTATGCGTAAAGCAATGAGTTTGGAAGCCTATATACACACCAAACATGTGGAATACATGAATATAGTAATTATGGTTACCGGCTCTATTGTTGGAACAGCGTATATTACTGAGCTATTTATTTCGTGGTATTCAGGTGTAGAATATGAGGCGTATGCATTTTTGAATAGAGCAACAGGTCCTTATTGGTGGGCATATTTTGCAATGATGACATGTAACGTGATTTCACCACAATTGATGTGGTTTAGAAAACTACGAAGAAGTTTGTTGTTTACTTTCTTCATTTCTATTGTGGTTAATATCGGGATGTGGTTTGAGAGATATGTGATTATTATGACGTCTCTGCACCGTGATTATCTTCCATCTTCTTGGAGCATGCATTATCCTAGTCCCATAGATATAGGTGTTTACATTGGCACGATCGGTTTATTCTTCACATTCTTTTTATTGTTTGCTAGATTCTTTCCTGTATTGGCCTTAAATGAAATTAAGTCGATCTTAAAGGGATCTGGACAATCATATAAAGAATCACCCGATTATCACAAAAACCATTAATAATTAGAGTATGGCTAATAAAGTAATTTATGTAATGTATGATGATGATGGTGTGTTGAAAGACGGAGCTAAAAAGCTTGTTTCCAAAGGAATCAAGATTGCCGACGCCTTTTCTCCATTTCCAATTCATGGTATAGATCCTATAATCGGTGTAAAAAATACACGATTGGGAATTATGGCTTTTATTTATGGCTTAGCCGGTTTAACCCTTGCCACTGTAGGTATGCGTTATTTCATGATTGTGGATTGGCCAATGAATATAGGGGGTAAGCCAAATTTCACTTATTTGGATAATATTCTTTCGTTTGTTCCCATTTCATTCGAGTTTACTGTATTGTGTGCAGCACATGGAATGGCGATAACCTACCTATTAAGAAACAAGACGTTGCCAGGAATGCCAGCTCAAAATCCAGATCCAAGAACAACAGATGACAAGTTTGTTTTGGAAATCAGAACTGCTGAAAATTCAATGGATGAGAAAGAGCTTGACGAATTGATAAAAGATACGGGCTATATTGAAATTGATAAGAAAAACATTTAGTAATAAGAGAAACTAGGATAGTATGAAAAGGAATTTTATTTTAATGATGGCATTACCTCTTTTGGGAGCCATCTTTTTACTTCCATCCTGTGAATCAGACCCTGATAGTCCAGGTAAAGAGTTCATGCCTGACATGTATAGGTCTCCTGCAATTGAGACATATGTTGATTATGGTGAGATCCGTGGACGTGAAAATAAAGGATTGAAAAGTAAACTTTCTGCAAGACAAACACCTAAATACACAATTCCTTTTGTTGGAACGGATGAGACTCATGTGAAAATGATGATGCCAAATCGTTATAAGGCCGGAAAGGCATGGGAAGCGAGTCATGGATTATTCGGTTGGGATTTGAGTGAAAAAAGTGAATATGAAATGACAAGAAACGATACGGTCAATCCATATAAATTAGATGCTTCTAACGCGAAAAGGATAT
This sequence comes from uncultured Flavobacteriales bacterium, assembly GCA_938092255.1. Taxonomy (GTDB): domain Bacteria; phylum Bacteroidota; class Bacteroidia; order Flavobacteriales_D; family Crocinitomicaceae; genus UBA952. The sequence continues at coordinate 28,357 of CALKHF010000108.1, read as the reverse complement.
TGGCTGAAGGTAAAGCTTTGTATTCCTCGATGTGTATGCATTGTCACGGGGAAAAAGGAGATGGGAATGGACCTATGATTCAAAGTGGAGCTTATGGAGATTTGGGAGTAGTTCCAGCATACAAGTCTTTAGACACATTATCAGAAGGTAAAATATTCCATAGTATTTATTATGGAAAAGGGTATATGGGTGCTCATGGATCCTTACTGAATAAAAAAGAGATATGGACCTTGGTACATTATGTGCGTCAATTTCAAGTTGATGATTACGGAAAAGAAGAGGAAGTTGCTGAAGATAAGATAGAAGATTCAGAGGAAAAACCAGAGTCAGTTGAAACAGAAGAAGAAGATACCAAGTAATAAATAGTTGAAAATGGAATTTGAAATAACAAAAAAAGCCAAACGAAATACCTTGCTAATAGCAGGAGGAGGGTTGTTATTGACCTTAATTGGAATCATTACGAATTTTGATGATCATCATTTTATGACGCGTTTCATGGCGAGTGGATTAATAAATGCGTTCTACTTTTTTGCTATTGGATTGGGTGCGTTATTTTTCCTTGCGTTGGCTTATGCAACTGAGACTGGTTGGTACGCAGCCGTAAAGAGAGTCATTGAAGCGGTAGCTGGATTTTTACCTTATGGAATTGGATTATTCGGCATAGTATTGCTAGTGATTACCCTGATGGATGGTGCTCATGTTTATTCTTGGATGGACCCTGAGGTTGTTGCGCATGACGAAATGATTCAAGGTAAATCAGCGTATTTGAATAAGCCGTTCTTCTGGATTCGAACTGTAGTTTATTTTGCTGTATATCTCATCTTTTTAAATGGATTTAGAAAAAGATCCTTAGAAGAAGATAAAATTGGTGGTACAGAACTTCATTTTAAGAATTACAGAAGGGGAGCACTATTTTTGGTGTTTTTTGCTGTTTTTAGTTCTACGTCATCATGGGACTGGTTAATGTCAATTGATGTGCATTGGTTTTCAACTTTATTTGGTTGGTATACTTTTGCAGGAATGTGGTGTACAACAATGGTTGTTTTAATATTGGTAACCCTTCACTTAAAAAAGCATGGGTATTTGGAAAAGGTAAATGAATCGCATATTCATGATCTTGGAAAATGGACTTTTGCCACTTCATTTTTGTGGTCTTACTTATGGTTTTCTCAGTTTATGCTCATCTGGTACGCCAATATAGGTGAAGAGGTATCTTATTATCAAATGCGAATCGAAAATTATCAGATTTTATATTTTGCAATGTTTGTGATCAATTTTGCTTTTCCAATGTTAATACTAATGTCGAGAGATGCAAAGCGACATGCAGGAATCCTGACGTTTGTTGGATTGATCATTCTAGCAGGACATTGGTTAGATGTATACATCATGGTTTCAGGGGGATCGCTAGGATCAACTGCAACTATTGGAGCTTTGGAAATTGGTATGGCCCTTTTGGTTATGGGAGGATTTATATGGGTTATTCTCAGAAACCTGACCAAGTCACCTTTGACGCCTGTGAATCACCCATTTTTGGATGAGAGTATCCATCATGAAATTTAATGAACCAGTAGATAAAAAGAAATGGAAAAATTAATTATTCTTATTGTCCTTGTTACCGGAGTAATCGCTTTAGCACAGTTGGTTAGAGTATATGAGCTAAGCTCTAAATTGAAAGATAGAGGAGAGCATGACATCACTGATCGTGACAATCATCTAAATGCAAAGCTAATGCTTGGGTTTATGGCATTTCAATTCTTAGGCTTTATTTATTTAATGCTTAAATATGGTTGGACTGGTAGAGGAGAGGCAGCATCCCTTCAAGGAATTGAAACGGACTGGTTGCTAAATCTGAACTTTATAATTGTAATAATCGTTTTCTTTATTACCAACTTCTTATTGTTTTTCTTTTCATATAAATACGTAAGAAAACCAGGAATAAAGGCAACCTATTATTCACACAATAATAAATTAGAAGCCATATGGACCATCGTACCTGCTATTGTTTTGGCAGTGATAATTATTTTGGGACTGAGATCTTGGAATTCCATTACATCAGGCCCTACGAAAGAATCAGTGAGAATAGAGTTGTTTGCAAAGCAGTTTGATTGGACAGCGAGGTATTCGGGGGAAAACAATAAGCTAGGTAAATACGATTATAAGCTAACCAATGAAGGAGACAATCCCTTAGCCCTTATGACTACTAAATCGATTGAATCTGCTAGGGTGGAGACTGAAAAAGCAATCAAATCCCTAGAGGACGAGTTAAAACTTGTTCAGCTCGATCATTTGGCTTCAGGATACATGAATTTGATTAGTTCTTCCGTATATAAAGAACAAATTGAAGCGGAATATAATTCGGCTTTAGAAAAGGAATACAATCTGATTGAAGTTGAAGAAGCTTTTAAACACAAATATGCAGACGCTAAAGATTTAAAAGGTCATGTTGATGTGGTGATTGAAGAACCTAATGCGGAAACCCAAAAAATAATGGATCGATTGGAGGATAAGCTTATCGTAAAAGGAAGAATTTTGAGATCAATTGCTCAAATGCAACAGAGTTATGATTCGAAATATGATCTTTATGCATGGGATGACATCATTCAAACCGATACGTTGTATTTGGCTAAAGGAACAGAGTATGAAATGAGTTTCAGATCTAAAGATGTAATTCATTCGGCATATTTTCCTCACTTCAGGGCTCAAATGAATGTCGTTCCCGGAATGCCAACAAGATTTAAATTCACCCCTTCTCTAACAACCAAAGAAATGCAAAAGAAGAAGGCTGATTCAAAATTCAATTTTGTATTGATGTGTAACAAAATATGTGGCACAGCTCATTATAAAATGAAAATGATAGTTGTTGTTTTGACTCCAGCAGAATTTAAGGAGTGGGAAAAAACAAAAAAAGAAAAAACATTTAAAGATACCTATGCTGCAGGCGAAACAGAAGAACCTGCAAATTCAGAAACTAATATTTAAAAAAATACTACATGTCAACAGTAGCACACGAAAACAATCATCATGATGACCATCATCATGAAGAGTCATTTGTATCAAAATATATTTTTAGTCAAGATCACAAAATGATTGGCAAGCAGTTTCTTATGACTGCAGTTTTTATGGGAGTTGTAGCCATGATGCTTTCAATCTTTTTTAGAATTCAATTGGCATGGCCAGGAGAAGAATCCACCTTTCTTAATACCTTTCTTGGAGACAATTGGGCTCCAGGTGGAATCATGAAAGAGAATATGTACCTTGGTTTAGTTACTATTCATGGAACGATTATGGTATTCTTCCTTTTAACGGGAGGATTATCTGGGACATTTTCCAACCTTCTTATTCCCTTGCAATTAGGAGCACGTGACATGGCTTCAGGATTTCTAAACATGCTTTCGTATTGGTTTTTCTTCATATCTACGATTTTGATGTTTGCTTCATTATTTGTTTATGATGGTGGCGTATTCGGAATTCAGTTTGGTGATGCTGCAGCACCTCTTGCAGAGCATACGGCTTGGGATGGTTCAGGTCCTGCAATGTCGGGATGGACAATTTATCCTCCGTTATCAGGTTTGCCAAATGCAGAACAAGGTTCAGGTTTAGGAATGACTTTGTGGTTATTTTCTATGGGTATTTTTATCGCTTCTTCATTGTTAGGTTCATTGAACTATATCGTAACAGTTATTAATCTTAGAACCAAGGGTATGAAAATGACAAGAATGCCACTCACAATTTGGGCATTTTTTGTAACGGCAATTTTAGGCGTACTCTCATTTCCAGTTTTGTTTTCAGCCGTGTTGCTTCTTATAATGGATAGAATGGCAGGAACTAGTTTCTATTTGTCAGATATCATTGTTCAAGGTGAAATGTTGGCCAATCACGGGGGGTCACCTCTTCTATACCAACATTTGTTCTGGTTTTTAGGTCACCCTGAGGTTTATATTGTTTTACTTCCAGCTCTTGGTTTATCATCTGAAATCATAGCTACAAACTCAAGAAAGCCAATCTTTGGATATAAAGCAATGATTGGTTCAATTTTAGCCATTGGTTTTCTTTCCTTTATTGTTTGGGGTCACCATATGTTTGTTACTGGTATGAACCCTTTTCTTGGATCGGTATTCGTATTCACGACTTTATTGATTGCAATCCCTTCCGCGGTAAAAGTGTTTAACTACTTAACCACCTTATGGAAAGGATCTTTAGTTTTAACACCTGCAATGATGTTTGCGATTGGTCTTGTGTCTACGTTTATCACTGGTGGAGTTACGGGAATAATCTTGGCTGATTCGGCTTTAGATATCGCTATTCATGATACTTATTTTGTTGTAGCTCACTTCCATATTGTTATGGGTATGTCTGCTGTATTTGGAATGTTTGGTGGTGTTTATCATTGGTTCCCAAAAATGTTTGGTAGAATGATGAATACAAGATTAGGATATGTGCATTTTTGGATAACAATAATAGGTGCTTATGGTGTATTCTTTCCAATGCATTTTGTTGGGTTAGCAGGCGCTCCAAGAAGGTATTATGATTACACCGTATATCAGGAGTTTGATCAGGGCACATATGACATGATTATGGATTTAAATGTTATCGTAACCTTCTTCGCCATATTCGCTGCGGTAGGACAGATATTGTTTTTATTCAATTTCTTCTACAGTATATTTAGAGGGCCCAAAGCGCCTCAAAATCCTTGGAGATCAAATACATTGGAGTGGACGACACCTGTCGAACATGTACATGGGAATTGGCCAGGAGATTTACCTACGGTACATAGATGGCCTTATGATTATTCGAAACCAGGTGCTGAAGAAGATTTCATCCCTCAAACAGTGCCTTTGGCGGAAGGAGAAGAAGAACATTAATTTGTCGATTCTCTATTTTTTAATTCTTTATCGATTTTAGACAGTTCATCAAAAAAAGAGCTTCCAAAGACCCTAGTTATTGGCTCCTTCAAAAACCTGTATACGGGAATCTTAAGAGACTCACCTAAGCTACATGCAGCTGAGCAAATATCCCACACCTCGTAATTGATCGCGGTAAATTCATTGAATTCCTTTATACGAATAGGATACAAATGGCAAGATTGTGGTTTGTTAAAACCAATCTCACCTGCTTTATAAGCTGTTTCAATAGAGCATTTAGCTCCATTTGATTTGTCAAAATATACAAAGCAACATTCTTTTTTATCGATAAGATTGGTCGCAGGATCATCGTCTTCATCGAGATAATAAACACCGTTATTTTTCAAAGTTTGTTTGCCTTTTTCACTCATATAAGGCTTTATGGATTCTAAGTTTTCTTCAATCTGTACGACTTCTTTTTCCGTTAAGGGAGCTCCTCCATTTCCTTTTACGCAACACGCACCTTTGCACTTACTTAAATCACAAACAAATTTTTCCGAGAAAAGATCTGTAGAGACTATTTTATCATCAATTTCTACCAGCATACCATAAAAGTAAAGCTATTTTCCTTTTTTATTTTGATAAATTGTATATCTTTGTATCATAATTACATATGCATAAAGAAAGAGGGGACGAAAGTCCCCTCTTTTATTAGGCAGAAAAACCATGATTTCAAAAGCAAATGTCATAGCGTTGATTGATGAGAGAATTAAGGATTTAGAAAAAGATCTTTATGTTGTGGAATTGACTATATCTGCTAAAAATGTGATTCGAGTTGAACTTGATAAGCTAGAGGGAAATGTTAATGTTGACGAGTGTGTTTCTGTATCGAGGAATATTGAGCACAATTTAGACAGAGAGGATGAGGACTTTGAATTACATGTTTCATCTGCTGGCTTGGATAAGCCATTTCGTCATATCAATCAATACAAAAAGAATATTGGTCGAATGATACAAGTAAAGCCCTTGGAAACAGGCAAGCTCGAGGGACGACTTTCCGAAGTTAACGAAACAGGAATAACAGTAATCTGTTCAGAGAAAAAAAGAATAGAGGGAAGAAAGAAAAAAGAATTAGTTGAAGAAGAATTTCGATTTGACTTTGATAAAATAAAAGAAACAAAAATTGTAATATCGTTTAAATAATAATTTATGAATAGTATTGAATTAGTTGATTCGTTTTCAGAATTTAAAGAGCTTAAAAATATTGATAAGCAAACTATGCAGCACATTTTAGAAGATGTGTTTAGGGCCATGTTTAAAAGAAAATTTAACACGGATGAGCATATTGATATCATTGTTAATATTGATAAAGGTGATGTGCAAATATTTTTAAATAAAGAAATTGTTGATGATGGTGAGGTTGAAGATCCAAATACGGAAATTGCCTATTCTGATGCCATTAAAATTGAGCCAGATTTTGAAATCGGAGAAGAAGTTACCGAAGAGTTTCGTTTCGCCGATTTCGGACGACGGAATGTGCTTTCATTAAGACAAAATTTAATTTCGAGAATCTTGGAGCTTGAAAAAGATCACATTTATAAAAAATACAAAGAGAGAGTTGGAGAAATCATCACAGGAGAGGTCTACCAGGTATGGAAGAAAGAAATTCTTGTAATGGATGATGACGATAATGAGCTGATATTACCTAAGTCCGAGCAAATTCCATCTGACTTCTTTAAAAAAGGAGAATCAGTTCGTGCAGTTGTGGCTAAAGTTGATATGAGAAATAGCACTCCAGTTATTATTTTATCTCGTACAGCACCCGAATTTTTGGAGCGACTATTTGAACTTGAAGTACCAGAAGTATTTGATGGTCTAATCACTATCAAAAAGATTGTAAGAGAGCCTGGTGAAAGGGCTAAAGTAGCCGTTGAGTCATATGATGATCGAATTGACCCTGTCGGTGCCTGTGTTGGGATGAAAGGATCAAGAATACATGGTATTGTTCGGGAGTTACGTAATGAAAACATTGATGTAATAAATTACACAACGAACAATCAGTTGTTGATCCAACGATCGCTTTCTCCAGCCAAAGTAACTTCAATGGATATTATTGAAGAAGAGAGCAGAGTTAAGGTGTATTTAAAACCAGACCAGGTTTCTTTAGCCATTGGGAGAGGGGGGAATAATATAAAGTTAGCAGGAAAGCTCAGTGGATATGAAATAGATGTCTACAGAGACGGAGAAGTTGATATAGAGGATGTTGATTTAGAGGAATTTGCAGATGAAATCGATAGCTGGATTATTGATGAGCTAAAAGCGATTGGATGCGATACTGCAAAGTCTGTTCTTGAAATAAGTATCGAAGACCTTACCCAACGTACAGATCTAGAAAAAGAGACGATTGAAGAAGTATTTCGTATTTTGAACGCAGAATTTGAATAAATTAGATAATCATAGTTAAATTCGTTGATTAAATTATGGCAGGTAGACCAATAAGATTAGGAAAAGCAGCTGGAGAACTCAATGTGGGTCTAGAAAACCTTGTTGAATTTTTAGGAACAAAAGGTATTGAGATTGATAAGAATCCAAACACCAAATTAACTCAGGAGAATTATGAGTTGTTGCGTAGTGAATTTGCCGCAGATCAAGATCTTAAAGAAAAGTCAAAAGAAGTCTCGAGTCACCGTGAAAAGCGAGAATCCTTATCAATAGAAGATTCGAAGACGCCTGAAGCGGAACCTACAAAGGAGGAAACAGAGCCTTCTCCACCAGTAGAAACCGTTTCAAAAACAGAAGAACTATCTTCTATTAAAATACCCGAAAAGGATTTAAAAGTAGTTGGGAAAATTGATTTAGATGCATTAAATCAAAAAACCAAACCAGAGAAGAAAACAGCTGAAAAACCAAAGGAAGAGGCGACTCAAAAGGAAATCGAAGTAAAAGAAAAATCCCAAGAGGATGCTCCTAAAGAAGAAATAGAGACCATAAAAATTGAGCGAAAAAAAATTACAGGACCAACGGTCTTAGGTAAAATTGAATTACCTGTTGAAAAACCAAAGTCTCCTGCAGGAAGTTCAAGGCCCGAAAACATAAATAAAAGGAAAAGAAAACGAATTAAGAAGGTTGAAGTTCCGCCAACTGGAAATAAATCGGGAGGAAATAAATTTAATAAGCCAAAAACAGCCAAGCCTGAAATTTCTGAGAGGGATATTCAAAAAGAAATTAAAGAGACTTTAGCGCGCTTATCAAATAAAGGAGGAAAGTCAAAGGCGGCAAAAAACCGTCGACAAAAGAGAGAGAGTGTCGCACAAAAGCGTCAGGAAGAAATGGAGATGGCAGAACTCCAAGAAAAAATATTAAAGCTTACAGAATTTGTTACGGTATCTGAATTGGCATCGATGATGAGTATTCAACCTACTCAGGTAATTTCTGTTTGTATGTCTTTAGGTATTTTCGCTTCTATTAATCAGAGGTTAGATGCAGAGACGATTCAGATTGTGGCTGAAGAGTTTGGTTATGAAACTCAATTTGTTAGTGCAGAGGTTCAAGAAGCCATACCTGTTGTTGAAGATTCCGAGGAAGATTTAATTGATAGGCCTCCAATTATTACCGTTATGGGACATGTTGACCATGGTAAAACATCGTTGCTCGATAGAATTAGAAATGCAAATGTAATCGATGGTGAGGCAGGAGGAATTACCCAGCATATAGGGGCCTATTCTTTATCCTTAAAAGATGGTAAAAAATTAACTTTCTTAGATACCCCAGGTCACGAGGCATTTACTGCCATGCGTGCCAGAGGAGCTCAAGTTACCGATGTTGCAATAATCATTGTTGCTGCTGATGATGATGTCATGCCTCAAACAAAAGAAGCCATTTCTCATGCTCAGGCGGCAAACGTTCCTATGGTATTTGCAATTAATAAAATTGACAAACCAGGTTCTAATGCCGATAAAATTAAAGAGCAGCTGTCGGGGATGAATATCCTTGTTGAGGATTGGGGGGGTAAATTTCAATGTCAAGAAATTTCGGCAAAAGAGAATTTGAATATTGAAGAATTACTGGAAAAGGTATTGCTTGAAGCAGAACTGCTCGATTTGAAGGCGAATCCAAATAAACCTGCGATAGGTACAGTTATAGAAGCTTCATTAGACAAAGGAAAAGGTTATGTGACCAATATGTTGGTTCAGGCCGGAACCTTGAAAATCGGAGATGTATTATTGGTTGGTCGTCATTATGGTAGAGTGCGCGCAATGCATGATGAAAAAGGAGTTTCTATGAATGAAGCAGGCCCTTCACAGGCTATCTCCGTATTGGGAATAAATGGAGCACCAAGTGCAGGAGACAATTTCAATGTCATGCTTGATGAAAAAGAAGCGAAATCAATCGCAACTAAACGCGAGCAATTATACAGAGAACAAGGACTTCGAACAACTAAGCACATCACATTAGATGAGATTGGTCGTCGATTGGCTATAGGAGACTTTAAGGAGCTGAATCTAATCATCAAAGGAGACGTTGATGGTTCTATAGAGGCGCTTTCAGATGCGTTATTGAACCTATCTACTCAAGAAATTCAAGTGAACATTATACATAAGGGAGTTGGAGCGATATCTGAAGCGGATGTGAATCTTGCCTCAGCGTCTGATGCAATTATTTTAGGTTTCCAGGTAAGACCTACTGTTGGAGCCAGAAAGCTTGCGGATAATGAGCAAATCGATATACGTCTTTATTCTATTATTTACAAAGCAATAGAAGAGATTAAAGCAGCCATGGAAGGCATGCTTTCTCCTGATATTGAAGAAAAAGTAGTAGGTTCAGCGGAGATAAGAGAAACTTTTGATATTACAAAGGTGGGGACTATTGCTGGATGTTTTGTTCTTGAAGGCACGATAAAAAGAGCTTCAATGATTCGAATAATTAGAGACGGAATCGTAGTTCATACGGGAGAATTGGGATCTTTAAAAAGATTTAAAGACGATGTGAAAGAGGTTAAAAACAATTACGAGTGCGGATTAAACATAGACAAATACAATGAAATTGAAGTTGGAGATATCATTGAGGCCTATGAAGAGGTTGAAGTGGCAAGAAAGCTCTAAAAGGGGGTATTACAAAAATAAATTTACATTGATATCAATATAATATGGAAAATATACATCAGTCAGGTTGGTTTGGTCCAACAGAAATCGTAATTATTTTAGTTATCGTTTTGTTGTTTTTTGGAGGAAGAAAAATTCCTGAGCTTATGAAGGGATTAGGAAAGGGGGTTAAAGAATTCAAGGATGCTTCAAAAACAGGAGAAGGTGAGAATGAAGAAGTTCTTAATGACAACGAGAAGATAGAGACAAAGTAATTTTATGTACAAGACAATTGCCGACATACAAGAGGCATTAAGCTCTGGACAAACGGTGTCTTCGATTGTTGAAATCAGCATTTCAAACATTAAGGAAAAATCCAGCTTAAATGCTTTTGTTGAAATTTTCGAAGAGACTGCTCGATCTGCTGCGATTATTGTAGACAAGAAAATCAAGAATGGAAATGCAGGAAAACTAGCGGGTGTAATTGTTGGTATTAAAGATAATATATGCTACAAAGGCCACAAAGTTTCGGCATCTTCTAAAATACTCACCAACTTTGAGTCTATCTTCACAGCTACTGTTCTGCAAAGAATAATAAATGAAGATGCCATCATAATAGGAAGACTGAATTGTGATGAATTTGCAATGGGCAGTTCTAATGAAAATTCTTTTTATGGAAATGTCAACAATAATTTTAATGAAAATTATGTTCCTGGAGGGTCCTCGGGAGGGTCGGCGGTAGCGGTTTCTGCAGGCTTATGTACAATTGCCCTTGGGAGTGATACTGGAGGATCTGTTCGTCAGCCCGCGTCATGGACAAATACTATTGGATTTAAGCCTACTTACGGGAGTTTTAGTCGTTATGGTTTAATTGCTTATGCTTCATCTTTTGATCAAATTGGATTGTTTTCAAATTGTGTAGAGGACAGTGAATTACTTTTCGAATTATGTAAAGGGAAAGATCCAATGGATGCGACATCCGTTTCTACAGAATTTAAAAAAGATAGCAGTGAAAAGCTTAGGATAGGTTTTGTTAAAGAGTATATGAATCATAACGGGATTGATTCTGAGATTAGTTCGAAACTGAATGAATTGAAATTCAAGCTAGGAAGTGAAAATATTGATTTAGTAGAGTGTGAATTTCCTTATGTGGATTATTTGGTTCCTACTTATTACGTGTTGAGTACTGCAGAGGCTTCGTCAAATTTATCTCGTTTTGATGGGGTTCATTATGGACATAGAAGTGATTCAGCCAAAGGTGTAGAGGATACTTATAAAAAGTCGCGAACCGAAGGGTTCGGGAATGAGGTTAAAAGACGCATCATGACAGGGACCTTTGTATTGTCGCATGGCTATTATGACGCATATTACACAAAAGCTCAACAAGTAAGACAAATTGTTAAAACTTCAACAGAATCCTTTTTTAAAGAGGTTGACGTATTGGTATTTCCTACAACCGCATCGACGGCCTTTGAGCAGGGAAGTGTGAATGATCCTATTCAGATGTATCTGCAGGATATTTTTACTGTACATGCAAACTTAAGCGGTAATCCCGCTATAAGTATTCCCTTTGGAATTCATTCAAATGGCATGCCTTTTGGGTTACAGCTCATGTCAGATCGCTTTAACGAAAAGCAGTTATTTAGTTATTCTAAAATATTAAAGAACTATTTGTGAGATGAGAACAGTTTTATTTGTGATATTTATTAGTACAGGTTTAGGGTCTTTTGCCCAAAATCCGACTCCATTAATTAAGGATTCTCTTCATAAAGAACCCTTCCTAAACACTGTTGAGCAAAGTCTCAATCTTTTTTACAGCGAGTATGCAAATGATTTTAATGTTGATTCATTAAAAAAAGCGATTGAAGAAAACAACGGTGAACCATTAAAGATTTCTGACGACGATATTTGTAAAAGGCTGGGAAAAATCAACGCTATGACACCCTTTCAGCTTGATTGTAATGAGACAGCGCTATCAATTATTAAATATTTTTTGAGTAAAAGAAAAGGATTTATACGGGTAGCTTTGGGTAGATCACCTTTGTATTTTGATATGTTTGAATCAAAACTTTCGGAGTATGGGCTTCCAATCGAATTAAAGTATTTGGCGGTTATAGAAAGCGGCTTGAGACCTCAGGTCAAATCAAGAGCTGGAGCTTTAGGCTTATGGCAGTTCATGTACAGAACAGGATTGTATTTTGGCTTAAAAGAAAATTCATATATCGATGAACGAATGGATCCGGAGAAAGCCACAGATGCTGCTTGCCGATATTTAAAGAAGTTGTTTGGTATTTATGGAGATTGGAATCTGGCTTTGGCGGCATACAATGCAGGACCAGGCAATGTGAATAAGGCAATTAGACGATCGGGAGACAAGAAAACGTATTGGGAGGTAAGACCATATCTACCGAATGAAACTCAAGGCTATGTTCCTAATTTTATTGCGGTATCCTACTTGATGACTTACCATAAAGAACACCATATTTTACCCACAAAAATGAATCCTCATAACATTACACTAGACACCATGTGCTTCAAATCGGCAATTCATATGGGTACGATTTCAAAAGTAATTGATTGGTCATTGGAGGACATTAAAAAACACAATCCGGTCTTCAAAACAACTTTTATCCCAAATTCAACACCTCCATATTGTATTTCGGGACCCCATGAGAAAATAAATTTGGTTGTTGGCCAAGAAGATTCTTTAATTAATCTTGAGAATTCTATATACGGAACGAATGAAGTGAAATTAAAGAAGATATTTGTCAGAGATTCAATAACCGGTGATACGATTCAAAAAACATTAAATGTCTATTATCATAAGGTCCAAACGGGAGAAGTCATTAATAAAGTGGCTGCTCATTATGCTGTTACCGCCGATCAAATTATGGATTGGAATGGTCTAAAAACGACCAATATTTATACTGGTCAACATTTAAGAATTGAAACAGAAAAGAAGGTCTCACCCCCAAAACCAAAACCCAAGCCAGTATCTACGCGCAAATATTATACAGTTAGAAGTGGCGATACTTTTGGGCATATTGCAGAAAAAAACAGGGTATCGCAAAGTCGATTAAGAAAACTAAATCCACGAATCAATATAAACCGTTTAAGTATAGGTCAAAAAATACGAATCAGATAATAATGAGGTTTTTGAAGCTTTTCTCCACAATAATCTTAACCATTCATTTAAGTGGTTGTGGTGAATATTTTTCTTCTGAAGTATATGTTACGGGAAAAATTGGAGAAGTTGTTGTGGTTTGTGATGATGCCATATGGAAATCTTCCTTTCGTTCTGATTTAGATTCAAACCTTACAAGGTTTATTATGCCTTATTTTCCAGATGTAGCAACTTTTGAGCCGATTCATTACACCAAAAGCAATTTCATAGGTGCAGCAAAGCGTCACCGTAATGTTCTTTTTTTGAGGATTGATCCAAATCATAAAGGAGATAAGGGAAAGATTCAGTATAGAAAAGGGGTTTGGGCAACGAATCAACTGGTCATTGAGGTGACTGCAAAAGATTATCAGCAACTCGTTGAAACGTTTAACTCTGGTGCGGATGAGATTCATTCAAAATTTGAATATGAAGAATGGAATCGAATTAGAAAACATTTCGGAAGTAAACAAAATCAGGATATTAATAAGCAACTTAAACAGAATTTCTCCATACACCTTGACTTTCCTAATGGATCAAAAATTGTTTCTTCAAGAAAGAATTTTTACCGCATTGAACTTCCTCTAGCATCAAGACCAATAGAATTTGTTGGTCAGTCAAAGCAGGACCTTGGCACTGTTTTTTCCGGAGTGATGGTGTATCAATACCCTTACATTGATTCAAATCAATTTTCTCTTGACCAATTACTAAAAGCAAGAGACACCATGCTGAAATATAATGTGCCTCATGAAATCCCAGGACTTTATATGGGGACTCAATACAATGATTTTGTCTATCCTGAATACTCACAAACAACAAATTTTTCAACGACAATTCAGGGAGTTGAAGTAAGGGGAATGTTTGAGTTTAAAGGAAGGTATAGACATTCTACTGGAGGTGCCTTTTGGTCTTTTCATTTCATTCATCCTAAAACCGAAAAAATCGTTTGCGTTAGTGGTTATGTAGACGCCCCTTCAACCACAAGTTGGACACATGCTATAAGGGAAATTCAGGCCATTTGGAAAAGTGTTACAATAGTGTAAACCATGCGAAAAGTAGCTGCTGCAATTATTACATTTAATGAAGAAAGGAACATTGAAAGATGCATTACCGGTCTTTTAGAATGCGTGGATGAAATAGTTGTCATGGATTCTTTTTCCAATGACAACACAAAGAAAATATGCATTCAATACGGCGTAAGGTTTGTCGAAAACAAATGGCAAGGCTATGCTCAAACCAAAAACAGGTTAAATGATTTGATTGATGCTGACTATATTTTTTCAATCGATGCTGATGAGGTCCCGGATCGCATTTTACAAGAACAAATTATAAAAATTAAAAGCGATTCAAAAGAGCAAATTTATTTTCTTAATCGATACACTAATTATTGCGGAAAATGGATTAAATATTGTGGTTGGTATCCTGAATATAAGGTGAGAATATTTCCAAAAAACAAAGCGGAATGGGAGGGAGAGTTTGTGCATGAGAAGCTTAAATACGATAAGAGTCTAAAAGCCATAACTCTTGACGGGCATCTAGAACATTATTCATATTATACTGTTATGGAACACCAAGAAAGAGCAAATAAGTACGCATTGATGGTTGCCAAAAAGTATTTTAGCGAGGGAAAAAACACTTATCTTTTTCAAGCCGAAATAAGTGCAATAGTGAAATTTATAAATGTATTCTTGCTTAAGAAAGGTTTTTTGGATGGGTCATATGGGTTTCAAATAGCAAGAATTAGTGCTTTTTCAAATCATCTAAAATATAAAGAGTTAAAAAGATTGAGTAAGGTCGATAGGTGATTTAACATAAGTCATGTTTTCGATCCCCATCAAAATTGGATTATGAATGATATGCTCAAATACCTCGTAAGAAGTCACATTTTATTGGCATTTCATAGCTTTATTTTTTTATTCGGTTTGTACTTTGAATATAGTCATTCTTGGTTGTATGCGTTAATGATTTCACTTGGAGTAATTGGAATTTATAATTCACATCGTTTATGGAAGTTTAAGAAGAAAAGATTACCCGATGCGATATATGATTGGACATTGCTTAATAAAAGATCAATTTATGTTCTCGCGGTTATTCCTACGTTAACATCAATGCTTTTATATTTTTGGCTCTTCAGTGGGGATCCTTTACAGAATTTATTGACGGTTTTATGTGGTTTAATCTGCGTGTTCTATGTTAAGCGAGTTGGTAATTTTGCATTAAGGGACATCCCTTATTTGAAGGTTTTTTTTGTTCTTTTAATTTGGTATTTACTGTTCTTTATTTTTCCTTATTGGATATTTGATTATCATCAACCTTGGATTCTTAATTTTTTATTGTTGCTCATTATATTAATTCCTTCGGATATAAAAGATGTATATTTTGATCAGGAAGAAATGAGAACCATACCTCAAGTTGTTGGGATAAAAAAATCAGTAAAGGTCATTCAATTTATTGTAATGATTTCTATTATAATTCTTTGGTATGAGTGGGAGGCGGTTAGAAATGTTGGGGCATGGACTTTTGGAATCTTGTACTTCCTTATTTTGACTTTCAATTACAAAAAAATTGGATATAATTATTTTTTTGTCTTTGCTGACATTACATTTACGATGATTGGTATTGCCACGATTTACCTGTATTATATGTAAAGAAAAAAGACCGGAAACTCCGGTCTTTTCTGTGTTTCGTTAAAAACGTTGAATTATGAAAAAAAGTGTTAAAAACCAAAAATATGGAAGTTTTTTCTCCAAATTTTAAATACCATAATGCAATAATTGTGCCACGATTTTAACAAGTGTTTCTCTAGGCGGATTTTAATTTTATTTTGCCTAAAACAGCATCAAATGATGAGTCACATTAGCTATCTTTACAAACTTATTAGAGAAACATGGAATACAACTTTAGGGAAATAGAAAAAAAGTGGATTAAGTTTTGGTCAGAAAACAAATCCTATAAAACCATAGAGGACGCGTCAAAAGAAAAATATTACGTGCTTGATATGTTTCCTTACCCTTCTGGTGCTGGATTGCATGTCGGTCATCCTTTGGGATACATAGCTTCAGATGTAATTGCTCGGTATAAAAAACTGGAAGGATTTAATGTGCTACATCCAATGGGTTATGATTCATTTGGTTTACCGGCTGAACAATATGCTATACAAACAGGTCAACATCCTGCCATTACAACGGATAAAAATATTGAACGCTACAGAGATCAGCTTAATCAAATGGGTTTTTGTTACGACTGGGATCGGGCAGTAAAAACATCCTCTCCTGAATATTATAAATGGACGCAATGGATTTTTAAGCAGATGTTTAACTCGTTTTACGATTTAAGTGAAGATTGCACAAAAGATATTCAACAATTGGTGTCTCATTTTGATGTCAAAGGTTCCGATGGAATACAAGCGCATCAGGATGAACATATCGAGTTTACAGCAAGTGAATGGAACGTATTTGATCACAAGCAAAAGGAAGCAATATTGCAATGCTACCGAATAGCGTATTTATCAGAATCTCAAGTGAATTGGTGTCCTAAACTAGGAACTGTGTTGGCGAATGATGAAATATCAAATGGGTTATCAGTTCGTGGGGGATACCCGGTTGAACAAAAAGTTATGAAGCAGTGGTCTATGAGAATTAAGGCTTTTGCAGAAAGACTATTGAATGATTTAGATCAGTTGGATTGGAGTGATTCATTAAAAGAACAACAGAGAAACTGGATTGGAAAATCACAAGGTGCCTCAGTTTCTTTTCAGGTTTCAAGTAATAACGACAGAAGAATAGAGGTTTTTACGACAAGACCCGACACCATATTTGGCGTTACTTTTATTGTGTTGGCTCCCGAACATGAATTGGTGTTGGATATTGTTGGTGAAGCCCAAAAAGACGCGGTTACAAGCTATATCGAAAAAACGGCAAACCGATCTGAAAGAGATCGACAATCTGATGTTAAGAATATAACGGGTGAGTTTACAGGCGCATATGCCGTTCACCCTTTTACGGGAAAAGAAATCCCCATCTGGATTGGTGATTATGTCCTGGCTACTTATGGAACAGGAGCCGTTATGTCTGTTCCATGCGGTGATCAAAGGGACTATTTATTTGCTAAGAAGTTTGATATTCAAATTGCTAATATTTTCAAGGATACCGACATTTCGAATTGTGCCCATGAAGAAAAGACTGGGGTTATTACAAGTTCAGAGTTTTTAAATGAATTGGATATACAAAAAGCCATAATTCGTTCGATACAAGAAATTGAACATCGTGGAATCGGTAAGGGAAAAACAAATTACAGACTTCGGGATGCAGTGTTCTCACGACAAAGGTATTGGGGAGAGCCTTTTCCTATCTATTTTGTTAATGAAACACCCTTTTTAGTGGATGACGAAAATCTCCCCATTGAATTGCCGGCTGTAGATAAATATTTGCCTACTGAAGAGGGAGAGCCGCCTTTGGCAAGAGCACAAAAAGAACAATGGAACCATTCTCAAGGTGACCGGATGGATTTCAATACCATGCCTGGATGGGCAGGAAGTTCTTGGTATTTTTTAAGGTATATGGATCCTCATAATGAACAGGAGTTTGTGTCTAAAGAAAAAGTTGATTACTGGCAAAATGTAGATTTATACATTGGTGGTTCAGAACATGCAACAGGCCACCTTCTTTATTCAAGGTTTTGGACCAAATGCTTATTTGATTTAAAATTTATTCCTTTTGATGAACCATTTAAAAAGCTCATTAATCAGGGGATGATTCTAGGTAGAAGTAATTTTGTCTATCGGATCAATGGGACAAACAGTTTTGTGACCAAAGACAAACGAAAAGAATATGAAACCACAGCGATTCATGTCGACATTTCAATTGTTGATAATGACCTTTTAAATCTTGAAAAATTCAAGAATTGGCTTCCTGAATATAAGGATTCCACTTTTATTTTAGATGACAACGGAAATTATCTTTGTGGTTATGAGGTTGAAAAAATGTCAAAGTCAAAATTTAATGTTCAAACTCCAGATGATTTGGTTGTAGATTATGGTGCAGATACCTTAAGATTATACGAAATGTTTTTGGGTCCGATAGAGCAAAGTAAACCATGGGACACCAAAGGGATTTCTGGAGTTCATAATTTTTTACGGAAATGTTGGAGGTTATATTGTTCTGTTGATGGTACCTCAATTGTATCAGATGAGAACCCTTCAAAAGAGTCGATGAAGACTCTACATAAAACCATAAAACGGGTTAGAGAAGATTTAAATCGTTTTTCCTTAAATACATGTGTTTCTTCTTTTATGATAGCTGTAAATGAATTTACTGAACAAAGATGTCATAGTAAAGAAGTTCTTGAACCGTTCATTATTCTTTTGGCCCCATATGCACCCCATTTTTGTGAGGAATTATGGGAAAAAATAGGCCATGCCTCTGGTTCTCTCTTTGATTCTCAATTCCCCGTATTTAAAGAAGAGTTCTTGATAGAAAACGCATATGAATATCCGGTTTCGTTTAATGGAAAAATGAGATTCAAAGTTGAATTGCCATTGAGTCTTAAGCAAGAGGAAATAAAAACAGCAGTAGAAGAGATGGAACTTACCACCAAATGGCTTGAAGGGAAAGAACCGAAGAAAGTTATAGTAGTTCCCGGCAAGATTATAAATTTTGTAGTTTAAGCTTTCATGTGATTCGTGATACTTGTTATATCACTTACCTCAACAATATACTTTTTTAGGGAATCTGAATTGGCTTGTATTTGTGCTCCTCCCGCGAAAACATCTAAATTTGGAAAATCAGCATTTAATTTTTTGAAATAACCAACAACAAAGTTTTTGTCTACCGAAGTTAACCATGAGGTGAACAGTGCATTCGGCTTGAGTTTTTCAATACATTCAACCAAAGAGTTATAGGGAAGGCTTTGTCCCAAGTAAAATGTAGGGATACCCTTTGACCTGAGTAAAAAGTGATAAAACAATAAACTTATTTCGTGCCACTCATGTTCAGGGAGATACATTAATACTGTAGACTCTGTTGATTTTGGGATGTCTTGTTTATCGATTTCAGAAATTATTTTTTGACGAATGAGATTCGACATGAAATGTTCTTGAGCAGGGCTGACCGAACCAATCAGCCACATAATTCCAATGCGATCAAGGAACGGAATTAGATGATCTTTGAATGTTTTTTCTAGACCCACCGTTTCCAACAAACCATTTAAGGTATCCTTGAACATTTCCTCATCCAAAGTAACCAATGCCAAAATGAATTTATCCATGCTGTACTCGGGTTCTTTGTCGACTTTTATATCCCAAAGAAGTTTGTTCATGTCGTCTTGAGAAAGCTCAGCAATTTTAGAGATTTTGAACCCATTTCGATTTAACATACTAACTGTCAAAAGATGTGTCAGTTCCGAGTCGGAGTATGTTCTGATTTTTGTGTCAGTCCGGTCTGGAGTTAAAATATGGTATCTTTTTTCCCAAATACGAATTGTATGAGATTTAATCCCAGTAAGGTTTTCAAGGTCTTTTATTTTATATTCAGCCATTTTAATTAACTCTTCAATAGTAAGAACAAGCTAGTTTGTTAATTGTTCTTATACTTACAATATATTATAAATTTACCAAATGGTTATTTCTAGTGCTGATTTTTTAATTTCTAACACAACCTTTAAAAAGTGCCCTCAAGATGAGAAACCTGAGTTTGCTTTTATTGGTAGGTCAAATGTGGGTAAGTCTTCATTGATTAACATGCTTACTGGAAAAAAAAAGTTAGCAAAGACCTCGTCTACACCCGGAAAAACACAGCTTATTAATCATTTTGTTATAAACGAAGATTGGTATTTGGTTGATTTACCTGGTTATGGTTATGCTAGAGCATCAAAAAAAAGTCGAAACAATTGGGAGCAATTCATTTCTGAATATTTGCTTCACAGAACCAATCTTTTGACCACTTTTGTTTTAATTGATGCAAGATTAGAGCCGCAAAAAATTGATTTAGAATTCATGAATTGGTGTGGTGGAAAGGGCATTCCATTTTCAATCATATTTACTAAATCTGATAAGTTATCGAGTTCAGCACTTCAAAAAAACTTGTCGTTTTATAAAAAAGAATTAGTAAAGTATTGGGAAGAATTACCACCAGTTTTTATCAGTTCTAGTCAATCAAAATTGGGTCGGGAATCTGTTTTAAATTACTTGAATGAGATCTTGGAAGCTTTTAGTCAATCTCGTTCTTGAATATACACCTTGAATTGTATATTTTTGTTAAAATTGAACTATGGGAAGAGCCTTTGAATATAGACGTGCAGCCAAAGAAAAGAGATGGGATAAAATGTCCAAGATTTTTCCTAAGCTTGGAAAGGCAATAACACTTGCAGCAAAGGAGGGAGGGGTTGATCCTACATCAAATGCCAAGTTAAGAACGGCTATTCAGAATGCCAAAGCCGAAAACATGCCTAAAGATAATATCGAGGCGGCAATATCAAGAGCTGTTCAAAAAGATACGGCACTTTTTAGTGAAATGAACTATGAGGGAAAAGGTCCCCATGGTGTGCTTGTCTTTGTTGAATGTGCAACAGACAATCCTACTCGAACAGTGGCCAACGTAAAATCCTATTTTAATAAAGCAGGGGGAGGAATTGTGCCCACAGGGTCATTAGAATTTATGTTTCAAAGAAAAAGTGTTTTCGAGTTAGAATTACCCGAAGGTCTCGATATTGAAGAACTTGAGTTTAGTCTTATAGATGCAGGAGTAGAAGAACTGGAGGTTCAAGACAATTTATTATTTGTTTATGGTGACTATACTGCATTCGGAACGATTGCAAGATCCCTAGAAGAGATGACTTTAGAGGTTCAGAAATCAAGTTTGAAAAGATTTCCTACTTCTCCTGTAGAATTCACAGAAGAACAATTAATAGAAATTGAGAAAATGTTAGATAAAATTGAAGATGATGATGACATTCAGCAGGTTTTTACAAACATTGCTTAATTATCCCGATCCTTTTATACTAAAACGCAGATAATATAGTTATAGATAGACGTTTATGAGGTTAAAGTCACTTACATATTTGGGAATTGTTGTATTCGTACTCATTTCGGCTTGTTCGACTGAGAAAAACTCTTTTCTCAATAGAACTTATCATTCAACTACTGCCAGGTTTAATGGGCACTTCAATGCGAATGAGTTATTGGATCAATCTTTACGAACATTCTATAGCTCCAAAAAGGACGATTTTTATGAGATTTTACCCGTAAGCCTTCTTCCAAACGAAGAAGAGTCGAAGGGGATGTACTCTGCTATCGACACAGCGATTTCAAAATGCTCAAAAGTGATAAAAAATCACAGTATGCCTAGTACAGAGGACATGTACTACAAGGATGAGGAGCACAACAAATGGATCGATGAAAATTGGATAACTATAGGCCGGGCACTTTATTACAAAAGGGAATACAAGAAAGCGAAGAAAAATTTTGAGTTTGTAAAACGACTGTTCGAAAAAGACCCTTCTTATTATGTGGCAAAACTTTGGATTGCCAAAATTCAAATCGAACAAAGAAAGTTTGCTGATGCTAAGATTATTTTAGATGATTTAAATGCAATTTCACTCGAGCAAAAGGATAAAACTTTTCGTGAATATATCCCTTTTGTAAAAGCTAAAACAGAGGAAGGGGAAGAAATTCCGAAAATGAGTGGGAAGTTACAATACGAAATTTATAAAACGTATTCAGATTTAGCAATCAAAAGAAAAGAGTATCCTGAGGCAATTAATGGGTTAAATTCTGCGATTACAAAATGTCCTTCTGCTGCGGAAAAGACAAGATTACATTTTATTCTGGGTCAATTATATCAAAAAAGTAATGTTTTGGACTCTGCTAGAGCTCATTATTCGCAGGCTTTAAAGGCATCAGCGCCATTTGAGATTTCTTTTAATGCTAGACTAAATCGTGCGATTAGTGGGGGAGGCGATAAGCTTAGCAGAGATTTAAAGAAAATGCTTAAGGATGCCAAAAATGCACAATACAAAGACCAAGTTTATTATGCGCTAGCCAATTTAGAAATCAACAGAAACAATAAGGAGTTGGCGAGAGTATATTTGACCAAATCTGCTTTTTATTCTAATGGGAATGATCGTCAGAAGGCTATGTCATATGAAAAACTTGGAGATTTAAGTTATTTTGAAAAGAACTATGTTTCTGCTCAGAAATATTATGATTCTTGTACAAGGTTTATTCCAGAGGGTTATCCGAATGGCAATCAGATAAAAGACAAAGCAATCAAGTTATCAGATCTTGTTGAGGCGATTGAAATTGTAATGTTTGAGGACAGTGTTCAACGTATTGCTTTGATGGACGAGAAAGAAAGAGAACAATTTTTAAAAGAGACCTTAAAACAGATCAAACAAGAAGCTCGAAAAAGAAAGGAGTTGGAGGCTGCAAAACTTTTGGCGCTTCAAGAACAAAGCAATGCCAATGCAACTTCTACGAAAAAATCAGTTTTCACGAATCCAAAACTAAGAGAAGAGGGATACAATGATTTTCGAAAGGCATGGGGGTCAAGAGACAATGAAGATCATTGGAGGAGGAGTGAAAAGATTGTTTTTTCCAATGAAGAATTGACTGACTCAAGTGCAGTTGATTCCTTGTTGGTTGAAGAAATAGGAATTGATTCATTAACCGTAGCTGATTTGAGAAAGAACATACCTCTTACAGATAGTGCATTCACGGTATCAGAAACCAATCTTTTTGAGGCTCTTTATCAAAGCGGAGTCCTATACAAAGAAATATTGAATGAAGCAGAATTGGCTCAAATTCAATTCAACAGAGTGTTGGAGATTAATCAAAGAAATCTGACAGATTTGTCTTGTGCTTTTCAATTGTATAAGTTAAATGAGGCGACAGGAAAAAAAGAGATATACGCCAACCATATATTAACCCATTACCCAAGTTCTGACGCTGCAAAGTATCTGAACGATCCGGATTTTTACGTCAAACAAAAGGAATCAATGAAAATGGATGAAATGGCCTATGTTGAATTGGTTGATTTATACTATGATGGTTCTTATGAAGCCGTAATTGATTCGACGGATCGAATCATTGAAGAAGACTTGTCCAATGCATTTAGAGCCGAGTACCTTCTTTTAAATGTGTTTGCCAAAGGACAGTTGAAAGAAAATAAACAAGAGTTGGTGCCTTTAATCAATAGAGTCATTGAAGAAAAACCAGGAACTCCTCAGGCTGATATTGCCCAAAGCCTGTTGGATATTTTGGAAAATGGGTTTAGTAAAAATGATTCTATCAATTTTGATCCTGAATACATTTATAATTATAACGAAACCGAGAAACATTTTATAATCGTTTTATTGGACGAAGATGATGACGAAGATGATATTATATATGGAGTTTCAGCATTTAATAAGAAAAAGCACAAATCCAAAAATCTAAAAACAAGTTCAAACCTAACCGTGGATAAAACAGCTTTTGTATTGGTTAAAGAGTTTGAAAACATACGTTTGGCACAAGAATATATTAACTCTTATAAAGCGGGATATGAAATTTTAGACGAATATCAAGACAATAAAATTTATTCAATTGGCAAAAGCAACCTCAAAATATTGATAGAAACTTCTAATTTTGAGGAATATAAGGCATTTTTCATTGATTTTTATTAAATTAATATGTTAAAAAGAAAAGAAACATTTACTTCAAATATGGGATATACAGGAGATCAAGACGGCAATTACATCATTTTAGGCACCAAAATCACTGGTGACATTTTATCAGAAAACAACATTCTTATAGAGGGTGAAATTATGGGTAATATATCTTGTAAAGGCAAAGTGACCATAGGTGATTCGGGTCTGGTTAAGGGGAATATTGTTTGTTTTATGGCTGAAATATTTGGAACTATTGAAGGTGAAATAAAGGTGGAGGATGTTCTTAATTTGAAGGATACTTCAAAAATTTATGGAAACATTTTTACTAAAAAATTGAAAATTGATGAAGGTGCATTTTTTGAAGGGAACTGTAAAATGTCTTCAATAAAAGCGCCAGTTGAGGAAACCAACACTTTGATGTCGGATCTTATACAGGAGGAAGATATTATTGAAGAATGAAAAAACAATCTCCGGGTTGGAAAAGTAACATCTATATTCGATTTTCGTCGATTGGCATTCAAATGGGAGCCACCATTTTTCTGTTTACATGGCTCGGTGTTTATTTAGATGACTATTTAAAAAACAAAACTCCTTGGCTGACAATCATCTTATCACTCTTGGGTGTTATTGGATCATTGGTCCTTGTAATTCGCGAAGTTTCAAAATTAAATCAACAGGATGATTCAGAGAATCATTAAACAATTCACTCCTCTTTTGGCATTGATCCTTATCAGCTTTATTATAACGGATCTTTTTATTCAAAAGTTGAGTTTGTACCAAAACATTTTAAGTTCATTTGTTTTGTCATTTATTTTTTTAGGAAGCACCGCACTTGTGAATTTTAAAATCAATAATAACCCTAAACGTTTTATTGGCAATTTTTTGGTGATGACCACACTTCAGCTTTTGGCATTTTTGATTTACGAATTGGTTTTGATTTTTCAAGGGGGCAATTGGTGGGCAGCCTTACATGCTCTTTTACTATGTCTTTTATTGATTGTTGTTCAATCCATTAATCTATCCAAACTAAAGTTAGAGCTTCCTGAGGAAAGCATTGAATAATCGAGACAAGTCCTTGAATGAATTAAAAGAGAGGTTGTCATAGGTGTCGTAAACATCATGGTAGTTCTTGTTTTCCCCCATGGTGTATATAAAAAATGACGGAACCCCCTTTTCAGTAAAAAAATAATGGTCAGAATTTGCAGCTTTTCCTCTTGCCTTCACAACAGGAACAGATTTAAGCTTTTTATTCAGTTTTTGTAAGCGCTTAAACTCTTTAGTAAATACCCTGCCATTTACCGCTGTTATCCCTTCTTCACCACTTCCCATTATGTCTAGGTTAAGTAAAAACCGAACATCATTAATGTTGAACAAGGGATGTTCTGACATGTGTTTTGAACCAATCAGTCCCGCTTCTTCGCCGGAAAATGCGACAAGTATGACATCTAATCTTTTCAATGGCTTAAGTTTTAACATTGCCCCAAGCTCAAGTAACATAGCTACTCCACTTGCATTATCATTTGCCCCGGGAAAATATGTATTAGACCCCATTCTTCCCAAATGATCGTAGTGAGCGGTGAGCATGATGGTTCCTTTGGCTTTCTTCTTTGCCCTTATTTGACCTATAATATTGTTAGACTCGTAATGCGTTAAATGCGTATTGTGAAGATGAATTTTTAGATTAAGCGCGTCTGTTTTTAGGGAGTCAAAAACGGTTTTTTTCATTTGAATGTATAAATGTTCCTGAGGGATAGAACTCACCGACCAAGTAAATTTATTATGAACCAATTCGATTACATGATAATATTTTGATGTGTTTTGTGCCATCTGATGAACATAAATAGAAAGACTATCTTCAGAAACATTATTGTCTATAACATAGATCGTTTCATCGTCATAACTTCTCCACCAATTTGGATCCCACCCCTCTTCAAACAACTTCTTCATGTCTACAACTTCAATGTGTTTCGAGTCAAAAGATCTTACTCCGATGCATTTATTATCTATGCAGGTCCCATTTGAATTGGGGTTAATTAGGTAATCTACTCCAGGGACAAGTGATTCATTATGAATAAGAATCGAACAGCTATCGGGGAAGGTATTGACGTCGAGTTCAAAGGGTTGAAAATAACCGGTTGGCAACGAATCTATATCAAGAAGCATCATTTGACTCGCAATATAATCTGCAGCAATTGAATCTCCGCTATTTACATATCCTCTGCCGTGAAATTCAGGAGAGCACATCTTTTTAGTAAATTTTTTGAAATCAAAGTGATTTTGTCCAAAAGAATACTGAGAGGTAATTAAAAATAGAATGTAGAATATACGTTTCATGGTCACTATGGTTTTCTTTTGATAAAAATAATCAATCGAACAATGGGGATTGGTTTTTCAATATTATCGATTAGAACTAGCTTAAAAGTTGTTATATTGTCCTAAAGTATATAGGATCTTTTAAATAAAGGTATTTTTGCTTTTTTTGTAATGATAACCCGACAATTTAATTTATGTTTTTAGAGCAGTTTCCCTTGCAAAAAAAATCAAATGGCTGGATTGAGGTCATTTGTGGATCTATGTTTTCTGGAAAGACTGAAGAGTTAATACGGAGATTGAGAAGAGCAGAATTCGCGAATCAACAGCTTATTTTGTTTAAACCCAAAATCGATAATCGTTACAGTAAAAATAATGTGGTAAGTCATAGTGGAAATGAATTTGAGGCCGTATTGATTGAAAATTCTACTGAAATATTAGGGCATATTGATAAGCACATGGTTGTGGCAATTGATGAGGCCCAGTTTTTTGACCACGGGATTGTAGGGGTTTGTGAATCATTATCGGCGAAAGGGATCAGGGTTGTGCTGGCAGGACTTGATATGGATTACACAGGCAAGCCTTTTGGTCCAATGCCAAGTTTGTTAGCCGTTGCCGAATATGTTACAAAGGTTCATGCGATATGTGTTTCTTGTGGAAATTTGGCGCAGTTTTCAAATAGAACTGTTTCTGAAACATCTCAGGTTCTTGTTGGTGCAGTTGAAAAATACCGGCCTTTATGCCGGGCTTGTTTTACGAATACGGAGTCTTGAAAATAAATATTACTTCATCAGCTTTATCAAAAGTCATTCAGGGAGTTCTCCTTGTTCCCGAAATGGACTTGCAGGTACATTCTGTTGTATATGATTCGAGACTCGTCAAAGAGGGCGATCAAAAAGCTTTTTTTGCCTTAAACGGTCCCTTCAGAAAGGGAATAGACTTTGTGGATGATGCATATAATAAAGGCATTCGTGTTTTTGTAGTCTCGAGTAAAGATTTTACAAAAAAGAATGATGCTGTATATATACAAGTTGATGATGTTTTAGGGGCATTATTGAATTTGGCCAAATGGCATCGCATTCAATTTGATATTCCAGTTATTGCAATTGCAGGAACCCATGGTAAAACAATAGTTAAGGAATGGTTAAGCCTTTTATTAAGTGAAAAATTCAAAGTCGTTAAATCTCCAAAAAGTTATAACTCCAAATTGGGTTTGGCTTTATCGATACTTGAATTGAATTCCGATTCTGAAATTGCGATTTTTGAGGTTTCCTTAACAGAACAAGGAGAGGGAAAGCTACTTAATGGTTTATTGAATCCTTCCTATGGCATTTTAACGCATGCAGGGGACAAGTTGGATCACAAGTTCGGCTCCAAGAATGAGATGTTCAAAGAATATTTAAGTCTTTTCGAGGGGTCAAAAAAAGTCGTTTACGAGACACAAGTGTATGGCGCATTATTCAATCAGCAAGAACATCAAAAAATTAGTGCTTCAGACTATAAAAAAGAATTAAACCAGCTTGAGCTTAAGGAGCAAGTGAAAAAAATCAATGCATCAATTTGTTTATATTCAGCTGCTTATTTTGGTGTGAATGTTGATTTGAAGAAAGGATATTTTCCTGATTTGGCAATGCGAATGGAGTCTTACGAGGGAATTGAAAACTCAACCATTATAAATGATACTTATTCACTAGACATTGAGTCGTTAATGGCATCACTCCAATACCTCAATTCACTGGCAAAAACCAAAAAGAAAATAGTTCTTCTTCCAAAAGGGGGCATCGAGAACAAACAAGAAGCTATAGATGTGTTGAAAAAAAACGGTGTTGATGAATTCTATTTTATTGAATCGATTAAGGATGTGGATTTTTCAATTAACAATGCGGTGATTCTAGTAAAAGGAGGCAAGACCTCAGTAATGAATAAAATTGCCGGACAATTAAAATTGAAACAACATCGAACAAAAATAGAAATTAATTTAAGTGCCATTCGCAAGAATATTCACCTTGTGAAAGACCGTCTTTCAAATGATACCAAATGTTTGATTATGGTAAAAGCCAATGCCTACGGCACAGGACTCGTTAAGGTGGGCCAATATATCGAACAGATTGGCGCTGATTATTTAGGGGTGGCATATACAGATGAAGGTGTTGAGTTGAGAAAAAGTGGAGTCAAATGCCCAATTTTAGTTATGAACGCTGGCGTGGATGATTTTCAAGAATGTATAGAAAACAGACTTGAACCTTCTATTTATTCCTTAAGTATTCTCGATGATTTTGTCAAAATATTGATAGCGAATAAACAAACTGCTTTTCCGATTCATC
>CALKHF010000107.1 GCA_938092255.1 uncultured Flavobacteriales bacterium | reverse complement strand
AAAAACTATTTCTAATTAATAGTATCATTATTTAGTATGTTGATTTAATACAATATATTTTCTTTTCCGAAGATATTATTTGAATTTTAATGACTCTACATCCTCACCAAATTAGTTCGATTTTACGCGCTTCGCCTCCACCACACGGGACAAACTCATATTTTTTGAGATTTGTCCCTTTTTATTTTCATCTAACTCCTTGTCTATCTGCAATATATACCTCAACACATCATTGATTCTTATAGTTCGACATTTTTTTCCGTCAAATTCAATGTTTTCTGGGAAAATCGAACTTATCAGACGTTGCTTGCCATAAATATCTGATTGATTATATAATCTATCAAAGTTGTTTAACATGCGACACGCCTTTTCTATGTTCTGTTTAAAAACAGTGTTGGATTGGCTTAAATTATAAAGTTCTTGTTTGTTAGACTCACTTTCATTGGTATAAAGGGTGAGTGGAGATATTTATACAGAGCAGTTGATAAAGAAGAGAATACTGTAGACTTTTTGTTAACTAAAAGAAGACAACGTATATCTGCACAGAAATTTTTAATCAAAGCCATAGAGAATACTGTTAATCCAGAACTAATAAACATCGATAAGAGTGGGGCGAATAAAGCTGCGATAAAACTATACAATCTAAGAAACTATTCAAACATACAAATAAGGCAATGCAAATACCTCAATAATATTGTAGAACAAGACCATCGAATGATAAAGTGGCGTATTATGCTAGGTCTAGGTTTTAAAGAATTTGAATCAGCAAAGAGAACCATATCAGCAATAGAAGTAGTTAGAATGATAAAGAAAAATCAACTGAAAAACCCTGAAAGTTCAACTCACAATTCATTTATATCATTAGCTTCTTAAAAAATTAAATTAGTTTAAAACTTGATGCTTAATTTTAGCAGATGCGACAGAACCTAAAAAATGCACGGTAAGAAATTAGAAATGGAATTGAAACCGATTTAAAGTTTTTTTTCCACTGCACATTATTATAAGAAAACAATAACACCGAAAGCAGAAGAAACAACATATTTAAAAATTTAAGCTATAAAATAGTTTAGGAGATAGGTTTTAGAAAAATAAGGGTAATTTAATTTTTTACTTAATATTAAATACTCGTCTAACATTTTATTTTTAACAACTGTTTTTTTAGCATCAGCATATAAATAAACAAGATGTAAAAGTTTTAAATAATCTTGATAACTAAACCAAGTTTCTTCAATATCAAAAAGTTTAGCATACATTTTCTGTTTAGTCTTTTTATTTATTAGTTTGTAATAAAAAGCACACATTAAATAAAAGCTATTTAAATGCTTTTTCTGATAGTAAAATTCAAATCTCCGGTCTGTTTCAACGATTTCAATAATAAATTTCATTACGACCATATTTTTTGTGAGAATAGCACTTACCACTAACTCAAAATAATAATCTATCAATCCAGCCTTTTTTTTATGTATTGTTGCATACTGATGAAGCACTTCTAAAATTTCATGCTCTTTTGCTGTAAATATTCTTACTGATAATAAACGACTATTTAAAATAGGGTGAATACTCGTATCAAAAGCTTCTTCATTTAAAGAATGTGTTACTTTTTGGTTATTTAAAAGCTTTTTAAATACTAATAATGCCGCTGTAAATAATTTAGTTTCTTTAACTTTTACATGTTCATTTATATAGGCAGCCCAGTCGCCATAATATCCATTTATACTAGAATAATCCACAAAGATCAAAAAAACACATTGTAAAAAGTTGATATTTTGTAATAAATCTGTATCAAAATAATAGTTTTTTCTAAAAAGTAAACCAATAGAGTTTCCTATAAATAACACCTCTGAATATGAAAAACTAGCAAATGCCAATTCCTTTAAATTGAATATTTTATTGATGAGTTTAAAATTTCTATTATGCAACAATTCCCTTATTAAGATTACAACAAAAGAAGGAAAATCGTCACCACTTCGTTTTACATTTTTTATAAGTAAAATAATTTCATCATCACTAAAATTATTTATTGCTTTAAAAACACTTTGCGATAAGGTTTTTCTGTCTTCCGAATTATAATTTTGAACAAAATGCAGATAACTGTTGTAGCCAATAAAAAGTGCTAAAGTATTTAAGGTTTTAGAGTTTGGTTTTGTACTTGGTGCTAATCCGTAAAAGCGTCTAATAGTATTATAACTTAAATCAATATCTAGAACATCTAAAATAGCATTAGAAAGTAGTTCACAATCTCCACGGTTTTTAATTTTTCTACCAATTTTTTCTTCTATCCCTTTTTTTAATATATGTATCATTTATGTATCAAAAATACAATTATTTTAAAATAAATTTGAAAGCTGTTAAATTTTTTTAACTCACACCAATTTAATGTCTAAACAAGCTAACAAAAACAAACAACTAAGTTCTTGGAAACATTTGCATTATATTTAACAAATATGCAGAACTTTTCATATTAAGAAAAACATGAAAAACTTTAGAGTATATTTTAATAGACAACATCTTATACATGCCTAAACACATTAAACCTAGATTGCGAAAAGGGCTGTCTGATGCATCTGAAAAGTTAGTTTCGGATTTATTCCTATCAATATTAGGTCAAATTAGGATTTTTGAAGGCAAGAGCAATGGGCCTGGAGCTATTTATGGAATTTCCCAATGTTTAAGAATGCTTCACGAACACTTTGAGACAGGATATACCGAAGAAGCAAAAAAATATATTACTAATTTGGGCTTCCATACAGAACCAAGAACAATAAGGGAAATCTATAATCTAAGTAGTAAGATAGACAAGAGCGAACGAAAACTCTATGTTGAGCATACTGATGGTGGCATTAAAAAACTAGCGACTGATTTATTGAGCCTATATGAAGAATTAAAAGGCAATGAGCAAGATGTCGAAAAGGTAAGCACTTTCATTAAAGATAATACCTACTTCATCACAAAACACAAAGACATGAATAAAGATATAAATGAAAATTTCTCAATAAAAAATTAGATAAAATAAAATGGCAAAAGATTACACAAAATACAATGTAGAAGATGTGGGTTCAAATTTGAACAAAGCGCGATTAGTTCAAAAAATTGTTGAACATCACGCTAGTAGTTTCGAAGGTACTTACCAAGCGTTTTTGGAAACTTGGTTCGATGATTTACAAGGAGGAAAAGGCGTTTGCAAGGCACTATCCGAAATTGACGTAAAGAACGAACGAAACTATTACATAAAAGAACCAATAGCATTATCAGACGGTACAGAAATAGCCGTTTGTAACCAATGGGGAAAAGAAAATTTATCTAATTTCTTGCTACATGCAGGAACCTTAGGTTATGTAATCACTACCGTAGGTGATGAGACTACCAATGAAAGTGAAGAAGCTCCAGTAGAGAACACAACCGAAGACGATATTATAGAAGGTTCTCCAAATTGGAAATTGCCGCATGCTTTAGCATTTGTAATAAGACACACCATGCTGGCAGATGGAGAAGTTATAGAAGGCGAATTAAACTGGATGCAAGTTGCTTTTGATGAATATGACGAACAAGGCATAGAAGTTCGTGATGTTTGGGATCACGTAGATACAATGTCTCTGATGTATTCTAAAATGGGTAGGCATAATACCTTACTAGTAAACGCTATCAATTATCTAGGTACGCATCTTGATAATGCACAAAAATCAAGACTCATTCAAATTCTAATGCAAATCTGTGCTCAAGATAATTTAATCGCTAAAAATGAATATGTAACATTATTGTTAGTGGCAAATAATATTTATGATGGTGCGGCTTATCCTATAAGACAGGTATTAGATAATGCAGGTTTAAGAATAGAAGAATAAATGAAGACATTAGAAATTGAAGTATTAGGTTCCATGTATCAAGATTGGGATAATGAAGAATTTAGTTGGGATGTAGATAATATCATTAAAGTAAAAGTAGATAACGAACTCGTTATTAATAAACGCTTTGGAGGATTTACAGTAGACGAAGACGAAACCGATTTGGATAATGGCATCTATAAACCAGATGTTTTGCCAAACTATTATTTAATAGATTATGTGGGCTCTTGTTCTGTTAAAACAGAATCCGGAGATACTATAACAATACCTTATGCCTTTTGTAATTTAAAAAACGAAGGTGATGTAACTATAAAATATGGTAAATGGCACTTAAAGGCAGCATTAGAAGTTGAAAATGAATTTAAATTGAGCGATTTAGTTTTTGTTCGTTTAGATAATTTGATTGAAGCTATTGACTCTGGCGAACCAGGATTTTCTTCATTGATATTATTACCAGGCAAAGGAGTTATTAATTTCTCAGAAGTTGCTTCGAACATAAAAGACTCTTATGAATGTTCAATTGAATAAATTTTAAAAAAAATAAACAAATTATTATGCCTAGAGATTATACAAAGTATACAGTAGAAGGTTTAGGAGAAAACCTTAACAAAAGAAAATTGGTTTTTACTATTGTAAAAGGCTGGACAGAGAAAAACAATCCTTCTTTAGAAGAAATACAAACCGCATTTCCAGACGAAGTGCAAGGTGGTAAAGGCTTTATTGTAAAAGAAAGTGAAGTAAAAGACGCTAAGCGTTTTAATATGGAAGAACCATTAAGTATAAAGAATGGCACGAAGGTCGTCGTTTCTAACCAATGGGGAGCTAAAAACATCGAACCTTTCTTAGAGCTAGTAAAAGGACTAGGATACGATGTAAAGAAGATTGCTAAAGAAGTAGCTACTGAAAAACCAGCAGCTTTCACTGCTGACGCTTCTTTTGATATTACCCAATTATCCATCAGGGATTTCAAAAAACTCCTCAGGAATATTGAGGATAAGGAAGCATTTGAAAAAAGCCTAATCAAACAGGTTAAATTCAATATTGATTTCTGGTCTTACCTACTCATCTATGATAATGTAGTCAATGATGGTGGATTGGAATTATCTATGAATAATAGTGATGAGGCAGATGATATATTCCTAGTGGAATGGTATGAGTTTGAAGATGAACAAATGTCCTTAGCTCAATTCGTTTTGGAAAAACTCGATATAAATTTTGAGGAAGTGAATACGGATAAAGAAAAGAAAATCCAATACATCGCAGCCTTTGGTTCTTACTTGTATTATAGCCTAAGTAACCTTTCCTATGAAATTGGCGCACCGGAAATGGCAGGTTTTATCGCCTCCAATGACCATACCTCAATCCAAGATGGAGAGGACGTTTTTAGTGAACACGGAATCGGAGATGATTGGATTATCAGCATGGCAGATGAATGGCTGATGTACTGCGGTTTTGATAGTAGTGATTACGAAGGGGAATGTGGTGTGTTTTTAATGAATGGTGACTTCATGGAATTCAGCATCAATTATGAAGGTATGGCTGAGGATATTATCGCACAGTTTGAATAAAGTATAAGACATTAGATGCTAGACCGCTTCGCTTTTAGACGCTAGTCTAAAGCAAGTCTAGCATCTAGCGTCTTCTCACAGATGTTCTTCAAAAATCACACTGTTTTAAGTGGGAAGTTGAAATTTTAGTAACTATATTATGAAAACAACGCTAAATCTTACAATTATTTGATTGAAGGCTTATGAAATTACTTTTTATAGATTTAGATGGTGTGGTGGCAGATTTTGTATCTGCCATGAAATGATACTATCCTATAAGTTAAATTCTAATCCTACTAAAAGTTCTGAGTCAGTATTTTTAATATCAATATAAGGAGTAGTATGATGTCTTATCTGTGTGGTTACATAAACAGCTATTTTATCAAATTCATAATACCAACGCGGTTCAATAAAAAGACGGGTGTCTTTACTATTATCTAAATTAACTTGGTAGTAAATACTGGTATTAATAAACGATTTTTTTGATAGCTTTAGCTTAAAAAATGAACTTAAATTAAGCCTGTAGTTTTGAATGTTTACTTCATCATTGGTGTCTTTTAAATACAACTCGTCTTCATAAAAAGCTCCTAAAGAAACATCAAAATAACTTTCATCTTTTTTATAAATATTATGGCGATATCCACCCCCAATTAAATTGCGAAGATTAAGGTTCATTGCTTTTGATTTTTGACTTTGAACAAAAGTAAATACAGAATGATCTCCCAAGCTGTAATTGTATCTAAATTGCGCCGTGTAATCAGACGCTAATACTTCATTGTTCTCTGAAATATATTCATAATTAAATAAAAGCCTAAGCAGATGTTTATCATACTTTTTACCAATTTGATTGGTAATATTAAATTGATATAACTCTAAATTTCCAAATTTAAAATCTCCATTTATACCAAAACCTATACTTAATATGGAATCCACCGATTTCATTAAATTTTCGGTATTAACTATCGTTTGACTTTCTACGTTAAATGTTAACAAAACAATAATCGCAAGACTTAGTTGTTTTGTACACTTATTCAATATCTTTTTATAATTTCCTATCATTTATTTTTAGTTTTTTTTATTTCCAAACTACTTTTTAATTACTTCATTAACTTTCATCGCATTATACCATCTCCCAAGCCTTCTTTACATTCTCTAAAACCTCTGCAGCAAGAGTCTCTTCAATCTGTTTTTTGGAGTCTGATACTTTAATTTTCTTGAACTAAATGAGGGTGATTATTTAAATCAACGATTTTAAATGTTCATAAATCATGACCATTGCCAGAGTGTCTAGTTCGCAATAACGCTTGAGTCCTTCTGCTATAAGCTCTCGCTCCCAAGCTTCCATATTAGAGTATTGTATCTTACCGTAAGCAGTTAAAGCGGCTCCTCCGTCATCAATATTTTTTATTCCTGATAACCTAGTTTCTATTTCTTCTTGGCTTAGGTCATCAAAAACCGGTTTTAAGGTTTTGTAAGGATCTTCAATTTTACCATTTTTTTCAGTTAACCAAATATGATCTGAAGGAATATTTTTACTGGTAACTTGAATTTCACTAATTGGACTGCTGTATTTATTTTGAATAAAAGTACCGGTTCTTAAAATAGCGGGTAGTACTTTTTTAATCGAATTAGAACCATACGAATGCGGATTGTAATAAAACTTTTTAATAACCTTACACAGATCTACCATATTACGTTCTGGGATGATCCAAGGATCGGGATGCTTATCTTTTGGCTGACTAATAGTTTCTATAAAAGCAATTAATTTTTCTTTAAGCAGATGATCACTAGCCTTGAGTTGATCTCTAATAGCGTTAAGTATCGTATTTTCATGAGTGGAATAACAAAAAATAGTTCCTTCATCATGACGTAAAGCTTCCATAAGCTCTTCCATAAAAATAAAATTAGGAAATTGTCCTGGAACGGTATTTATATATTCGGAAGCATGCTCAATACGACCATCTTCGTGATAGATGTGGTGAGAAAACTGAAAAGCAATCTGCTCGTAAGGTCTTCGCCCTTTATGAAAAGGTAATGGAACCGTAGAGGTTTCAAAGTCGATAAAATGCATTGGGAATTTCCAAGTACGCATAGCTTCCCTTAAACCTTCTAAATCAATAAAATCTGTGAAATCATCCTCACGTTCTTTTTCTATTTGTAACCATTGGCGCTCCGTACGATCTAATTCTCCCACTTTTTCCTTATACTTAATGTCACTGGGGCTTAATTGTGATTTAAATAGAAGACCTTGCTCCATTAACTTTGGATCTTTTAAATCCCAAACATTAAAAATGGTGGGGTTTTTAAAATCCTCGTCAGTCCAGTGGTATTGGGTTTTAAAACAATGCCGGAACCCTGATTTTTTTTGTTTACCCTCTGGAGTACTATCCTTTTTAAACTCACATTGCTTACAAGCTGAGAATTTTGCCGGCCAGTTAGGGTAATAGTTATTGATTCTAATATCTCTTAACAAATCAATAGCTTCATGAAAATTTAAATTTTCATAATAAGTATGTTCTCCACTATGGATTTTTGACACTACAGCAGATAGATTTTCAGTGTATAATAAATTAATCCCTAGCTTCTTAATGTCCTTTTCTTTTACCTCAACACCCGTTCTTTTTCCGTTTTTTTCGATACGAAATAATTGGTTTAACCCCTCATAATCGGTCGCCTTTGTTTTATCAACCAAACATAAATAAGGAGTTATCTTACAATTTGGTAAACATTTTTTAGCCACATAGGTTTGAAATGCTAAATCAAAAAGATAGGGTTTCCATCCACTAACTATTTTTCTTTTCTTTTTGGTTAAAAAATTATCTTCTTTTCTGGGATCTATCGATTTTGCTTTTACCTCAATAAGTTTAATTTGATTTCCTTTCTTTACCAAAAGATCGGTTCTTATAAATAAATGATCGATATAAAAGGCAGCTTCAAAAATAACTACATTTTCTCGTTGTAATAAGGCAGTAGTTTGATCTGCTAAGTCCTGGTAATCATAATCTTCTCTATCTTCTGGATCATCTATTAAGATGCCTTCAGGATATTGTAAGCGAGCATACTCCTCTATTTGAAATCCTCCACTAGCAAGGGCTTGTAAAAAAGTGTCGTATTTTTTTACATTGTGATAGAGCTCGCTATTGTTTGAAAAAAAAAGCTTGTTTGGACATTCAAGTCCTTGTTTAAATCTCGATTTAGAGAGTGCTATATTCATAATAAGTGTTTTAAAATAGCTTCCCAATTGGGATAGGTGTCAGATCCAAAATGTAACCACTCACCCTCAAAATCTTTTGCCCCATTATTAGGCCGATCGTCAATAAGTATGTCGCCTTTAACCAAGTCTTTTCGATGGGTTAAAATCAATTTTCTATTTATTTTATTTCCAAATTGTTCCTCCAACCAAATACGCTTGTCTGTCCAAGCGGAAGTGTTATTCCAAGGAGCAGTACTTAAAAAATAGACTTCATACTTTTTAGAATCTAGTAATTTATTCACAGCGCTAATCGCCTCTTTTATGGGCTTTAGGTTTTTAAAAAGACCGGGGATGGTATCGGGGTCTTTATCGTAAGGAGGTTGATGCCTAAGCGGATGGGCGTTCATTGCATTTACAAAGTCTGCAACAACACCATCGAGGTCTATGTATAAAAGTTTTTTAATCAAACAGTTTGTTTTTAGTTATTTAGTTCTATGAGTTTAAAAGTCTTCTTACGTTAGCTATTAGGTTGGCTCTATATACTCTTGAAGTTGCACCGCCAGAAAGTTGATTCCCAACTATAAATTTCATACCGTTCCTTTTGCAAACACCATTATCATCTATAAACTCATTATAGTACTGAAAATCGTCTTTGTCTGTAATAACAGGTTGGGGTTTCACCCGATCTTTTCTTTCAAAAAAATCTCTTTTAATTAAAATTTTAAATAAGGTAGCATTGAAAATGAAAATATAATCAGGTTTAATCAGTTTTGCAATCTCATCAAAATGAATGCACAACTTTTCATAAGTTCCCTTAATTTTAATCTCTTTCTTAATATCTTCGGAAACTGTATTTCTTTTCTGATAAAAGTCATAATGGAAGACATCTTTTTTAAAATTTTTACAAACAGATTTAAAAAAATATTCTAATGTTTTAAAATATTCTATTTGATCTTCATCATCGTATTTTAGTTTGTTTTGAAACTCGATTAATTTATTTTTAATCTGTCTGTTGCTAT
This sequence comes from uncultured Flavobacteriales bacterium, assembly GCA_938092255.1. Lineage (GTDB taxonomy): Bacteria > Bacteroidota > Bacteroidia > Flavobacteriales_D > Crocinitomicaceae > UBA952. Next base: position 180 of record CALKHF010000107.1, on the reverse strand, counting down.
TAAATTTGTTAAATCTTTCTTCACCTTTATCATCAACTTTAACATCAAAATCTTTTATTTCAAAAATTTTATTAATTTCGGTTCTAGCTTCATCTGTTAAAGATGGATTGATACCCATTGTAATATAATTTTTATCCTCCAATACAATATTTTCATTATAATACATTAAGGGGTACCACC
>CALKHF010000106.1 GCA_938092255.1 uncultured Flavobacteriales bacterium | reverse complement strand
ATTTCTTTCATATTGTAATATTGATCTTTGAGCTCGATTTCAAAAATAGGGCTCCCAAATTTTCTATTTAGAGTATCAACTAAATCAATAAGATGTTGTTTTCGTGCCTCAAATTTATCTCGATCGTGATCTCTTACAATGTATTGTAAAACAGTATCTTCAACTTTTCCTGACATACTGTGTAAGTGATAAAACCCTTCGTATCCTTCAGTTTGTTCTGGAGTTTCATCTTTTGGAAGCGCTTCTACAAACTTAGAGGCATAATACATCGAATTGATCATTTTTCCCTTAGCATAGCCTGGATGCACAATTTTACCTTTTACTTTTATGATGGCTCCTGCCGCATTAAAATTTTCATACTCCAATTCTCCAATCTGACTTCCATCCATGGTATAAGCCCAATCCGCTCCAAATTTTTTGACATCAAATTTATGTGCCCCTCGACCAATTTCTTCATCTGGAGTAAACCCAACTTTAATTGTGCCATGCTTTATTTCAGGATGCTGAATAAGGTATTCCATTGCACTTACAATTTCGCAAACCCCTGCTTTATCATCTGCTCCTAAAAGTGTTGTGCCATCTGTTGTAATCAGAGTTTGTCCTTTATAGAGTAATAAATCTTCAAAATAATCGGGAGATAATACGATGTTTTCTGTTTCATTTAAGACAATATCAGACCCATCATAATTTTCCGTTATTTGAGGGTTTACATTTTTAGCTGTAAAATCTGGAGACGTATCAAAATGAGATATAAATCCAATTGTTGGTACGTTGTGATCAACATTAGAAGGTAAGGTTGCCATGATGTAAGCATTGTCATCTATTGAAACGTCATGCATGCCAATGGTTTTCAGTTCCTCAGCTAGTTTATTCGCCAAGTTCCATTGCTTTTCAGTACTCGGAGTTGATGAAGAATTTGGATCGCTCTCCGTGTCTATTTTTACATACCCAATAAATCGATTCAGAATGTGCTTTTTATCTAACATATAATTTTGTCTTTGGTCAAAAATAATTAACCCCGCCTTCAAACACAAGAGTTCCCTTGCTTTCTTTTATATTGTATCAATTTAATGTATTTTTGCACTCAAAATACGCTTCATGTACGAATCAATTATACGTCCAATTCTGTTTAAATTTGATCCTGAAGTCGTTCATTACTTTACGTTTGATGCCATCAAACTGTTATCCAAAATTCCTGGTATTCCTTTTTTAATTCGACGTTTATTTCAATTAAAACATCCTGTTTTAGAACGCGAATTGTTTGGGCTTCGTTTTAAAAACCCTGTTGGGCTTGCAGCGGGATTTGATAAGAATGCAGTATTGTATAACGAGCTTGCAAACTTTGGGTTTGGATTTATTGAAATTGGAACTGTCACTCCAAAACCACAAGAAGGAAATCCTAAAAAACGTTTATTTAGACTTCAAGCGGATCGCGGAATTATCAACAGAATGGGCTTTAATAATGCCGGTTTAGAAGCTGCTATTGTACAGCTAAAGAAAAATAAAAAACAACTAATTATAGGAGGTAATATTGGAAAAAACACCCAAACCCCACCAGATGGATATACTGCTGATTATTTAGAGTGTTTTGAAGCACTGCATCCCTATGTAGATTATTTTGTTCTGAATGTGAGCTGCCCCAATGTTGGGAGCCATGCCAAGCTCAATGATAAGGATTATCTAGAGGAGTTGATAAAAGCTGTTCAAACGTTAAATGCCACTTTTGAAGTGTCTAAACCGATTCTTTTAAAAATCGCTCCCGACCTAAACGAAACCCAATTGGACGAAATTATAGAACTTGTGTTGGGAACCAAATTAGAAGGTGTTATTGCTTCCAACACCTCTGTTTCTAGAGAGAACCTTCAAACAGATGCTACAACTTTAGAAGCCATTGGAAATGGTGGGTTAAGCGGTCAACCGATCAAAGAAAAAAGTACTCAAGTCATTAAATATTTATCAGAGAAAAGTCAAAAAGTATTTCCAATTATTGGAGTCGGTGGGATCCACTCCGAACAAGATGCTTTAGAAAAAATTGCTGCAGGTGCCGATTTGGTTCAACTTTATACAGGGTTTATTTACGAAGGACCTGCCCTTGTAAAGCGTATTAATAAAGCGCTTTTGAAGTCAGCTCTTAAACACTAATCAGTTTGAATACAGAACTGCTCATTTCATTCGTCATTGCGACTGCTACCTTGGCAATCACTCCCGGTCCAGATAATATTTTTGTGCTTATTCAAAGTATGACCTATGGAAAAAAACAAGGCATGGCCATTGTATGCGGACTGATATCAGGCTGCTTAATCCACACCTCTTTAGTCGCTTTTGGCTTGTCTTCTTTTATGAAATCAAATACAGAACTTTTATTTGGTCTTAAATTACTCGGAGCAGGCTATCTGTTGTTTTTAGCATTTCAAGTTTTTAAATCCACAGAAATTATCAATACTACAAACCCAACAACAGAAAGTAAATCGGTATTAGCCTTGTTTAAACAAGGGTTTGTCATGAACGTTATTAATCCAAAAGTTTCCATATTTTTTATGGCCTTTTTTCCAGCATTCTTGTTTAGTGAAACAAAGTCTTTAATCCTTCAGTTTTACACCCTTGGATTTTTATTTATGTTCACGTCTTTTTTAATTTTCTCTATACTTGTATTTTTTTCAAGTTCGGTAGGATCCGTGTTAAAATCAAACAGTCGTTTTGGGACCGTGCTTAAGTGGCTTCAGATTACAGTTTTTTTAGGAATTACAATTTTTATACTAATTTCAAATTGATTGATGGAAAAAATTAAACTTATTTGGGATTTTAGAGGTCCCACAAGCCCTCAAACAGCAGCTCATTTTAAGATACATTTGTTAGAATACTTTGCATCCGAAAAAATACTCTTGATAGAATCGGGGGTTGAATCCATGAATGAACACCACCATTATACCTATGCCGTGATTGATAAACAAAATTTAGAGGTAATTAAATCGGCACTCAAACCGACAAGAGGTCAGCTCGTAAAAGCAAATTAATTTCCTTATTTGTACGTTTCTAAAAGGGTGTATTGTGCTTTGATGGCTTCTGTAAATTCAGATTTCATGCTTGCCACAAGTTCCGCAACTGATGGAGAATCATGGATGCTGGTGACTCCTTGACCAGCAGACCATATGGTTGCCCATGCTTTTGCTTCATTTTCTTGAGCAGTAAGTTCTTTTCCAAAATCAATTTTCTTTTGCTGACTAAGCATTTCTTCTGTAATACCCATGGCCTCCATACTCGGACGTAAAAAATTAGCTGCGACTCCAGATATTGCAGCAGTATAAACCACATCATTAGCACCACTCGAAATAATCATATCACGATATTCTTTGGGTGCCTTACTTTCTTTTGTATTGATAAATCGAGTTCCCATATAGGCAATGTCAGCGCCCATTTGCATTGCAGAAGCGATGTCACGCCCGTTACTGATACACCCAGATAAGATCACGGTTTTCTTAAAAATACTTTTAATTTCAGCGATCAAAGGCATTGGGTTGAGCGTGCCTGCATGCCCACCTGCTCCTGCAGCAACTACGATCAGTCCATCCACATTGGCTTCCGCAGCTTTTTCTGCATGGCGTTTTTTGATTACATCATGAAATACCAAGCCTCCATAGCTATGAACAGCATCAACCAACTGAGGGACGGCTCCCAAGGACGTAATTATAATTGGCACTTGGTGTTTGATGCAAATTGCCAAATCTGCCTGCACTCGTGGATTGGATTGATGCACGATTAAATTTACTCCATAAGGTGCGGGTTTAGTCCCTGTTTCTTTTTCAAAATCGGCAAGTGCTGTTTTAATTTCGATCAACCATTCTTCAAAGCCTTCTGTTGTGCGTTGGTTCAATGCTGGGAACGTTCCAACAATTCCGTTTTTACAACATTCAATGACCAGTTTTGGGCCAGAAATTAAAAACATTGGTGCCGCAATGGCTGGGATGGAAAGTTCTTTTATAAATGATGGTTGACTCATAGGATTTATTTTATAGATTCTCATTGCAATATAAGACTTGTATTTTAGATATTCGTCTTAATTAAAAAGAGCTCTTAAATTTAGAGTTTAGATTTTTACATTTTGACTCAATTCAGAACACAGTTAAAAGGTTAATATTATGATAAACATAAATAATTTTGTTTAATTAAAGTTATATTTGATTAAACAAAAATTACAAAAACCGCTTTCAATGAAAACAAAAATATTTAACAGCCTTGCGTTTATATTTATATTCATACTCTTTACAAGTGTACATGAACAAAAATTTTTACAGGAGTTTCAGGCTAAGGCCTATTATTTTTCTAAATCTAAAATGGATCTTGGAAAGTGGGGTGCTCGTCTTAGTGAAGCTCAAAAGAAAGAAGTTGAGGCACGAATGAAAAACAGACTCGAAAAAGGCTATGTTTTGTCTTTTAATAAAGAAGAATCTGTATTTATTGAGGAGGATCAATTGGATGCAATTTCTGGAGCGACCGATTCTTGGGGTAAAAACTTTGCGCCTGGCAAACAATATAAAAATGTAAAAACAAATACCCAGTTACAAGAGCAAGAGTTTTATGGTAAAAAGTTTTTGGTCAAGGATGTATTACAACCTATAGACTGGAGTTTAGGATCTGAAACAAAAAAGATAGGAAATTATTCCTGTTTCAAAGCAACTGCCTCAATTCCATCCG
>CALKHF010000105.1 GCA_938092255.1 uncultured Flavobacteriales bacterium | reverse complement strand
TTTTCTGCCTTCTAGTATGCAGACCATCAAATGCTACCGATTGCTGTTCAGATAGATTGGATGCCACCTTCAATTCTTCCTCCGAGCTATCTGGAATCAAATGATTCACTAGTTCCTCCATCAAGAACCGCAATCCCTCTGCCCCTGCTTTAATGGCTCCTAATGGACTATTGAGCTCATGCGCCACTGTTTTTGCCGTCTCACCAAGAATCAGCTGTTGATCTTGTTCCAGAATCTTTTGGGATAAGAATAGGTTTTTGTCTTTTTGTGCCTCGATGATTTTATTCTGTCTATTGGTCACTCTAAATCTGTTATAGAGGAATAAAATAAATACAGCTAAAAACCCGATACCACCGAACAGCAGATATTGCTGGTTTCTTTTGGCCTCGAGTTCAGAGCTTTTTCTTTTGAGCGATTCATCTTTGGCTAATGTTTCTGCATTTTGAATTTGCAATCGCTTTGCATAAGATATACTATCCTCTATTTGCTTGTATTGAAATGTTGATTCTAGCTCGAGAGCAATAATCTTTGACTTTGCATCTCGATTTTTGAGGGTATCATTTTCAATGGTATAATTCTGAAGCATTTCCAATGCCTTTTTTTTGTCTCCCAATAAAATGTATATCTCATACATGTTTCTTGAGCAATTCGTCCTTATGATAGAATATGAATCCATTTCAATTTCCATCTCCCTAGATTTTTTAAATGCCTCAAGCGCCTCATGGTATCTATTCTGCTTGAATCTTAATCCTGCGATATTCCATATTAAAGATGAATTTTGTGTTAACCCATTCTTTTCAATTTCCTTTTGGGCTAGACCAAACTTTTTTTCGGCCATTTCGAAATTATTTAAATTTGAATGACAAGCACCTTGAGCAAGATATATTACAGCCTTTAATTCTTTACCAATACCCGACATCAAAAGAATCTCTGCCATTGATAACAAACCCAATGCCTCATGGTATTTCTCTTGATAAAATTTACCCTTAGACAACTTCACCATGGAAAGAATTTGCAATTGCTTATTGTCGCATTGAAGAGCCAAGTCACTTGCCTCCTGGAATGGCCCTATTGAGGCTCCAACTTCTCCCAAATAAACATAGGCATCTCCTATTGCCATCGCAACAGAGGTCTGTAATTCTTGATCATTTAAGCGCTTTGCAATATCCTTACATTTCAAATAATATTCAAATGCCTGAACAAACTCATCTTGATATCTCAATATGTTTCCTCCACTAAGGTAACATTGAGATAAACGTCTGTCATCATTTAATTCAATAGCATGATTCTCAGCCATTTGATTATGATGAAAAGCAGAATCCAACTCATTACGCGAAATGAATAAATTACTCATACTTAAATGAAACATGTAATAAACCGTTCGACCTTTTTCAGAAGTTTTAGACACATTATTTATGCTTAAATAAAGCTCACGCTGATATTTAAGAAATTTAGATTCATCATTCCCATTTACTGCATATTGGAGTAAGTTATTCAAACATTCAATTTTTTGATCCAGCATATTTAATTCACCAAAATATCTTGCGGCTTTTATGAAGCAAGTATCTGAATCCAATCTGTTTAATATCAATTGTGACTTTGCGATGAAAAATAAAGCTTTGGCTTGTATCTCTTTATTTCCATTTTTGACCGCAAAGTTGTATAGCTCATTTGAGGCTGATTCGGTGACCCATGGGTCATTTTGATATTCATTTTTGACAAAGGTCAATATAGAATCCATTTTTTGAGCATCACTCAAATTAGATTGAAGTAAAAACGACTTAACGTCAGTCGTTTTCATCTGAGAAAAAGCTGAAAAACTTAATGAAAAAACAAAGAGAAAAATAATTACACCTTTCATGCTTTTGGAGAATTAGCAAATGTCAACAATAGAAAATAGCTACCCAAATAATAAAGGGCTTTTATAAAACGGTAAAAAATCATCTTGAAGTATAATTGAAATTGGAGAATTAAATTTTAGGTCGACCCAAAAATAACAAGTTATTATGGAAGAAAAAAAGAATTGTAATGAATTGAAAATTAATCGTCTATGAAAAGAACTGATTTGAACAGAAAATAATTTCATTTTTTTTTACAAATGAGAGGCATCCCGAAACCACACAAATGCGTCTAACTAATACTAAACTTGCTATGAACTATTTAATGCGTTTCCGACTCCCCTATTTGGGGTGCCTTGTGTTATTCATGATTCCTTATTTCATGTTGGCGCAAAATGGTTCGGGTAAGTACAACTCTTCCTACTCCGTTTCTTCTCAATCAAACAAGAACACCGAAGAAATGATCCGATGTTATACCATGCAAATGGATTCCATTCGGAGAGCTCAATATCCAAATCTCCCTTCATTGCAACAGGAAGAGTTTTTATTTCAAAAACAATTAAACAATTATAAAACCGGTAAGAGTGGTAAAGGTAGTATCGAAAAAGCTACATTACTCACCATTCCATGTATCTTTCATATCATCACAGATGGTGCTGGCGCTGAAAATATTTCCGCGGCTCAAGTACAAGCTCAGGTTGATCAATTAAATATTGATTTTAGAAACCTAGCAGGCTCTACGGATCCAGCTGCAGCTGATGTAGAAATTGAATTTTGTCTTGCCATTTTAGATCCGTCAGACAATATCTTGGCGGAACCAGGAATCAATAGGGTCACAACCTATGGTGAAGGTCCTTTTAATACGGGGGTTATTGACAACACGATTAAACCCGGGACATTTTGGGACCCTGACCAGTACATGAATGTTTGGGTTGCAGACATCACTGGCGGTATATTAGGTTATGCCCAATTCCCGAGTAACTCTGGCTTAGGAGGGTTAAATGCAAACGGAGGTGCAGCCAACACCGATGGTGTAGTTCACCTGTATTCAACAATTGGATCAGTAGCCAATCCTTTCCCTGGAGGAGGACCCTATAACCTTGGACGAACAATGACTCACGAGGTAGGACACTGGCTTGGATTGAGACATATTTGGGGTGATGCCAATTGTGGTAATGATTTTTGCGGAGATACCCCTCAATCACAAACCTCAAATTTCGGTTGTCCTAATTTGACAACATGTGATGGAAATAATGATATGGTTGAAAACTATATGGATTACACCAATGATGCATGTATGGATATTTTCACTGCAGATCAAAAGGACAGGATTCGAACAGTAATGCTCAATTCTCCGAGAAGAGCACTTTTACCTAATTCGCAAAAATGTGGTCTTCCTACACCTACAATAAGTTTCGTAGTTGAAAACGGTGGGACAATTAATGAGGGAACCAATTGTGATTATGTGGATGTACCTGTTGACATGCAAATCTCTTTGCCTCCTACTGATGATGCAGTCGTAAGCCTTACACTTACGGGAAATACAACCGCGATTCAAGGAGTTGACTTTGACATCTTACCCCCGACCATTACTTTTGTAGCAGGAGCAACAAATAACGAAAGCTTTATGTTGCGCATATACAACGACGCGCTGTTCGAATCAAACGAGCTAATTGAGCTTCAAATTGTAGTTACTACAGTTGGAGATGCTGTGGCGTCAGTAACAAGCAATATATATACCTTAACCATTTTAGATGCCAATTTTGTTGCCTCTAACATTTTATACGAAGACTTTGAAGGAGGCGGATTAGGAAATTTCACAACTCAAGGAGCGGCCGGGTCAGACCTCTTCCAAAACGGAAGTACAAATACTGCTTCTAGTCAATTTTGGATTATAGAACCTACCAACAACACCCAATTTGCCTACTCAAATGATGATGCATGTGATTGTGACAAATCCAACGATCGATTAACTTCACCAGTATTCAGTCTTGCTGGATATTCAGCAAACATCTTTTTGGAATTTGACCACGCTTTTTCAGCGGAAACATATGAAACCGCTGAAGTTCAAATCAATACTGGGACAGGTTGGAATACCATTTCTAGTTTAGCCAACACCAGTGCAAATAATAACAATACACTGACTACTCCATGGGTAAATGGAAATGTCATTGATATGAATCCATACATTGGACAAGCTAATGTTCAGATTAGGTTTTATTACAATGATGATGGGCAGTGGGCTTATGGATTAGCCGTAGACAATATTAGAGTTTACACTGACGCTCCAATTAGTGCGAGTCCATTAGCAGGAATCGATACTCAATCTACTTGTAATCCTTTCACATGGATTGATGGAAATACTTACAACACCTCAAATAATACGGCAACATACACCATTACTGGTGGAGCCGCTAACGGATGTGATTCGACAGTCACATTAGATTTAGTCATTAATTCTGCTTCAATCGGTGTGGATACCCAAACCGCTTGTGGATCGTACACCTGGATTGATGGAAACACCTACACCGCTTCCAACAACTCAGCGACATTTACCATTTCAGGAGGCGCAGCAAACGGATGTGATTCCCTTGTGACCTTGGACTTGACCATAAGCAATTCAGTAAATGGTACAGACACACAAACCACTTGTGGATCGTACACCTGGATTGATGGAAACACCTATATCGCCTCGAACAATACAGCAACGTTTACCATTGTCGGTGGCGCAGCAAACGGATGCGATTCCCTTGTGACCTTGGACTTGACCATAAGCAATTCAGTAAATGGTACAGACACACAAACCACTTGTGGATCGTACACCTGGATTGATGGAAATACCTACACCGCCTCGAACAATACAGCAACGTTTACCATTGTCGGTGGCGCAGCAAACGGATGTGATTCACTTGTGACCTTGAACTTGACCATAAGCAATTCAGTTAATGGTACAGATACACAAACCACTTGTGGATCATACACATGGATTGATGGAAACACCTACACCGCCTCGAACAATACAGCAACGTTTACCATTGTCGGTGGTTCAGCAAACGGATGTGATTCACTTGTGACCTTGAACTTGACCA
>CALKHF010000104.1 GCA_938092255.1 uncultured Flavobacteriales bacterium | reverse complement strand
ATTTTAATATTTTTTAATCGTATCGTGCTCATTTCAACTATTTTTGTAAAGTTACAAATCCTTAATTTATTGTTAAGATATTTGATTATAAAATTTGATCCTAAACATGTCAGAAAAACCAGCAGCTCTTAATTTTATTGAGCACTTAATAGAAGAAGATTTAACAAATGGACTGTCAAAGAAAGACCTACGTTTTAGGTTTCCGCCTGAGCCAAACGGTTATTTACACATTGGACACACTAAGGCAATAGGAATCAGCTTTGGTCTGGGAGAAAAATACCAGGCTCCGGTTAATCTTCGTTTTGACGATACAAATCCAGCTAAAGAAGAGCAGAAATATGTAGACGCTATTAAAGAAGACATTGCTTGGATGGGTTACCAGTGGGATAAAGAAGTGTACTCATCTGATTATTTTCAAACCTTATACAACTGGGCAATTAGTTTTATTAAAAAAGGATTAGCCTATATAGATTCTCAATCAAGTGAACAAATAAGACTACAAAAAGGATCTCCAACACAGTTAGGCATCAACAGCCCTTATAGAACAAGATCTGTCGAAGAAAATTTAGCATTATTTACTAAAATGAAAAATGGTGAATTTAAAGAAGGCGCTCATGTATTGCGTGCTAAGATTGATATGGAAGACCCAAACATGTTAATGCGCGATCCTATAATGTATAGAATTTTAAAAAAAGCACACCATCGTACAGGTAACGATTGGTGTATTTATCCAATGTATGATTGGACCCACGGTGAAAGCGATTATATCGAACAAATTTCACATTCTTTATGTTCTTTAGAGTTTAAACCTCACAGAAAGCTTTATAATTGGTTTAGAGACGAGGTTTATAGTGAGAATTATATTCAGCTTCCTTTAGCCCCAAAACAACGAGAATTTGCACGCTTAAACTTAAGCTATACTGTTATGAGTAAACGCAAGCTATTACAGTTGGTAGATAAAAAAATCGTCAGTGGTTGGGATGACCCAAGAATGCCAACCATCTCTGGCTTACGAAGAAGAGGTTACACACCAAACGCTATAAAAAAGTTTATTGAAGCTGTAGGGGTTGCTAAAAGAGAAAACCTTATTGATGTTTCTTTGTTAGAATTTTGTATAAGGGAAGATTTAAACCAAACCGCACCCCGAGTAATGGTGGTTTTAAACCCTATTAAACTTACTATTATAAACTATCCCGAAGGAAAAGAAGAGTTTTTAAAAGCTGACAACAATCCTGAAGATGAATCTGCTGGTTGTCGAGATATCCCTTTCTCAAAAGAACTATATATAGAAAGAGCAGATTTTGAAGAGGTCGCAAAAAGCAACTTTTTCCGTTTAACTTTAGGAAATGAAGTTCGTTTAAAAAATGCTTACATCATAAAAGCAGAGTCAATTATTAAAGACTCTGAAGGTGTTCTTAAAGAAGTAAGGTGTTCTTATGATGCAGATAGTTTAAGTGGAACAGGTAGTGAAGCTAGTCTAAGAAAAGTTAAAGGAACTCTTCACTGGGTTTCTGTTTCTCATGCTATTAAAACCGAAGTAAGATCTTATGATCGCCTGTTTACAGATGCAGCTCCTGATAGCCATAAAGAAAAGACATTTATGGATTTTGTTAACCCAAATTCACTAACTGTTTCTCAAGCTTTTGCTGAGCCAAGTTTAGCTTTAGCAAAAATAGGTAATAGCTTCCAGTTTCAACGATTAGGGTATTTTAACGTAGATAAGGACTCAACTGGAGAAGCACTTGTTTTCAATAAAACGGTTGGTTTACGCGATTCTTGGATCAAGAAAAAACTTGCTAACAATAATGAATTAACATCGCAAAAAGCTACAATTTCTCCTTTAAATGAAGTTATGCGTTTTGGAAAAAAATATACTAAGTTTTCTATTGAAAAACAACAAGAAACCAAACATAGAATACAAGAATTAGCAAAGAGTATTTCTTATGAAGAATTAACTCCTTTCTTTGGAACAGCTCTTAAAAAGGTGGGCACACGAATTGTAACGATGATAGCGCTTGGTGTTTTAATAAAAAATAATCAAGAAATTACTCCTGAAATTAGAGTTTTTGTAAGGAAAGCTTTAGAGGATAAAAATGAATTGTTGGTTACTGAAGCAAGTAAAGTTAATTCCTAAGTTTATCAGTTATCAAAATCTTTTTTTGGCGGCTCCTTAGAAGCATCACTTTTGTTTTTCTTATTTACAATACCTTTTGCTGCATTGTCTTTTTTCATTTGCTCACCAATTTGATTACTCGCTGCAAATGAAGCAATCATATTATTTAACATGTCACTTCCGGCTTGAGGTGAATTAGGTAGTAAAATTAAGTTAGAGCTAGTAGCTTCTCCCACCGACTGTAACGTGTCGTAATGCTGTGTAACTACAATTAAAGCAGAAGCTTCTTGTGAATTAATACCAACATTATTTAATACATCAACACTATCTTCCAGTCCTCGAGCAATTTCTCTACGTTGGTCTGCGATACCCAATCCCTGTAAACGTTTGCTTTCTGCCTCTGCTTTTGCTCTTTCAATAATTAAAATACGTTGTGCGTCTCCTTCATGTTGAGCTGCTACTTTTTCTCGCTCTGCAGCATTAATTCTGTTCATAGCAATTTTGACCTTTTGATCAGGATCAATATCAGTAACCAGCGCTTTAACAATGTCATACCCATAATTCAACATCGCCTCTTTTAGCTCTCGCTGTATTGCTAATGCTATTTCTTCTTTTTTAACAAAAACATCATCTAGAATCATCTTTGGAACTTCTGCACGAACTACATCAAATATAAAGGCGGTTATTTGTTCGTGTGGATTCTGAAGTTTATAAAACGCATTATAAACATGCTCTCGCTGAATCTGAAATTGCACTGAAATTTTTAAGTGGACAAAAACATCGTCTTTTGTTTTGGTCTCAACGATGACATCTAATTGTTGAATCCGTAAACTAACCCTTCCTGCTACTCTATCAATAAACGGAATTTTCATATTTATACCCGCTCCATAATCTCTGGTAAATTTCCCAAATCGTTCAACAATCGCAATTGTTTGTTGTTTAACAATAAAAAAGGAAGCA
>CALKHF010000103.1 GCA_938092255.1 uncultured Flavobacteriales bacterium | reverse complement strand
TGGCTCAACATATACGAGAGAGTCAGTACCTAAACCTTGAGACCAAAGAAAAGTTCCTCCTGGCTGATCTGTTTGTGCCCACAATGCGACAGAATCACCTGAACAAATGGTTTCAGAATTTACAGTTACTGTTGGATTTGGCAGATCCAAAATAAAGATTGAATCAATCCCCATACATCCATTTGTGCCCATACCTTCCACATAGTACATTCCCCCAGCCGTAACGGTGTAATTCGCACCAACCACTAAACCATTTAACCATACATAAGATTGTCCTCCATTGGCCTCTAGGTCGACAGAGCTTACATTACAGGGCATTGTATCACTTCCAGTTAAATTAGAAATTTCAATATTAGGTAAAATAAAATCTTCAGTAATTACAATTGAAGCGGTGTTTTCACAACCATTTGAACCAGTACCAGTTACTTCATACGTTCCGGCTGTATTTATACTTGTCAAATTTCCAGTTCCTGAAGAACCTCCCCAAACATATGAGATTCCTCCACTAGCATTTAATTCTATACTCGGGAAAATACAATTTAACTCATCGGAGGAATTGGTAGTATTAACAATAGAAATCGTAGGTAAAGAATAATCTTCAAATATTGTTATGTCCATCTGAAGTGGGCAATCATTGGAATCAATATAACTCACAGTATATGTACCTGCCACATTAAATTCATTAACTGATGAATTTGGTGTTAAACCTCCTGACCAAATATAATTTGAACCCCCAAAAGCTTCCATTGAAACTAAATTAACATTACAATTTAGTGTATCATTTCCAGTAAGATTATCAACATAAGAGGGTTCTGCACTTAAGGTTTCAACGACAAGAGAAATGTGGTTTTCCTGACACCCATTATCATCAGTAACAATAGCCTCATAAAGACCTGAAGGTATGTTTGAAAGATCCTCAGAAAAGATGGTATCATTCCACACTACATCATATGTTCCAATTCCACCACTAATATCGATATCTACCCAACCTGTACCATTTGAGCAAAGTATATTCTGAATTGTATCCTCTACAAGAATGACATCCGGCTCAGTAAGTACTGCATTTTGTGAGTTTGTACAACCGTTCTCATCTATAACACCAAACTCGTAGTTACCAGATGGGATATTGAATTGATTACTATTGCTGTATGTTGAGTTGTCAATTTGGTAACCAATAAAACCGGATCCAGATGCAAGCACCTCTATGGCGGCACTATCGCCAAAACATAAAATATCATTTACACCATCAATCGAAACGATTTGTGGCAGCTCATAGACTTCAACATTCAATTGAGCGGTAAAAGAACATTGATTGGCGTCAGGGGTAAAGGTAAATGTTTGTATTCCCGTTATTGAAGAATCAATCGCACCTGACCAAGTCCCTGTGTACCCATTTAAGGAAATCGAAGGAAGTATTGGAGCTGAGGAGTTTTGACAGATTGGTCCAATTGGATCAAATACAGGCATTTCATTAATATAATTCAATATGTATGGAATGTCGGTAAATGTGTTCCAATCATTAGCGTAAGCGATAGAAAGGGGAGTTCCTGAAATTGAAGCACTTCCCGGTATAAGCTCCCATTGATTATTCAGCTGTTTCCAATTTGATATACTCTCCCATGCACCATCAACTTGCTCATCATAATATATGTTTAGATCTACATGAGAAGTTCCAATAGAACGATCAATTTGATGATAATACATTGGATTTAAGCTACATAAACTCGAATCGAAAAGACTACGGTCATACCCCTCGATTGTGGCATCAAGATTTGCCAAACGAGTTGTAAATGTATTTGGACTGTTATCTAATGGTTTAATTACTACTGGTCTATATCTTAAAACCCCTAAACTCGAACCAACAGGAAACAAATAGGTATCTACTACATTGGTTTTCCTCGACAAGTAACCTCCATTTAAAGATGAAACAAATCCAGTGGTTCTTACAATAGAATTCACATCTTCATTCTCAACAAAAAACTTATAAATCTCAGTTTGGAGTTCAAGGTGCTTTAGATCTAAAACTCCTTCCGAAAATGCATTAATTTCTTGTGTTTTTAAACCGGAACCATCAAGTGTAATATTGAAAAAATGAGATTCAGATGAACCACTAATCAACTGGTTTGCTCCTTCGAAAAAGACTGTTCCCATATTGGAATCAAAAGCTAAATTATTGTACCAATTCCCGAGGAGTCTCGCATGTCCATTTAAAACGAAAAAGGCATTGTTTGTAATGTCCTCCGAAACAAACAATTCCGCTTGAGAACTCGCATTACCACTCACATCAATAAAACCGCTGGATTCATTAAGCAAACTTCCATTCACTCTAATGAAGCATCCTGGCTGTGCATTTATGCGCCCTCCATTGTTTTGTAATACTTGAGAATGTAATTGTTGATTGAACAATACAGAAGTCAATTCTATAGTGAAATAGAAAAATATTAAAAATCTATATTTATTACACACTGTCATTTTTCATTTATTTTCCTTGATACAGGATCTCCATTATTGTTCTCTATTGTCCGATTTTTAATTAGAGCACCTTTCTTTTTAACTTTTATAGAAGGATTGATTTGTGTATTTAAAGTAGTGCTTTTAACAAGCTTTATCTCCTTTACATTTATTATAGAAGGACTCTGTTGGTTCCTCTGCACTTTTTTATTAACAGGGACCACCTTTTTTATTGGTAATGATTCTTTTGGCTTACGTGCTGTTATATTCATTTGTGTTTCTGTATCAAAAGATTGGGTCTTTACGGTATGATAATAAGTATGAGGCTGAGATTTATTGTCCTTTAACACCTCTTTTTTTAATGTAACAGTAGGCTTTATTTCAAGGTTTATCCTAGTTTGTAAAACCATAGTATCATTCTTAATATTTGAAGATTGTCCAAAAACCTGAGTTGCAAACATGCAGGTTAAGGCAATTACAATATAAATTGATTGATATTTCATTTTTGATATATTATTATTCTTAAGGTCCATAAAATGCAACTACGGATAATTGAAATCCAGTTAGACTATAAGGTGTGTCATTTGTAATATAAAAAATCCACTGTCCATTTTCAGCTGAAACATTAACGTGAATATCCGTGTAGAATAGACCCGGGGTAATAGGATCTTCAGGTATCATTGGGCCTACCCAAGTCCAGAAACAAGTTCCACTTGGTGTTGCTAATGGATCTGCTACAACAATAGTATGGTCCCAACCAGTTAAATCAATTGGTGATACAAAAAATTTACCTGTAGCCGTAGTTTGACTAGGATTCATATCTTGTTGAACCCATGTAGGGGGTAACCCTGCTCCTTGAGACATCAATACCTCTCCAGCGGTACCAGGATCTGCTGCTGGCTCAAGCGAACCTGAAAATTCTACATTTCCGACTACGTCTAATTGTTCTGAAGGAGTAGTTGTACCAATACCAACATTCCCATCTCCATTCAAATATGAATCCCCCTGTGTCATCAATCTAAAGTCAACAACGCTATTTCCATCATGGATATCCAAAAAAGTAAAACCACCTGTCTCATAAGCCACATTTAGCTTCTGAAATTGATCTCCACCGGCCGTTATTCTAAATGTTCCCTCGGAATGCAAATCAGCATCAGGAGTCGTTGTTCCTATACCAACACGCCCATTCGACTCAACAGTCATTCGTTCAACACCATTTGTAAAGGTTCTAAAATCAATTGCATTGTTTGTACCTATGTAATTCGCACTTGTTGCTGTATTCCCAGAGGTTAACCAAGCACCAGCCGCACTTGTAACAGGACCTCCTGATCCACTTGTGCCGTTAACTTCTATTGTACCATTTGAATTAAATACAGGTTGGGTTAATGTCCAATCAGGGCCTACTGGTCCTTGTTCACCAACTGGACCTTGATCTCCTACTGGACCTTGTGCTCCTTGATCACCAACCGGACCTTGATCGCCAACTGGACCTTGTGAGCCTTGGTCACCTACTGGGCCTTGATCTCCAACTGGACCCTGATCACCAACTGGACCTTGATCTCCTACTGGACCTTGTGCTCCTTGATCACCAACCGGACCTTGATCTCCTACTGGACCTTGATCACCAATTGGACCTTGATCGCCAACTGGACCTTGATCTCCTACCGGACCCTGATCTCCTACTGGACCTTGGTCACCT
>CALKHF010000102.1 GCA_938092255.1 uncultured Flavobacteriales bacterium | reverse complement strand
TCCTTCAAAACAAGCACTCGCTTACAACCAATTGTTTCAGAGCCCTTTTTTAATTCCAACTTGTTTTGGATCTTATTATTAGGTCCATTCCTATTTATTCCATTTATAATTTTTGTGGTTAAACGCCGAACGACACGTGCTTTGGATGTGACTGGAAATAAAATACGAAACACAAGTCGATTGGCTCGTAAATATTTAAGTAACGCAAAAAAATCCCTCGGTCAAAAAGAACAGTTTTATAATGCACTTGAGCGCGCACTTCACAATTATTTAAAATCAAAATTACGCTTAGAAACCAGCGAATTTAATAAAGAAAAAATAGAGGAGTTGCTCGGTAATAAAAACATAAACAGTGCAACCTTAGAAGGGTTTATTTCTCTTTTAACCTCCTGTGAACTTGCGAGATACACACCGCTTTCAACAGTTGACATGCAAAATGATTACAAAAAAGCGGCGGGTGTTATTAATGATTTAGACAAACAATTAAATTAAACAGATGAAGAAGTTTCTTATTTTTTGGTTGCTGTGTTTGGTTGGTTTTTCTCAAAACACAGAGTCGTTTAAGCAAGCAAATGACCTCTATAATTCAGGCTATTATAAAGAAGCCATCGTGCGGTATGACTCGATCTTAGCGTCCAATCAGCATTCTGCAGAACTGTATTTTAATCTTGCCAATTGTTATTATAAATTAAATGAAATTGGACCGAGTATCTTTTATTATGAAAAGGCACTTCAGTTATCTCCAAATGATTCTGATATTTTAAATAACTTAGGGTATGCTCAAAAAATGACAATTGACGCCATACAAGAGGTTCCCGAAAGTGGCGCTTCAAAATTGCTAAACAAAACCCTCAACAGCTTAAGTGTAGATGGCTGGGCAACTCGATGTGTTGGGTTGGCATTTCTTTTTGTTATTTTATTTTTAGGATATTACCTCTCCTACTCAGAAGCTAAAAAACGCCTGTTTTTTGTTTCGAGCTGCGGGGTTTTAATCGTTCTATTTATATCATTAGGGTTGTTGTTCAAAAAAGACAGTCTTGATAATAATACACACCCCGCTATTGTTTTTGTTAAAGAAGCAGGGGTTAAAACGGAACCAAATCTAAGGTCTGAGACCTCGTTTACTCTTCATGAAGGCACCAAGGTTTTGGTGATTGAAGATTATAACGATGACTGGATAAAAATAAAGCTGCTTAATGGTGAGACCGGATGGATGACGCGTTCGGAATTAAAGGCGCTTTAGTTTATTTAAGAATAAATGTCATTTTTTATTCTATCTTTACAATTATCAACAAAAACACAATCGCTATCATAAAACATATTGCCCCTTTGTTCTCTCTTTTTTTTCTGCTAAACATAGCGGGGCCAACCCTTCTGCTTTTACAATCGAACAGTGAATTCTCAAAGGTTGTTGTTTCAACAGAACAAGAATCCGATACAAAAGACATCGAGGATGTTAATGAACTTGTTTTGAACAAAACACCTCTTCAAAGTATGAATCCACGTACAAGAGGTCAAGCGTTGTTGTTTGTATTTTGTAATAAATCTTTTTTAGATGTTTATTTAGAGTGTGTTTCACCTCCTCCAGATTATATTTAGATTACTTCCCTTATTCACAAAAAGATCTCATCTCTTTTAAATTATAATCTAATATCAATACAATGAAACAACTTTTTTCAAACATAAAAGGCGATGCCTTTGGTGGAATCACCGCAGGAGTCGTCGCATTGCCACTGGCTTTAGCTTTTGGAGTCTCTTCTGGACTCGGACCTAGCGCGGGTCTTTACGGCGCTATTTTTATCAGTTTTTTCGCCGCACTTTTTGGAGGGACCAACACTCAAATATCAGGCCCAACAGCACCAATGACCGCTGTAAGTATGGTTGTGATTTCCGGAATTATAGCTGCCAATGATGGCGACTTATCAATTGCACTGCCCGCCATATTAACCGTGTTTTTAATTGCGGGGCTTTCTCAAATTGGACTCGGTATTTTAGGCTTCGGGAAGTATATTAAATACATTCCTTACCCGGTCGTTTCGGGGTTTATGACTGCAATCGGTGTTATTATTTTACTGACACAAATCTTGCCTTCTTTAGGGTATAGCCCAAAAGAAGACCTCCAATTTGTCAATCAATTCAAGGCACAGGCCGAAGAGGTGATTCTTGAAAATATTTTAAAAGAGGAGGCTGGTGATGGAATATTGGTCTTGGAAAATTTTCAAGAAACCATTGATCGCGCTTCTTTAATTTCGCAAGATGATATCCAAAAAGAATCTGAAAACTTAGCTTCTAAAGAGGCCTCTGGAACAATCGGCGCACTAAAACTTATGCCAAGAGCACTTCAAAATATCAACTGGCTAGAACTGCTGCTGGCTTTGGGAACTATTTTTATTATTTATGGGTTTAAACGCATTACAACGGTAGTGCCTAGCACACTCGTCGCTTTAATCATCATGTCTGGTATCGCCATTGGGTTTGGGCTGAATTATAAGCCTATCGAAGAAATTCCTAGCGGGTTGCCCGTTCTTCAACTAGAAATTTTTACTAAGTTTAAATTAACG
>CALKHF010000101.1 GCA_938092255.1 uncultured Flavobacteriales bacterium | reverse complement strand
CACAGAACATATTACTGAAACACTCATCGATGAGGTGCGTCAATCTTTTTTGGGCAAACAATTACAGACGCCCCCTATCTTTTCAGCCAAGCAAATAGATGGAAAGCGCGCCTATGAATTTGCAAGAAAAGGGGAAACGGTCGAGCTCAAGCAAAATGCAATTGAGATTTTTGACTTTAGCGTGGACACAAGCGCATTGCCCGAATTGCACTTCTCTATTAAATGCTCTAAAGGAACTTACATTCGTTCGATTGCAGCAGACTTTGGCAAAGCTCTCGAAAGTGGAGGAACACTCATTGAATTACGTCGCACGGCCTCGGGTGACTTTGACATTGCGGATGCTTTGACGGTTGAAGAAGCCATCAAAATGATTGAAGAGAGCGAAATTTAGGCCTAGCCCTTTTTTAGTTTTAAAAATTCCCTATTTTTGTCGCTCCGAATGACTAGGCCCGAGTGGCGGAACTGGTAGACGCGCTGGATTCAAAATCCTGTTCTTTCGGGAGTGCCGGTTCGATCCCGGCCTCGGGTACAAGTAAAAAGGAGTTGGTGTTTACATCAGCTCCTTTTTCTATTCATAAGCAAAAAGCCACTCGTTAAACAGGAGAGATCATCAATGAAAGTCCTTATTTTATTCCTTATTTCTTTTTACTTATTGGTTTTTTGAAACGATTACGATTTTTTTAAAATCCTTTTTACAGGTTATTAACTCTCTTTTTAATTTAATATTCTTCTTATTGATCTTTAGATTTGTTTTACGAATCAAAAAATTTCGTTTATGAGAGTCTTATTTCTTTTTGTTTTTTTATCGAGTCAAACATTCGCACAAGTAAATGATGCAGATGGATCAAACCGACTGCATAAAAACAGTTTTTCTTTAAATATTGGAACGGCACTACTCGCAAACGGCGGAGGGATAAAATACGAAAGGGTTATACCAAAAAAGAGCGTGTACTATACATTATCAGCGGGTGCTAATTTATTTCGATTTGATTTTTTTACAACAGAAAACCATACTGTATTTTCTATCAGCAATGGTCTTATCATGGGGCTTGATACACGAAATCATTTTGAGGCGAGTATTGGTTTAGGTTGGGATAATGTCAATAAAGAAGCTTCCGGGGGAATATACGGATCGGGAGGATCTTCGGCGTCTCAATATGGTCAATTCGTTCCGGTGGGAAATATTGGTTATCGCTTTCAGGCACCAAATGAAGATTTTGTTTTTCGTACTGGTTTTGGATTTCCAGAACTAATATATGTGGGTATTGGAGTGGCGTTTTAAAATTCCAAAGATTCATCTTTAGTAGATCGCACAGTCATTAATTTAGAAAAGAAATAGCAACTTCAGCTCAAGATTGACTCTAAGAATTATGATTTTTTTGCCCTTTTTTCTTTTGAAACCCTTGTGGATGTTCACAACTATTTGTTAATAACGACTGAATTATTTAAGGAAATTTTTATATTTAGTTTGTAAATTGAATATAGAATTAATTAAAACTTGAAATTATGGAAGGTTATTGCGTAAAATGTAAAGCAAAAAAAGAAATTAAAGATGCTGCAGAAGTGACAATGAAAAACGGAAGAAAAGCAATGAAAGGGAAATGCCCTTCTTGTGGTACAGGGATGTTTAGAATTCTTGGAAAAGCATAAGGAATTCACACACACGTCACAATCAAATTAGCTCTATAACCAAAACGTTGTAGGGCTTTTTTTATGCCCTTTTGAAAAGTTTTATAGAGTTTCCCAGTTGGATAACTCTTACCTTTTTGTTTCTCTTTCTTGCCGTTAAAAAATCCTTGACGCCGTTAAAAAATTTCTTTCAGTGTTGTTTCGTTGGTTTTTCTAAATTGAGTCATCAACTATATTGAATTAGACTTATCAGGTGAAAATTCAATACTCAAAACTAAAACACATGAAATCAATTCATTTTTCTAAATTCGTACTACCCTTATTATTTGCTATTTCTATAATAACAACCCACGCTCAGCAAGGTAAAGTCTGGGCAACCATTCACTCAAAACAAGTTCCAAAATTCGAAAATGGACAACACGTTTCTGCAAATTTAGCCTTTGACAAAGCCATTAATAATTTAAATATAATTTCAATAGAAAAGGCATTGCCATCATCTCAAAACCCAATCTTGCAACAAGTTTATGAAATAACATGTAACTGTGATTCAGAAGACCTTTATGCGACCTTGACCAATAAAGTCCCTATTGTTTCGCAGGTAGAATTCGCACCTAGTTATGAAACTCTGGATATTCCCAATGACTACCCTGCATCTTCTTCTTCAAACTATGCTTTGGATTTGATAAATGCTCCAGCGGCATGGGATATTACTCACGGAGATCCCAATGTATATGTTGCGATATCTGATCAGAATTATCAAGTAACCAACAATGACTTAGTAGATGAAATTGTTTATTATAATCCGAGCAACAGTACTTCTGTTACTCATGGAACAGCAGTCGCTATGATGGCAGCAGGAGCAACCAATAATTCTGTGGGCACCGCTTCTATTGGTTACGACACAAAGTTGGCTTTGTATCAAATGAGTTATAATGATGTTTTAGCGGCATCATATGCAGGAGCAAAAGTAATTAATATGAGTTGGTCTTCAGGGTGTTGGTTTAGTCCATATATTCAGGGAGTCATAAATGAAGCACACCAAAATGGCACCTTTCTTATCGCTGCTGCCGGAAATGGCTCAACATGCAATGGCCCCGACTCATATGTTTATCCTGCTTCTTATGATAATGTTTTTTCTGTCACTAGTGTTGGCCCGAGCAACAGTCATGAACGAATTATTGGTAATCCCTCAACAACTCACCAACATAATAATAAGGTAGATTTAAGCGCCCCGGGTTACAATTTGGTTTTGTCCCCTGTACAAGGTTGGTTCATTATCGGGAGCGGCACATCATATGCCTCTCCAATGGTTACAGGAACAGTAGGACTAATGCTTGCTGTTAATTCAGACCTTACCAGCGAGGATATTGAAACTATTTTAAAGGCTTCATCTTTTTATGTTGATGATGTAAACCCTGAATATGCGGGATTAATAGGCGCTGGACGCCTTGATGCTGCTGCAGCCGTTGAAATGGCTCTTAATTTTTCTAATTGTGATCTTTCCATTGAAGCGAGCGAAAATCAAACCGTTTTTTATGGTTATTCGCCCACTGAATGTACAAGTATTAGTGCAATAGGTAGCGGAGGAAATGCACCATATACTTATACGTGGACATCTTTATCTGATTCCTACACGGGTGCTGAGGTAACGATTTGTCCGGAAGAAAGTCAACTATTTTCAGTGAAGGTAACTGATGCAAACGGATGTGAAGCGATTGATGAGGTTTCCGTTTGTGTTATAAATGTAGAGTGCCAAACAGGAAATAGTGGGAACATGAAAGTAGAAATGTGTCAAATCCCTCCAGGCAATCCAAGCAATGCGCACACGATTTGCATTAATGAATCAGCTGTTCCTGCACACTTGGCAATCGGATGCGTTTTGGGTTCTTGCGATGAACAAAACGATTGTGACGGCAATTCTGGAATTCCGGAGATTGAAACGTCATACAAATCTAATTTTGTTGACGTGGCTCTTACGGCCTTTCCAAATCCCACAAAAAACAAAACATCAATATCGCTAACGGCAACTACTCAGGGAAATTACAGTATATCTTTAACTGATATGACGGGGCGAATAAACCAGCAAATTTACAAGGGAAAAGTTCTACCATACATCAATAGCTCTTTTGAAATTGACATGTCACCCTTAACACAAGGCATCTATGTTGTTACTGTGAAAGGGTCAAATGGCATGTTAAAAACATTAAAAATCATCAAAGATTAACGCTTTAGAATAATCATTTTATGTTTGCAACGATTAGGTGTTTTTTGTAATTAAAGTGTACTCAAACGCTATATTATGAAAAACACCTTCCTTTTCATTTCAACCGTCCTTACAAGTAGCCTTTTAAAACCAAAACGGGACTCGTTAAAGGGGCTCTAAACTCCTTATTCATACTTCTAAAGTTAAATGAGTCATTTTACCACAAATGCAAGGCCTTGTTTATTTTAATGCGTGGTGATTGACAATTTTTGATGAAATGGAGCGTTAACAATTCAAATAATTGATTTTTATAGATGAAATACACACTCCTTATTTTAATACTTATTACTCTTTTTTCTTGTGAAAAAGAAGAGGAACAGATGGAGCCTATTGAAGGCTTGCAGGTCATTAATTCCTTAAGTCAAATGACATCTGATATTGAATCGGGAGTTTCCATGGTCTTTTTTCACGCCAGTTGGTGTAGTGTTTGTCAGGCTCAAAGGCCTGCGATAAGTGAGGTGGCGATGGACACCGATTTGATTCAAGTATTCTTTGGGGAGGTCGAATATGAAGACTACCCAGAAATTGTTGAAGCACAAAATGTGGAGGGGTTTCCAACCATTATAATTTATAAAGACGGTTCCGAAGTTCAGAGATTTGTAGGAGGAGGTCACTCAACATCTGATTTAAAATCGGTGATTCTGAGTCAATTATAAGAACCATTCTCCTGAAGTTAAGAGACGTTTGTAATAGAATAAGATGACCTAATTTTATAAAGGGAACTCAGTAATATTCTCCACTCATGCTTGGACCTCTTATACACGTATACTCTATGTTTGAAAACCAGGCCCCCATAAATATTCATTGATGTATAGCCCACGGAATTAATGTGATTACATTAGAGGTAAATAGAAAACGCCATGAAAAAGAGTTTAGTCGTTTTCTTCTTATTTCACTCAATTTATAATGCCAATGCTCAAACTGATGCGAAAGTGTCCGATGCATCAAATGACAAAAATTCAGAAACGTTACGTTCTGTAGCAGAAGTAGCATCTACGGAAACCTCAAGCCCATATGTTATTCTTAAGAACAAGCTTCATGTGGACCAAACCACCTATTACTCCTACGCGGATCAGGTTTATCTTAGGATGAATAATACACCATTTAATGGAACCGTATATGAAAAGTGGAGAAATGGCATGATGTGGTGGGAAACCAGCTATAAAAATGGAGTTAAAGATGGTTTTACTCGCGAGTGGTTCAAATCGGGGCAACTTTTTAAGGAAGCCGTTTACAAAGACGGAAAGCTCATTAGTCAAAAATGTTGGGATGAAGAAGGTGAAGCTTTTGAATGTGACTAACGTTTTCTATAGATTCTTTTTTTGAAGTAGGATACATTATGCATTCGAATTTTTACAGTTTTTATCGTGGAATACTGAAATGTTATTTAAAACAAATCACCGATAAATAAACCTTTTGACCGTAAAGTCATTCGCATTTGACAATTTCTTTGATATGCTTTATCTTGGTATTCATGAAAATGTTATGCTTTGTTGCTGTACTTTATTGTTTTGGACTTAATTCACAAAACAATTTTGCAGTTCAATTTCCAAATTCGAACTCGGGAGTCAATGTTGGAAACAGTCCTTTATTTGATATCTACGACGCATCCTCTCTCAGTAAGACTTTTTTGTTTTGGGCCAAGGAAACTAACGCTTCTCAGTTTAGAACAAATATCATGATGAAGAGTACATGCAATGGTAGCTTTTGTAATGATTACCATTTTTTCTTGACTGGTTCTTCAAATCAAGGAATTGTATTGGGCATAGGCGATGCAAATCAATCAGGTTGCAATCATAATATTGAGCCTTTGATAATAGATCAAAAATGGCATTTTTATGCAATTTCATTAGAGGGTCTAACTCCCGATTCAGGGGTGAAAACCGTGTATTATGACGGCCAAATAATTAACCAATGTACGTTCAATGATAATGCACCCGTTAATACTGATGATCTTTATTTTGGATATTACAGCGGAAGTCTTCCCTTAGAAATAAATAGCATAGACTTTATGGATGACATATCGATTTGGAATGATGTTTTAACCCAATCAGAGATTCAAAACTATATGATCTGTCCACCAATGGGAGACGAAGATGATCTTGTCGGTTTTTGGAATTTTGAGGAGCAATCCGGAATGGCCTTGGACCAATCCATTTATGGAAATGATGGAGATTTATTTTCTGGCGCAATTCGCACGACGGATACACCTATGTACAATTGTACATTAGGTTTAAATCAAACGTCATTATCAAAAAAGCTTTTAAAGATTATTGATTTAATGGGTCGTGAGACTAGATTTAAACCCAATACAACGCTTATCTATGTCTATGATGACGGAAGTACTGAAAAGGTGTTTAGTGTGCGCGAGTAACTTGTTTTTACGGCAAATTAAACTCAGTTAAAAAAGGTCAATTCACTTTTTTCAAAGGCTTCACAAGATTTTTAAATTCGACCAAATCCATTTCAATGGAACCGATCAGTAGGTCTGTTTTTAATCGAATGGGCACCTTATTTGCATCATTACTAATCCACATGGTCATGTCTTCTTCCTCTTTAAAAACTCTTCCCTTTTCGACCATAGGGCGAAATTTCAAACAATTGAATTCGCCAAGCTTTGTTTTAACGTTTTCTTTTCCTAAAAATTTGATTTTTAATGGATACATTTCACGGTCGAAAAAGGTGTTGATTATAAATTCTTGTCCTTCTTTGGCATTCTGTAGATCAAGAGTTCTTGCGTAATAAAATGCAGACAAGAGGTCTTGAGTATTTGGTTTTACCCTATAATCTTTTGATCCATTTTGGACAACAGTGGCTTTATTTGAGAAGTGATTAAAGTCAATGTTTCGGTCCAGTTTATAACCACCCTCACGAACATGGCGTATGAATTTCCAAGGTAAAATACCTTCCTCATCAATATACGTTTCATAACGGTCTTCGACCTTAAAAAACAAGCTAAGCGCCCCTTTTGATTTGCCTTTACCAACGACATGCATTGTTCTTCGACCATTTATCATTGTAGAGGATTTTTTAACTTCTAAGGTGGCTTCAGCAGCATCGAAATAGCCATAAGAAACATCATAACGTAAAAATTCACCTTTAGTAAATGCGGTTTGATTTAACTTTCTTATTGGGTCCGATCCAGAATTGATGTTTTTTTCATTTAATGTGAAGGCAAATAATCCTCCAACTAATAAAAAGAACATAATAATGCGATTCAAGCTCATACTGTTTAATTTCAATATCAAATACAAAGAGCGTTCCAAAATCAAAAGATGTTTTTTTATCTTTAATTTCTGAAATCAGATTAAACAATAATAAGCCTTGGTCAAGTATTTTTTTTTCATTCTTTTATTTCTGATTTTTTATTCTTGTCAAGACAATAAAAAAGTAAAACACCCACCATCATTTTATTACTGGAAACAAGAATTCAAGTTGAATCCCGATC
This sequence comes from uncultured Flavobacteriales bacterium, assembly GCA_938092255.1. Lineage (GTDB taxonomy): Bacteria > Bacteroidota > Bacteroidia > Flavobacteriales_D > Crocinitomicaceae > UBA952. The sequence continues at coordinate 14,465 of CALKHF010000101.1, read as the reverse complement.
AAAAAAAGCTTCTTAAAGAACTGGGGTCTAAAGAATTATATGTTAAGTTTTTTGATGTAAAAATGGTAAATGGTCACCCCGAACCTGTTGCGAAAATTGATTTTAAATCGAGTGCAAGTGATTATTCAATCATTCCGTGTGTGTTTATTACCAATGATATTTTCTCTTCTGATCAGGTGAACCCAGAGAAACTTGCCTCAAGGACAGTCAAGCTAATTCTTTCTATTGCTGAAAATAATAAGCTGAGCTTTAAGGAGGTCCAGTTTGATTGTGACTGGACACTGGGAAGCAAGGAGAATTACTTTAGATTTCTAAAAAAAGCAGATGAGCAATTGTCCAACAAGAAATTGTCGGCGACCATTCGTTTGCATCAATATAAATATTGGAAAAAAACAGGCATTCCACCTGTCGATCGAGGCGTTTTAATGTGTTATAACATTGGTGAGATAGAGAATATCAACGAATCAAATTCCATCTTTAGTTACGATCTAGTGACCCAATACCTAAAAAAGGGAATGAACTATCCTCTAAAATCAAGTATTGCGCTCCCTATTTATAAATGGGCTTTGGTATTTCGTTTGGGCCAACTTTCTTCAATTCTTAATAATGTTGACAAAGCGAGTATGCAAAATCACATTATTTCGGCATCAAATAATCGCTTCTTAGTAAAAGATAATTTTTATATTAAAGGACAATTTTTATCTATAGATGATGAGATCAGATTTGAAGAGGTTGACTTAAAAGAGTTGGAACAAACAGCCAAGCGTCTTTCTTCTTTTAACTTTGATAAACTGATTTATTATCATCTGAGCCAGGCCAATATTGAAGACTATGACATACAAAAACTCGATCAAATTAATACTCTTATTTATAAGTAGTGCAATCTCCTTTAGTACTTCCAATTGCACTGGAAGTTATGGACTTACTTATTACCACCTCTTTGATGAAAACCTTGTTTTAAGTCAAGAGAATGCGCCTGAAAAATTCAATTTGTGGTATTATCCCAATCAATTTAAAAAAGAGAACAATTCCGTGGACTTAAACATCAAAGAATGGACAGAGTTTTTAGAGGAGAAATATCAAGAAGAAGATCTAAGAAAAATAATCTATAGATATGATGAGTTTAAGGGGTATGACCTGGAGTTAAATAATTTACGGTCAAAAACAAGTAAGCCCCGAGAGATCGATCAAAAAGAAAAGGAGTTTATTCTATATCTTGAATACGCTCTAGAGCTAGAAAATTATTTGCAAACATTAGTCCCAGATTCATGGGATGAAAAGCCGATCATTAAGGACCCCGTTGAACAAAAGAGAATGATTACAAATGCAAATAAGCTTGTTGCTCAATTTAGAAGTGGATTTACAAAAGAGCGCATGCATTATCAGCTGATTAAGCTACACCGCTATTATGGCTCATACGAAAAGGTTGTTGACATTTATGAAAGCTATTTTAAAGACAAAAAGTCATTTATATCATATTGGGCCATGGATCAATATGCAGGAGTACTTCGAATAATGCAAAGTAATGCTGCGTCAAATTACTATTTCTCCAAGGTCTATATGGAGAGTCCAAGTAAAAGACAATCGGCATATCTCAGTATAGATATTAAGTCTGAACGTGAATTTGAAGAGGTCAAAAACATGGGTGCTTCACCTGAAGAACTGATGTCGCTTCATTTTATCAGAGGCATGAACGGTAAAAACCTTGGATTATATGATTTGTCGAAAATCACAGAAATCAATCAGAATAGTGATTTTGCACGCATCTTGATGAGTCGCGAAATCAATAGATTAGAGACCTTTTTTCTAAATAATAATGAGAGGTATTACCCTTTATACGGTCATGAAGGCATGGGAAAGTTGGTAAAACAAAAGACAGAAGGGAAGTATCTACAGCGTTTGATTTCACTAAATGAAAATCTTATTCAAAATGAGGGTGAAAGTCAATTTTGGCATCTTTCTATGGCATATCTGTATTTTTTAAATGGCGATTATGATAAAAGCCAAAAAACGAGCAGTCAGATTCATGGTTTGGCGGAGAAGGATCAAGTCCAACTTGACATTTTGAACCTATTGCTTTATGTAAAAATGAGACCACAGCTTTCTATTGAGGACCAAAATATAGTTGGAGAACAGCTTTACAAGATAAACAAGGGGAAGGTTTATTACAATTTTCTTGAATCCCGTGAATTTTCATTTTCGCTTAATGAATATGTTTTTGATGAGTTGTCTTCGAGAATCGATGTGAAAGACAATGCTTTTTTAACATTGATTTTTGGAGGACGAAGGTTACAGACAGATTTATACATAGACAGAGAATCTTACATAGAACCTCTTGAGAAAGTAACAATTTCTTATCTTGACAAGGTGTTAATGGACTTGAAAGAAACACCTCAAACCAAATTGGTGGAGTATGCTTCGTCCAACTATTTTTCAAACGGTTATTACTGGTCAGGAGAGGATAGAAATATTGTAAAATTTGAAGATGTAAACTTTTTCATTAAGGAGCTAAGAGCGGTATTGCTGATGAGGAACCCAGAAAGGTTAGAGGAAGCGGCTTCTGAATTCAATACAATCCCATTAGAGATTAAATCTCAAATCTCAAATACCAAAACAGCAGTAAATCCATTTACATTTTATACAAAGGATCCCTATTTTGAGGATTATGGGTATGAATATGAAAAAAGTGTACCCGATGAAATGAAATTTACAAGGACAAAAGTGGCCAATTCATTATTCAGGCTTTATGCTAAAGCAAAACGAAAAAATAGTGCTGAAGATTATTTTAAATTGGGATTGGCTTATTATAACATGTCTTATTATGGAATGTCATGGAAATTAATGGGGAACTACAGGTCCTCGTCAGGTTTAAATGGGTTTTATGACATGACTGTTCCTAAACAATTTTTTGATAGAGCGATTAATACTGGAAAATTAAATCGAGAGATGATGGCAAAGGCGCATTATATGTTGGCGCGTTGTGATCAAAATAGGTACTGTGAAGGTTCCGGGATAAGAGATAATTACACGAATTATTACGGAGTCTACAACGATTATTTTGACCAATTTCAAAGCGGTATCCGGTCCTCAGGTTTCAGAAAAGATTTTGAGGCCTTGAAGAACCAATACAGTGACACAAAGTTCTATCAAGAGCTCATAAGCGAGTGCAAATACTTTGATTATTATGTTAGTCGATTCTAGCAGCAATAAGTCTAGGAATTTTCTATCTTTAATTTCTAAATTCAAAAAAAAATGGAAGGCAAAACAAAAGTGCGTCCTCTTAATAATGTGGGAGAAAGAAGGTGTTTGGGTTATACCTGTGAAATCATCGAAGAAACGAAATTCAAGCAAGGCTACATAGATGCGTATCTTCCTTATGTTTCTCCGGAGACCAATGAAGCAGCTATTTATTGCTGTGTTGTAATAACTGATGGTGAGCTAAAAGGGAAGATTGTTATTGTGGATCATTCCACTTTAGAAGTGGTTTTGGATTAAATAAATCCGACTCGAATGAGATTAATTAAATTATAAAAAAGGCCTCGAAGGAGGCCTTTTTTCGTTTTATTTTACCTTTAGTAATTTGTCCGAGACTAGTGTTTTTCCACTTTCATCTAGGATATTAAAAAAGTAGGACCCGTTATCAAATCTTGATAAATCAACAGCATTAATTTGTCCAGATACCTTTAACCTATAAATTTCCTTTCCAACGACATCAATTATTTTGATCGTGGAAAGTTCTGGGTGGGTAATATTGAAATAAACTGTGTTATTTGTTGGGTTCGGATAAACAGAAATATAATCCCAATAATTTTCATCAAGACTTGCATTGTTTACACTTAATGTATTGCACACATCTTTAACTCCGCAATCAGTCGTTAGTTCTAGGCAAACAGAATAAGTTCCCGTTTCAGCATAGGTGTGTGTCGGATTCTCTTCTGTGCTTGTACTGCCATCACCGAAATCCCACAAATAATTTCCAGGACTTGATGAGTTTGAAAACTGGACCAAAAGGCTTGAGGTATTCCAGGAGAACGAAACCACATCTGGATTTGGTTGGTCAATAGACACTTCTCCCTGCGCTGTGCAGCCATTTAAGTCAGTCACATTTACAGCGTAAGTACCAGCACCAATCCCGTTCCATTCATCTGAGGATGGGCCGTTTTCCCATTCATATATATAATCCGAAGAACCCGAAGCAATTGCCGTTGCTGATCCATCAGCCGATTGGTAGCATGACGCATCCTGTGAATTGAAATCCAATGAAATGGCTGTTTGGTATTCCATTTCATATTGAATGGTTGTGTCACAATTATTGTCTAAATCAGTAACAACCACTGTATAGATTCCTTCTGAAAGATTTGATACTGTACTTGAATTTCCGAGACCTCCATCCCAACTGTATTCATAGTTACCAGAACCAGAGGATGCATTTACATTTATTGATCCATTGTCATTTCCATTACATAAAGGATTTGAAGAAGTACTATTAACAGTTAATCCACAAATAGCTCCATATACAATATCAACACAATAGTCTTCAACCTCTCCCCATTGATATGAATCACACACATCGGGAAGTGGTGTTTGTGCCGCAACATAAGCCATTTGTACTCTCATTCTGGTGCTGCCAAGGGGTGTTAGTGCCGGAATTGTAACTTGACCTGTAACATTCACTGTTTGATCAGCAACCCCTTGGTCAAAAACCAATTCGGAGGCATCGAAATCGCCATTTTGGTCCAAATCTATCCAAATTCGAGATTGCTCATTATAAAGTGTACCTCCCCAACCGATTTCAATATCGATATTGTAAGTATTGTTGGTCGCAAGCTGAATCGGATTTCCGGTATAATCACCATAACCTGAATCGTTTCCTGATGGATTTGTGTATGAGCCGATGGTAAACGACTCTATCCACTCATCTACACCGTCAGAAGCAGCATTTGAGCAATATTGGTTGTCTATACAAGCCCCACAACCAAGAGTGTTGAATGTTTGGGTTGAAGTAGGGTTTGAAATGGTATCTACACTACATGCAGTTTCCATATAAAATTCATATTCTGAACACCCGGAAAGTCCCGTAAACGTATACGGGGAAATAACAGCAGTCTCGCTAATCCAATTTGATGCTCCAACCTCCCTCCAATATAAATTGGTTGCATCTGCACCTGATTGCGCATCAAAAGATAAAACAGCATCATTTTCAGTAATGTCGCTAGTGCTTACACCGCTCGGCCCAAAACAGATTGAACCGTCACACCCCACAGCCATTAATTCATCCAATGTGTTTCTTGAATTTAATCTTCCCCCTGAAACAAATTTATTTGCTAATTGAGCTTTTGGATCCGTACCATCCATAAGTGCTTGAAGGACCAAATCGGCCCCAGCTTGGGGGTTAGATATGACAGTATTCATAAAGTCTGAACAAGGTATAGAATAAGCGAGTCCAATGACACCGGCTGTTAGTGGACAGGAAAAAGATGTCCCGGTTGTAGTAGTGGTTGAATTTGTTCCAGACGTCGTTACTACATTGATTCCAGGCGCACCGAATTCGATTGTTGTCGCCCCGTAGCCTCCCGCAGTATTGTCATTGTGGTCTGTACGTCCGACCCCAATCATGTATGGCGTGTTACATGCTGTTGGCATGTCTCCCGCAGTATCCACATTTAAATTTTGATTTGTCGTGGCACCAACATTTAATATTCCCGCTTCTCCCATGGTGGTGTAAAAGCTACACCAGACGGGATGGTTGTTTGGATCTTCTCCATCGATACCCCATGATGAACTTGTTGCAACGACAAAAGCACCTTGAGCACCCCCGGAATTATTCCAAAGAACTCTCATATCGTAAGGATATTGATAGGCTTGAATAGCATTGGCATCTGTATTGATGTTGTATCCACCAACAACCATTAGCTTAACATCCCAATTTGCACCAGCGACATTTAATCCGTTGTTCCCTTTTGCTCCCATCATGCCTAGACAGTTTGTTCCATGCGCTCCCGTCCCATAGTTATCATTGTTTTGAAGCGGGTTCCATCCACTGTAGTCGTCTACATAACCGTTTCCATCATCATCTACCCCGTTGTTTTCAATCTCATTAGTGTTCACCCATCGATTTGGAGATAAATCTTGATGATCTAAATTTCCACTTTCGATCAAACATACAACAATGTCATGTCCTGATGCGGTTGTTCCACCAGTGGTAATATCCCATGCTAAATCTGAATCGATATCCGCATCAGCAGTACCGCCTGTTTGTCCCGTATTATTATGATGCCATTGACTGGTGAAAGTTGCATCATTTGGAATTGTAGAACGAAGCTTTAAATAATAATTATTTTGAGCCAGTTCAACATTTGGTTGTTCATATACCCAATTTAAAATTTCTTTATGGGATATATTGTTGTGGTTAAATTTAAGTTGCCAAATATCTGAGGTTGGCGAAAGCTCTTTAAAAATAACGAGTCCACTTTGTGAGGGAGCTCGATTAACAAGATCGCGTATTTTGCCTTGTTCTGTAAGCTGAACAATAAGGTCTCCCAAAACAAAAGCATTTTGTTGTGGTGCAGATTCATTTTTTTGTGAAAAAACGATACTTGTGAAGGAGATAAAAAGAATAACTAGGAATTTGTTTAAAGACTTCATGTTTAGATGTATAATTTAATTTGCTTAAAAATACCACATCTTTGATAAAATACCAACTACACATAAAGCACAAAGAATAGCAAGACATTGCTATTTACTAATGACACACATAACCATGAAATTAATGTAAAACAAATGACTTGCAATTACTTATTGATAAGTATACAAGAGTACTCCGTTGCCCCCCTCAATATTAAGTTTTATTTTGCTGCCCACTTCTTTTTTGTATGCCAACTCTTTAAGATCAACAATGAGTTCTCTTTCGATGTATTCTCTACATGAATCATAGGTGTCATGTATTAGGCGCACAGTTCTAATAGGAGGAAGAGATTTTGAAATCATTTTTGAACCGACAAACTGAAATTCATGAGTTGTGCACCCCCCTGAATAACCGATTTTCAAGATGAGGTTGTTTCCTTCTATCTTTGATTTTAAAATCTGTACATTTTTAGACTCCCTAGTCATATCTCCAATTTCCGCTTCTATATTTAAAGAGGGATGGTCTCTTTCGGTTATTCCTGAATCACTCACATTATTATTGCTTGCTGATACCTCAGTTTCACTGTTTTGTTTTGTTTTACATGCCAATAAAGCACAAATTCCGATAAAAACAATAAGTCCTTTCATAGTCTTAATTTTCATTAGTAATTCAAATATAGTACCAAAATTTTTAGAAGTATTCGTGATGTGCTTAAAAGTGATTCGAGATAATGGGGAAATAAAAAATGAACCACAATAGAAATTAGTTGTAAACCAATTAAATCATGCACATGAATTATTTTATATTACTTTTTGCAGCTTCTTTAATGGCCTCTTCCTACAATGCGCCCAAAAAGATTTATATAGATAGAATAGAATTAAAAAACCGTTCTTGGAAACTTGACGGTAAATGTTTGGAAACACAAAATGAGGATGGTTTTATTCTCAGTGCCTATTCGGAATCGACAGGTGATATTGCGAGTAGATGGGGTTACTTCATCTCTTTTACCGAAAACAGTTTTCAAACTTCATATCGCGCTCCATGTGGAGTAGATTGTTTCACTTCGGTTAGTGGCACATATCAATGGTTAGCGCCAAATAAAATGGAATTGTTTGTTTCAACTATTTCGCGAAGCAAACATTGCAATAAAGACAGTGAGAGTCCGAATAAATCATTTGGAATATATAGGATTAGTGTCGAAAACGATAACGTTTTATTTCAACGTATTTAACTCTTTTTCAGTAAATAAAAAGGCCCTATAAGCGTCTTGAAAATTGGGTTTGGCACGATTCTAGATATGTGTAGAGTGGATTCATCGATAGACTTACAATTAACGCGGTGACTTATTTATTAACCACTTTAAATCAACTCTTATGAAAACATTACTACTCTTAATTTTACCATTATCTATTTCTCTTTCAGCCTTTGGGCAGGTCAAAAGATCGAGTCCAAAAGGGAATGGAACGCTTAAAAATGCACCAGTTACTAATCATAGGCCAGCGGTTAGAACACCAAAACCATCATCTCATTCTTCAAGTATAAGCAGTCCCAATAGAACACGACCATCCAACAATTCATCCGTCTCGTCCAGTTCAAATCATTCCTCATCCTCATCAAGCCATTATTATTCTACATCTTCAAACAGTAACCGATCAAATAATAATAACACGAATAATCAAAACAATTCAACTTCAACAAACGAAAATGGTCAATATCAAGTCCTAGAGGGGTATAATAATATTGCATTACCTACATCCGGAGAATTTGTAAGAACGCTTCGTTTGAATCTTGTAAAAACAATAGTTGAGCAAATTGATAGTCATGCAACAGATTCTACAGATATTGTAATACTCATTGATGCTTCTGGTAGTATGGGTAATAACATAAAGACAATGATGAAAGAAAGCGATGCCATACTTGCTTCGATACCTGCGGGATCTAGAGTAGGTGCTGCATCATTTCGAATATCTAGCTCCAACCAATGGTTTGTATTGTCTGATTTAAGTGAAGATCATTGGAATGCTATTGATTTTATTGGTAAAAAAAGAGGGTACCATTCGAGTGAGTCTCATTATGATGCTATTGTTCAAACAGTTCATTCAAGTTCTTGGAAAAATAACAATAGGATGATTATTACAATTACCGATGAGTATATTGCTCCAGTTGAAAATCAAAATTCAGCAGCAGATGCTATAGGAGCGGCAGCCTCTGAGAACGTTGAGCTACACACGATACTTATTGCTTTTTAGAGATTATAAATATTTGATTTTGACATAAACAAAGGCCCGAGAGGGTCTTTATTTGTTCATTTAAATTGCAAAACAAGAAATAGAGGTTGGAAAAACCCCCTCGGCAAGAGCCTCAGATATATTAAATAAGGCATGTCGATAAATGTATTATATTTACATTGTAAACCTTTAAACACAATGCAAAACTATATTTTATCTACCTTAATTGGCCTTTTGACTTTTTCTTTGAATGCTCAAAACTTCACATTTAATCCTGCTCAACATATTGATGAGGAAATCCAAGAAGATAATTATTCTGTTCATGGAATCTCACTTATGACTACCGATTTAAGTCCGATTCATTTTGAGTGGTCTTTAATTGAGAACACCCTACCTGAAGGATGGTCTTATTCTCTTTGTGACTTAGGTGGATGCTATGTTGGGGTCCCTAATAGTGGAGTTATGGATGATATCACAGAAGAAGAGGCTCTTGCTGGCGTAACAGGTTTTTTAAAGCTTAACATTACGGCTTCAACTTTTTATGGAGAAGGCGATATCTCATTTTATGTTTTTGAATCTGCAAATCCCACATTTGGAGATACGGTTTCCATGCACATCTCATGGGCAAATCCATCAAGTGAAATTGTTGAGAATGGATTGAGTAGAGTTAAATTATATCCGAACCCCGTGCATAAAGAATTATATTTTACAAACCTAAGCGAGGTTGAGATTATTCAGATCATGAGCTTGACAGGAGAAATTTTAATTGACTTTTCTCCCCACTTCCCCACAGAAAACCTTGACTTAGCTAGAATTTCAGAAGGTATTTATGTTGCAAAAGTCATTCACGAAAACGGAAATTACATAAACAAGAGATTTATCAAAGTAGAGTAAATTCATAATCAGCAAAAAAAAATCTATTTCAATGGATTTGAAATCATTTTTAATTTTCTTTTTATGGTTGTCTTTTAGCTTTAATTCTTGCTCTACTCAAGTTAATGACACTCTTTTTATTAATTCCGGAACGCTTCAAACTTACAATGGAAGCAGCATTAATTACAGCTGTTTTAATGAATCTGATGCTTTTGAAAAAAGCAATAAGGTTTTGTCTTATTTAGTTACAGATACCGTATCCTTAACCATAATCAACAATGATAATGTGGCTCACCTCTTTAAGGTCAATGAACTTGGTGTTGAATCTCAGCTAATAATACCAGGTGAACAGGAAACAGTATTGATTCACTCTTTAAATTCAGGAACATTTATCTATCACGATGCCGAGAATTTCCCGAACCATAAAATCATCGGTCTTGCTGGAATACTCGTCTTTAGAAATGGTAATTACAGTTCTTTTTATTGGAATCTAAAAGAGATTGATACGGTTTGGATAAAGGATATTGCAGAAAATAATATGGTGAGCACCATTTACAATCCAAAGTTTTTTTTAATAAATGGGAATAACAATCCAAACATCAATGAAGATTCTCTGGCTCGAGTGACAGGAAACGTAGGAGACACCATAATCATCCATGTGGTCAATACGGGTAATTCCATTCATTCGATTCATTTTCATGGTTACCACCTAAAAGTGGAGCAATCCTCAGAACACCCGAGCCATGTAGGAAGAATAAAAGATACTTTTCCGATTAATCCTATGGAAGTTTTGACATTAGAGTTGGTTCCGCATCAGCCCGGAGAATACCCTGTGCATGACCACAATTTAATTGCAGTTACGGGGGCAAATATATATCCAAACGGGATGTTTTTAACTATGCTAATTGAGCCATAATGACGAGAAGAATACTTTTTTTATTTTTTTTAATGGGCTCATTTATATCCGTTGGACAACAAATAGTGAATCATCAGCTCATTGCAAGAAATTTAGGAGAAAAAGAGATGCATGACGGCGTGGTGATACGCACTTTTGGGTTTGCGCAGAGCTTTGGTGAACAGCCGCCAATTCCTGGCCCTACCCTGTATGCAAATGAAGGGGATAGTGTGGTCTTAGATTTGTTTAACGTGTCTCAAGGAGCTCCACACACCATCCATTTACATGGTTTAGATGTCAATCAAGAAAATGATGGAGTGCCGCATTTGTCTTTCGAGGTTCATCATATGGAGCATGGATATTATTATTTTGTTGCACCCCATCCGGGTACTTACTTTTATCATTGTCACGTCGTTTCAACCATTCACGTTCAGGCGGGGATGTATGGAGTTTTTATTGTTAAACCTCCGGATGGTAGTAATACAACTTGGGATGGAGGATATTCATATAGTCAGGAAAAGCTCTACACCATGTCAGAGATAGATCCATTATGGCATGAAGACTCAGTTATGGAGCACGACCATGATACAACGCAAACGATTCATGAGGTTTCTATTCCTGAATATCACCCAAGCTATTTTCTTGTTAATGGACAAAGCGAGCAACAACTGCTAGAATCTGAGATTGTATTACAATCCGCAAAGGAGGAGGTTTCTTTTTTAAGAATGGCTAATATTGGTTACTTGGCCAATAGAATTACTTTTCCCGAGGAGCTCAATGCAAAAATCATTAGTACAGACGGGAGACCAATTGTGAATCCCGAAATTTCCGACACCTTATGGATTAGCCCAGGTGAACGTTATGGGGTTTTAATCGAGCCTATTGTTGACTTAATTGATTCAATAGAGATATCATATGTAAATATGAACACACTCACTAGTGAGGACATTCAATATGTTCCTGTTTTGGTGAGTGGAACAAACGGACTTAATGAGGTTTTAATTAAAAGAACTTTTGAGCTTTATCCAAATCCTTCTGCGGACCAATTCTACATAAAAAGCTTTGGACAGGCATATGATTGTATTAATATTTATGATGCCATGGGGAGACTTGTTCATGTTGAAAATCATGATTATACAGAAAAAAAGAGCATTAACATCAATTTGGCTGAAGGGATTTACAACGTTGAAATACTGTTAAGTCAATGTGTTTTGGATACCTTAAAATGGATTAAAAGATAATTCTTTAAAACCCGAAAAAAAAATCAATAATTCGTATAAAATTGACTTTTTTGGCTCATTTTCAATGATTTTAGTCGATATTTTAAAAAATATAGTGAAACATAAGAATGCCTGAATATGAATTTTCTTTTTTTTGCTATTTTGTCAAAAAAAGAGGGTTTTTATAGTAAAAACGTGTCTTTTTTAATGATTTTCGCCCATTTTACGCAAAAAGCATCAAGATTATATGTCAATGGACTCCCCAATTTCCGGTAGATGAATTTGTATTCCTTTTGATTCAAAAGCTGCTCGGGCATCATCTTTATTCATTTCAATAATCGGAAATGTATCATAATGGCATCCAATAATGTTTTTACATTCGATAAAGCTTGTAGACATGACCGCCTCCTCTATTCCCATAGTAAAATTATCTCCCATCGGTAAAGCTGCCCAATCTAATTTAGGACACATCAAAGGAATTAGTTTCATGTCATAAGTAAGCGCAGTGTCGCAAGCCATGTAGAAGCAATTGGTATCATTCCAGATAACAAATCCTCCAGGATTACCTCCATAGGTTCCATCGGGAAGGACAGATGAGTGTATTGCATTAACATATTTAACAGTTCCGAAGTCAAAGGTGTGTTTTCCTCCGTGATTCATTGGGTGACCTTTAACTCCCTTGGGTTCATACCAAGAAATGATTTCAAAATTTGAAATGATCGTTGCATCACAGCGTTTTGCAATCGATTCAGCATCCAAAATGTGATCTTGATGCCCATGGGAAAGGAAGATATAATCCGCTTCAACAGTGTTCACATCTATGTGTGATGCCAGACCGTTACCAGAGATAAAAGGATCAAATAAGAGTTTCTTGCCACCAAATTCAACTAGAAAGGAGTTATGGCCATAATAGGTTACGTTCATAAGTAATAGTCTTTACTCAAATATACAGAATTAAATGTAAAAATTGCTTACTTCCATCCTGTTGACTCTTTGCCATCCTTAACCTCGATTCCTGCATTTTTTAACCCATCACGAATCAAATCAGAGGTGTCCCAATCTTTATTAAATCTGGCTTTTTGTCTTAATTCGAGAACCAAATCCATTACCGGACTAAGTCGATCATCATTAGAATCGGAATTGTGTTTCAACCCAAGAACATCATGTACAAAACATTTCATTTCACTTAACAAGAAATCTTTGTCCCCAGCATTTATTGCTTCCTTATTGTCCTTAATTAGGTTTATTTTTTTTACGGCATCAAATAAATTTGCAATCAGAATAGGCGCGTTAAAATCATCATTCATTGCATCGTAAAACCCTTGAATGCAAAGAGGAATGCTGAATGAAGAGTCATCAGATACAGGAACGTTTTCAAGAAGCGAAATGGAATCGGTCAATCTTTCGAATCCTTTTTCGGCAGCATTTAAAGCTTCCTCTGTTAAGTCAAGTGTACTTCTGTAATGTGATTGCATCATAAAAAAACGAATCACTTGTGGCGAATAGGCTTTTGAAAACAATTTGCTTGTGCCTTCAACAATTTCTTTGGGAAGGAAAAAGTTTCCTAATGATTTGCTCATTTTTTTTCCATTTACATTGAGCATGTTGGCATGCATCCAGAAATTTGCTGGAGATTGGCCTGTTGCACCACAGCTTTGGGCAATTTCATCTTCGTGATGAGGGAATTTAAGGTCCAAGCCTCCACCGTGAATATCAAAGGTTTTACCCAAATATTTTGTGCTCATTGCAGTACATTCAATATGCCACCCTGGATTACCTTCTCCCCAAGGAGATCTCCATATTTGCATATCGTTATCTTGTGCTTTTTTCCACAAAGCGAAATCTGCAAAAAATCTTTTCTCCTCCTGGGCATTAAGCGCTCGAGTCTCATTTTCTAATTCATCGACCTTTCTTCCACTTAACTCACCATAGTCATAAGATTGCATATAGCTTTTTACATCAAAATAAACGGAGCCATTTTTGACATATGCAAATCCATTTTCAATGATTTTCTCAATGATTTCAATTTGTTCTTGAATATGACCAGTGGCCGTAGGTTCTATAGAAGGAGGCAATAAATTATAGGTGCGATTTAATTCTTGAAACTTTAAATTGTATCTGTACACTATTTCTAAGGGCTGTACCTGCTCCATTCTTGCGGCTTTTCCAATACTGTCTTCTTGTTCTCCTGCACTATTTGTGATGTGCCCCGCATCAGTAATGTTTCGGACATATTTAACTTCGTATCCGGAATGAAGTAAATAACGATAAATAAGATCAAAATTGATGAATGTCCTCATGTTTCCCATATGTGGTTCGCTATATAAGGTCGGCCCACATACGTACATACCAACCATATCATTATTGATAGGAACGAATGCTTCTTTCTTTCCGGATAGTGTATTGAATATAAAAAGCTGCTTTTTGTTTGAGTTATTCATTTTGATTGGCTGAACTAAAAGCAAATGTAGAAAAACCTTAAGAGAATAATCTCAATAAACAAAAAAAAAGAGGGCCTTCGCCCCCTTTTCTAACCTAAACTACTAAATATGAAAACAACTCGTCATTTATCGACTTGTTAATTAGCTAACGCAATAGGATTACATTCATTACATGCGTTAACA